>JBKBOF010000004.1:2339-49659 GCA_046294955.1 Paracoccaceae bacterium
GGCGGCGCCCGCGCCACGTATCGCCACACCGAAGAAAACGCGCCCCTGCGCAGCAATGCGACACTGGATGCCATCGGCGGCACGGCGGCGTGGCTGTGTTCCGACTTTGGGGCTTCAACCACCGGCGAGGTTATCCATGTCGATGGTGGCTATCATGTCCTCGGTTTCCCGCAGCCTGCGAACATGTGACCCTGTCAGATCACAGCCAAACGCCCGGCCCTTTTTCAAGGAACCGGGCGTTTTCGGTTGGATCACCTGTCAGACCGTGTGCAGATACAGATCGAAATCCACTTCCGATACAGTCCGCATCACACGGGCATATTCCGCCGCCTTGATTGCGGTAAAGGTACGGTGCATGTCTGCGCCCAAGGCATCTTTCAAAAAGGCTGACGCCTTTGCCGACTCGATCGCCTGCCGCCAATCCAGCGGAATCAGCGGTGCATCCTGCCCGGCTTCATAGCCATTCCCGACCGTTGCAGGCCCCGGATCAAGGCGAAGCTGCAACCCGTGCCGGATCCCTGCCAAAACGGTCGCCGCCACCAGATACGGGTTGGCATCCACCCCCGCAGGCCGGTGTTCGATCCGTCGTGCACGAATGTCACCGGCCGGAATCCGCAGCGCCACCGACCGGTTGTTCACACCCCAAGTCGGGCTGACCGGTGCGTAGCTTTGACTGGCAAATCTACGCCAGGAATTCGCATGCGGCGCAAACACCAGCATCGATTCCCCCATCGTCGCACGAAGCCCTCCGATCGCATGCAAAAGGGTATCGTTCCACTTGCCCTCTTCAGCCTCGACAAAGACATTGGTGCCGTCCGCGTCCATCATCGAGACGTGAAAATGCATGCCAGACCCGGCGTAGTCTTCGTTCGGCTTGGCCATGAAGCAGGCCGTGACACCACGCGTACGGGCCTGCGCCCGCACGATCCGTTTCAGGCGCATCAGATCATCTGCTGCCTGCATCACATCCGTCCGGTAGTGCAGCGTCAGTTCATACTGACCGGGGGCATATTCCGAAATCATCGTCTCGGCCGTGATCCCGGCCTTGGCAGCCCCGGCGTAGATGTCGGAAAACAGCGGCAACATCCCGTGCAGATGATCGACCGAATACACTTCCGTTTTTGACGATTTACGCCCATCCAGCACATCGCGGGCGGGCTGGACCTTACCATCAGGGCCACGTTCATTGGCCAGCAAGAAGAATTCCAGCTCGAACGCGCCTGCTGGATACAGCCCTTCGGCGGCAAGCGCATCGACCTGTCGCTGCATCGCATGGCGGGGATCAGACGGCATCGGTTTGCCGTCCAGATCATACATCGACATCAACAATTCGCCGCGTGGCGGGGCTGTGTTGTGCAACGGCACCAAGGTGCCGGGGATGGGCCATGCGCGCAGGTCGCCGTCGCCCTGATCCCAGATCAGGCCGGTTTCGTGAACATCCTCGCCGCAAATGTCCAAGCCCAGAATGGAAATCGGCAGATGCCGACCGTTATTGTAAAGTGACAAAATTTCATGCCGCCGAATGATCTTACCGCGGCCAATGCCGTTCGAATCATGCAATACGATATCGAAAGCTTCGATCTCGGGATGGGCGGCGAGAAACGATTCCGCCTCGGCGACGGTGGAACCAGAGGGGCTGTGGGGTGCGGTCATGGCAATCTCAGGCAAAGAGCTCGGTCAGGATTTCGTCAAAGGCCAGCACCAAACGGTCGATCTGGCGCGGTTTGGTTGCTGGACTGACCAGCATCATGTTGTGAAATGGCGCAATAAGGCAGCCCCTGTTCAACAGGGCAGTGTGCAGCGCGGCCTCGACCGGCGGTTGATGCGCAATGGCGGCCTCTGACCCGTTGCGCAGCGGGCCTGGGGCGCAGATGAATTCCACCCGCGCGCCGACCCGCACCACATGCCACGGCGCACCATGTGCCTTGATCGCCTTGCCCAAGCCCGACGACAAGCGGTCCGCGCCCTTGTCCATATGGGCATAGGCGTCGGGGGTCATCACATCGGACAGGGTCGCCACCAGACAGGCGAATTGCATCGGGTTGGCAGAAAGCGTTGTGCCCATGCCGGAATGGCCCGGCAACCGCGCAGCGTCGTAGCTGTTGAATCGCTCGGCCACATCATCGGTCATGCCCCAGACTGCCGTCGGCATCCCGCCTGCCACGCACTTGCCGGCAACGAACATATCGGGTGCCAGCGAATGAACGCCGGTATAGCCGCCCAAACCTGTGGAAATGGTATGCGTCTCATCAATGATCAACAGCGCCCCATAGCGGCGCGAGAGGCGCTGCAAGCCATCAAGAAAGCCGCTCTCGGGCAGCACCATGCAGGAATTGGTCATCACAGGTTCGGTCAGAATGGCCGCCACATCGCCCTTGACCAGCGCCGCCTCGACGCCCGCCAGATCGTTGAATTCACAGACCACCGCCGTTTTTGACAGATCCTGCACCTGCCCGACCAGACCGGACCGGTTGACGGTTTGGCCATCCCGCAGTTCAACCATCGTGTCGTCCAGCGTGCCGTGATAGCAACCGTTGAACACCAGAACCTTGGGCCGCCCGGTCACAGCCCGCGCAACACGCAGGGCAAACCGGTTGGCATCGGTCGCGGTGGTGGCAATCTGCCAGCGGAAGGCCCCAAAGCGTTCGGTCAACAACCGCCCGGCCTCCAGCGCGGCGAGCGTGGGCAGCATATAGGTCAACCCGCGCCGGGCCTGTTTGCGGATGGCATCAGCAACCGGCTTGGGCGAATGGCCGAACATGCTGCCGGTATCGCCCAGGCAAAAGTCATCAATGCCATAGCCGTCGATATCGGTGATCCGCGCGCCTTTGGCCTTGGCAACCAGCGGAAGGTGGGGCATCGGCCAGTCGCGCATCCAATGCATCGGAACGCCGTTCAGAAATACATTGGCGCCATCCGCCAATGCTGCAGCGGATTTGGGGCGGGACTGGGAGTAGCGCTTGGCTTCGCGCGCCGCAAAGACGGTCAGGCGGTCACACGAAATTCCGGCGATCACAGGTTCTGGCATGGCGGCCCTCTGGCTTTGCTCTCTTATCGCCGGAAATTTGATCAAATGGAAGGGCGCTGATTGGACGCCTAACTTGGATACAGAACGCACGTTCCGGACAATCGCGCACCGGGACAGTGCCGGTCAGAGCCAGTCTGACCGGCCGGTTCCAACTGCGTCCGCAACGGATGCGTGCCCGTCGCGGGCCAACAGAGCATCAAGACCGTGGGCAATCTCGGCAGCCACACCAATGCCAGCAAAGACCATAGCGGTATAAAGCTGCACCGCCGATGCCCCGGCGCGGATTTTGGCGTAAGCCTGCTCGGCGGTTGCGACCCCCCCGACCCCAATCAAGGGCAGCGTGTTGTTGGTGGCTTTCGACAATTGCGCCAGAACGCGTGTCGATTTTTCAAACAATGGCGCCCCGGACAGACCGCCCATTTCGGCTCTGTCCGCACTTATCAGTCCCTCACGCGATACCGTGGTATTGGTGGCGATGATACCCGCCAGACCCGCCTGCACCGCCACTTCGCCAATCGCCGCAATCTCGTCCGGGGTCAGATCCGGGGCGATCTTCAAGAACACCGGGATCGGACGCGCCAGCCCGTCGCGCACCTCCATCACCCGCGCAAGGAGCGCCGACAGGGCTTCGGCCCCTTGCAGGTCACGCAGCTTTTCGGTGTTGGGCGATGATACATTCACCGTGGCGAAATCGACATACGGCCCGCAGGCCGCAAGAACATGCGCAAAATCGGCCGAGCGGTCGGGCGAGGTCTTGTTTGCCCCCAGATTGAGGCCGACAGGCACGCCATGCGGACGCCGGGCAAGACGTGCGGCAATCACCTGCATGCCGTCATTGTTGAACCCGAACCGGTTGATCGCGGCGCGATCTTCGGTCAACCGGAACAGGCGTGGCTTGGGGTTGCCGGGTTGTGGCAAGGGCGTCGCAGCACCTACCTCCAAAAACCCGAACCCTGCGCGCGACAATGGCCCAAGCGCGGTCGCATTCTTGTCGAACCCTGCCGCCAGCCCGATGGGGTTGGCAAGCGGCATCCCCGCAAGCATGCAAGACAGGCGTGCCGATGTCACCGGACCAGACAAGGCCACCAGCCCTGTATTAAGCGCGGTCAGCGACAGGCCATGGGCCACCTCGGGGTCCATACGGTGC
The DNA here is from genome assembly GCA_046294955.1 of Paracoccaceae bacterium. Lineage (GTDB taxonomy): Bacteria > Pseudomonadota > Alphaproteobacteria > Rhodobacterales > Rhodobacteraceae > Pseudotabrizicola. The sequence continues at coordinate 6,515 of JBKBOF010000004.1, forward strand.
AGGACGGCAAGCCCCGCGCGTTCGATCAGGTTCACCAGACACCCTCGGGGAAAATATGACCAGTGGCGCCAAGGGGCAGCGATTTGTCCCAAACCACGTCGGATATCCGCAGGCGCCGGTAAAGATGCGGGAAAAGCGCGCCCCCGCGTGACGGCTCCCATTTCAGGTCCGGACCCAAAGCGTCTGACCGGAGAGCGACAAGCACAAGATCACTTTCGGTGGCAAAATGGCGTTCGGCCGTTTCGGCCACCTGGGCTGCGGTGGAAAAATGAATGAAGCCGTCGGAAACATCGACAGGGGCGCCAGCGGTTTCGCCTGCGGCACGAAAAACATCCCATTCGGTGCGTCGGAATATCTTGTAAATCAGCATGGCTTTCCATGCCCTTTGCGGCCGCCTTGGTCAATGGGCTGTGCAATATCTGCAGTGTCATACCATTGTCGTGAGCATCATCCATGGGTGCACCGAAGGGCTTTGACAGCAACTTCCGACGGAGTCACGCTGTACGGCATACACTCAGCAATGGAGTTTTCCAGATGACCCACCGTTTCCTTGGCACAGTCGCGGTCGCGACACTGATGGCCTTTTCCAGTCAGGCCAATGCAGAAAGCGTGAAGCTTACGCTGTTGGGCGTTGGCGACGTTTACAACTTTTCGGAAGAAAGCGGCCGCGGCGGCTTTGCCCGATTGAATGCGGTGGCAAAGGCCGAGCGAGCGGCGAACCCCAACACGCTTTACCTTTTCGATGGCGACATGCTGTCGCCGTCCCTGCAATCAGGGTTCGACCTCGGGCAGAACACCATCGACTTCACCAATCTTGTGCCGTTTGATCTGGCGGTGCCGGGCAACCACGAATTCGATTTCGGACCTGACAACTTTTTCGAAAAGATGAAGGCCAGCACTTACCCCTGGGCCGCGATCAACATCACACATGAGGATGGCACGCCGATCGACGGGCTTGGTGGTGTGATGGTCAAGGAAATCGCTGGCCTGACCGTGGCGCTGATCCCGGTGGCACAGGATACCTCACCCGAAGTGTCCTCGACTGGCAGCCTCAAGTTCCTGCCAACGGTCGAAACCGCCATCGCTGCCGCCAAGCAGGCCCGCGAAGACGGGGCTCATATCGTTGTCGGTGTCGTCCAGACCAACATGGCGAATGACCGCGCGCTGATCGCAAGCCATGTGTTCGACGTGATCCTGTCCGGCGACGACCATTCCTATGCCACGTCCTATGACGGGGTAACGGCCTATGTCGAAACGTCGATGGACGCCCGCTATCTGTCCCCCGTTGACCTGTTGATCGACGTCACGGAAAAGGATGGCAAGAAGACCGTCAAATGGACGCCCATCTTCCGCTTTATCGACACAGCCACGGTCACGCCCGACCCGGAAAGCCAGGCTTTGGCGGATGACTACACCGCCAAGCTTGATGCAACCCTGAACGTGGAAATCGGCGTGACGGAAACCGCGCTGGACAGCCGGCGCAATGTTGTCCGGGGCGAAGAATCGACCATGGGCAATCTAATCGCTGATGCGATCCGCGTTCAGACCGGGGCCGACATTGCGCTGATGAACGGCGGCGGGATCCGAGGCGACCGCACCTATGACGCAGGAGCAAAGCTGACACGCCGCGACATCTTGCAGGAACTGCCATTCGGAAACGTCACAATGCTGACCGAACTGCCCGGCAGCCAGGTGCTTCTGGCGTTGGAAAACGCGGTCAGTCAGGTCGAGAAAGGCGCAGGCCGCTTTGCCCAGATCTCTGGCGGCACCTTCAAGGTGGATCCGTCAGCCGAACCGGGCAAGCGTGTTTCCGAAGTGATGGTCGGGGGCGCCCCGCTGGAGGCGGACAAGCTCTACAAGGTCGCCGTCAACGACTACATCCTTGGCGGAGGGGATGGCTATGCGGCGCTTGGCGGCGGCAAGGTGCTGACCAATGCCGGGGCGGGCAATCTGATGGCCAATGACGTGATGGCCTATGTCGAAAAGCTGGGCACTGTGAAACCATCGGTCGAAGGCCGGATCAGCTTCCTCGGTAAGTGACCCAAGCAAGGGGGGCGCATGGCAAACATGCGCCCCCCTTGCACGCGCATCCCGACAGGTCCACCTTGTTACCATGTGCGGACGGTTCACCATAACCCACCCGAATGCGGCTTTGGCCGCGCTTTTCGGCGCAATCCCCGGCAATGATCTGCCGCCTGCGCCACGCTTCAACATTTGCCCCACGCAGACCATTGTTGTGGTTACGTCTGACAGCGAACAGCGCCGTCTGCGGGCGATGCGATGGGGCCTTTTGCCCGGTTGGTACAAGACCCCGACCGATGGCCCCCTGATCATCAATGCCAGATCCGACACCATCGCCACAAAACCCGCGTTCCGCGATGCCGTGCGCAAGCGGCGTTGTATCGTGCCCGCCAGTGGGTTCTACGAATGGCAGACCGCGCCCGATGGCACCAAACTGCCATGGTATTTCACGCGCACCGACGGGCAGCCGATGGCGCTTGCCGGGATCTGGCAACGCTGGGGCGATCTGGACACCTGCGCCATTGTCAGCACGGACGCAGGCCCCGGCATGGCCGCATTGCACTACCGCGAAGCGGTGATTCTGGAACCCGACGACTGGCCCTTGTGGCTGGGCGAGGCGGGGCACGGGGCGGCACCGTTGATGAAGGCTTCTGCCGAAGGCATCCTGACGTGTCACCGGGTGGACCGCGCTGTAAACTCGAACAAAGCCGAAGGTGCAGCACTGATCCGGCCCGTCGCGGCGTGACCTTGCAAGGTCACTGCGGAAGGCGCATATGTGCGACAACGGGTGACCGGGCCCCTCTGGCAGGATTTGCGGCGTTCCTGCGATGTCGGCACCTGAACTGCCACACGCCCGCGCGGTCCACCCGATCATGTCCACTCTGTCCCTTCCGGCGCGCGGCACGCTGTCTTATTTTACTTGGGCGTTCGTCGTCACGGCCATTGGCCTTGTGCTTGGCGCAGTGCTTGGCTGGCAAACCTCTGGCACCGTTTCCGGCACATTGGCGGTATTCTTCATCGTGTTGGTGCTGGCCGTGCTGGAAATCTCGTTGTCCTTTGACAACGCCATCGTCAATGCCAACAAACTCAAGCACATGACGCCGGTCTGGCAGCGTCGTTTTCTGACCTGGGGTATCGTGATCGCCGTCTTCGGCATGCGGATCGTGTTCCCGCTGTTGATCGTGGTGATTGCAGCCAATATCGGCCCGTGGCAGGCGCTGGTTCTGGCAGCCTCGCGCCCGGACGAATACGCCCGCATCATGCAAGAGGCGCATATCCCCATCTCAGCCTTCGGGGGCACCTTCCTGATGATGGTGGCGCTGAGCTATTTCTTCGACACCGACAAGGATGTGCACTGGCTGCGGTGGCTTGAAGAAAAGGTTGCCGCTTCGGCCACGGTCCGCGGCATCGAGGTCGGTCTGGTTCTGGGTCTGATCCTTCTGTTCTCCAAACTCTTGCCTGCCGCAGAAAGCAGCGTGTTCGTGTCCTCTGCACTTTATGGACTGCTGACCTTTCTGGCGGTCGAGGTGATCGGTGGGCTACTGGACAAATCACACGAGACAATGAGTGCTGCTGCCAAAGGCGGGCTTGGTGCCTTTCTGTACCTTGAGGTGCTGGATGCCAGTTTCAGCTTTGATGGCGTGATCGGGGCCTTTGCCCTAAGCCAGAACCTGTTCGTCATCGCCATCGGTCTGGGAATCGGGGCGATGTATGTCCGGTCGATGACCATCATGCTTGTCGAACGCGGCACGCTGGCACAATACCGCTTTCTGGAGCACGGCGCATTCTACGCCATCCTGATCCTGTCGGTGATAATGTACGCACAATCGCTGGTCCACATCCCCGAGGTGCTCACCGGACTCGGAGGCGCCACTCTGATCGGGGTGGCGTTGTGGTCATCCATCCGTTGGAACCGGGCAAATGCGCAGATGTGATGTCAGGGAGTTAGTCTTGGAGCGGGCGGCGGGAACCGCTCTGCCATATAAATCAACTGGTTATCCGTGTTGGTAGGAAAATCTACCCGCTCGGATACCAACAAATCAGTTCTTGACTCGGGTTCGATTCTGGAAATGGCACCTTGTGGCTCAAAAGCCACGAATCGGCTTGCCTTCCATCTATCCACCGATAGGGGAAAAATCACCCGCAAAATTCAGTGAAATGCAGTCGGGTTGCTGTCAAGTTTCTGGGGTATCGAAAGGATAACCCATGGATCGAATCTTGTTCAACATCGGCCCTATCCCCGCTTGGGCCATTGCCACGCGCACCGGCCATGTTGCCAAAGGCGACGGCGGGGAATGGCTGCCGCAATCGGTTGACGTGGGCAGCGGGCGCTATCTGTCTGCCGTCTACGCGGTCGATCCGACTAGGCGGGGCGTCTGCCTTTATTCCCCCGTCTGGACCTGCCCGGATGCGGCGCTCTATGCTGCCCAGAAGGCAGCACAACAGATGGCGGCATGAAAGGTTACTTCAATGGAGGATTCCCCTCTTTTCTTGGGAGGCGTTCACGTAAATACTCTTCATCAAGAGTATTGCTTTAGTTTCAAAGGGGATTTTTTCACGATCCTTAAGCAAGCTGTTTTTGTCCAATCTCTATTAACAGAAAATAGAAACAGCAATCTTCAACTCAACGAAGATACGGAGATGGTTTTGCTCGATGTGTTTGGGTGGTCTTTCGAATCTCTTGCTCTTTCCCTTGCTCGCGTTTGGGATCAAGATAAAAATGATGTTAGTTTAATATCGTTGAGAAACCTTACTTTTCACTTTCAAGACAGAAACTATTTGGGCTGTCGCTGCCTGATGGAGGGTAACGATGCAAGGAGTCTTTTTGATGCCTTAGAGGCAAACCCCATTCGTTCAAGGCTTCGAGTTGCCCGAACGGAGTTGTTAGCGCATACAATAATTCCCGGTCACAGCAAAGATCGAAAATGGTCTGACCTGTCAGGCAAGCGGGAATACGAACTAGTCAACGGTGAGGTAATTCGCTTTGCGCTGCAAACTGCGGAACTCTTGTTCAAATTGCTTTGTGAATTAAATGTGGGGCATTGGCACAAGGGAAAGACGTTTGAAGAGATAAAATCTGCCTATCTTTTGAATTGCCAACAATTTCAAGATCGGCTTAGTCCAAGCTGCCCTCCAGCCACTTAGAACGGATCACCGGCGCGGGCTTCACGGCGGGCGCGTCGGCCCCCAAGGCGTCGGCGCGGGCGGTCAGGTCCACACCGACCAGTTGGCGCACGGCAGAGGCATAGACGTAGCAGTCGAGGGCTTCGGCCCGGCGGCCCGGGATGCGTTCCCAAACTGCCGAAGGCGCACCCCGGACATAGCGCACCACGCGGCGCTCACTCGCCAATTCTTCATAGAACCGCCGGTCGAGGGTTTCGCTAAAACGGATCGTGCGCCCGCGTTTCAGCCGGTCGGCAAGCCGCGCCTTTTCCCCGTCGACTCCGACAATGAACAGCTTCTGACCTTTGGTCGCGCTGATCCGGATGGCCGGACGGGGGCCGGAGGCCCCCTTGATAGCCACGATCCGGCGCGCAAGGCGCGGGTGACAGAAGCCAAGCACCTTGTCCATTGTGCCGCCGTCGGAGGCGTCCACAGCTACCGCGTCAAAGCCAAGGGCACCGCCGCGCGGGTGCGGGAACCGGGCGGCAAGGAAAGCGTCCAGTTCGGCCCACGGGGAGTCGGAGGTGTTCACAGGCCCCCAAAAGGCCCTATAATCCAAGACGAAAGTGTCGGTCGCGCTATGCCCCAAGGTGACACATTCGAGTCGGTCGTGCTGCACGTCCACCCCGGCAGTCAGCAGAAGGCAGTCAGGCGGCAGCCGGTCGAGGCCGAAGGGTTCGGCGCGACTTTGCAACTCGGAATCGTCCAGTTCTTCACCGGCCTGCCGCCAGCCTTCGGCCAGGAGCGTATTCGTAAAGGACTGGAGCAAGTCAGGGTGCGCCCGGGCTGCAAGGAACTCGCGGGCGATGTTGCCCCAAGAGGCGGCAGGGAGGGTCGAGACAAGCACATTCGTCCGAAATCCGGCGTGGCCCTTCACATCGGGCCGGGTGGCCCGCCAGCGGCCCGCGTCCACCATGGCAGGCTTGCGGTTTTCCGGCTGCACCACGCCGCAAGCCGGGCAGCTATAGGCGGCCTCTTGGGGGCGGCCCTCCGGCCAGACAATATCCTTCCACGTCGGGGCGTGAAAGCCGCCGCAATCGGGGCAGCGCATTTCAAAAATTCTCTGATCCGACTCGCGGTAAAGCCGAAGGACATGGGAAGTATCCTCCAGCGTGGGAGTCGACCCGGCCAAAATCTTGCGGTCGGGGAAGCTGAGTGTGCGGCGCTCGGCAAGGGTGATGGGGCTGCCTTCGGCACCGGACTCCATGCCGTCAATTTCATCTAGGACCAGAATCCGCGCATTGTGCCGCCGGAGGTTGCGCGGCGCTTTGGCCGCGACCAGTTTCAGCGAACCGCCCGGAAACTTGCGGCTTAGGATCGTGCTGCGCCCGGTCGGGTCATACTCCACCCCCAAGAGGCCGCGAAGGCGCGGGGAAGCGCCGAAGATGGGTTCAAGGTCGTCCACCATCCACCCCCGGCAGTCGGACTCCGTGGGCTGCACGGCAAGGATGGGCGCGGGGTCGTTTTCAACATGGTATGCGATGAAGGCGGCAAGCAAGGTGGAGTAGCCCAGGCGCACCGGCTTAACCACGGTTACACGTTCGATTGCCGAGTCCCCCATGGCTTCCGCGATGCCCCGTTGAACGCGGGTCAGACGCATAGGGCCGGTCTGTGCGGACACGTCGGACGGCAGCCGGATCGTGGCTTCGATCCACTCGGGGAAATCCAACTTGGACGGCGGGCGCAAGGCCGCGAAAAACTCGCCTCTGATGGCTGCAAGGTCTATCATAGGTCGGCCCCTTCGGAAGTGGCTAGATCGTTCATGGCGGCCCGAATTTCGCGGTCGAGGGCGGCAGCGGTCGGGCGGTCGAGGGAAAGCGTGGCGGCAACCCGGGGGGCGACTGCCAAAAGCCGGTTGCGCAGGTCGGAGGCGGTCGCAAGCCAGTCGGCCCGGACCTGATCAGCGGGAATGAGGCGGCCCGCTGCCTTGTCGTTTTGCAGTTCGACCTTTCGGGCTTGCGCTTCGGTGAAGGCCAGCTTGGCGGCAGCAAGTTCCGGCGCGGTCGAGGGTCGGGCTTTGGCATTGGCTTTGATCCGAAGATGCCCGACGTAGGCGCGGACGGACTCCCGCAAGCTGTAGGCATAGGAGCCTTTCCAGCCCGGGGGCGATTGGCGAGTGAAGATGCCTTCCCGGCCAAGGGCTGAAACCACGTCGGTCGAGATTCCCAAGAAATCCGCCAAGGCGGGCGCGGTCACGAAATCCCCGGGCGCGGATTCCGGGCTGGAGGGTTTGGGCAGCCCGATCATGTCGAGGGTTTCGGCGTCGGTCAGCATGGGTTCATTCCACAGTTGGGGCAAATGCCCTTTTCAGAAGATCAGAAAATTTTCGGATGAAGTCGGGAAACGCGCTCGGCGACCCTCGCGGCCCGGCACCCCGCTGGAGGGACCCACGGGAGGGGCATTTGCCCCACGCCAGCGCATTGCCGCACATCATCCGGGCTTCACGCATTGGAGGGCATTTGCCCCACGGCAGTTCAATTCCATTCTCCATCTTCAATTCCCCTCTGTCCGGGTGTCGGGCGGACCGGACAACGGACAGCCCTTAAGGGGGGCTGTCCTGTCCGTCCGGGTCTGCACCGCCGATTCACCGTGTTTCGGACAGCCGGACAAAGCCGGACAGTCCGCCCGCTGTCCGGTTGTCCGGTCAAATAAGGTCGGCATAATCGCCCCCGGATTCTCGTGCCTTGGGGCATTTGCCCCCGGTGTCGTCGTCAAACCAACTATCCGGCACCGCCCTATAGCCGCGTGAAAGCTGCCCCTCGCTGACCACTACCAGCTTAAGCCGGATCAAATCTTGCAGCGCCCGTGTCACAGCCCGCCGCCGGTTATCTCGGTTCTCGGATGCCGATACCTCGCCGCCTTCGATGGCAGCCGCCCGCCAGTCGGACTCCGCAATCTGTCCGGACTTGTCCGCCATGCGGTCGAGAAGGTCCAAGGCCGCCAACTGTGCGGGCGAAAGCCGGTTCATTGGCTGCGCCTCTATGGCTGTGCAAGGTTCACAAATCGGCGCGGTCACAGGTTCGTTGTCAACATCGCGCCCGACCTCACGCGACCCGATGCGGAAAGCTATATCAAGGTCAGGCGGCCCGTTGCGGTTCTTCCGGATCACGCCCCGCGCGATTCCGTTCTGATCAACCGGCTTGACCTGAATCGAAAAGTCGAGGGCACCGTTAAAGACGCTGTGCCCGCGTGGGGTGCTGCCTTCGGCCTTCGTGCCGTGGTGAATGAAGATCACCGCCGCGCCCCACCGGGCAAGCGCCCGCCCGATTGAAACAACACGGGCCATACCGGCAGCGTCGTTTTCTTCCATCCCCGGCATAGCCATTGCCAGCGTGTCAATTACCACAAGGCGCGGCTTGGCAGCCTTCACCGCCCGCCGGAGGGCTTGCAAGTGCGGGCTGCCTTTTCCCTTGACCTGCCCGGGCGAAAACAGATCAGCACAGCCCCGGACCAGGCGGAACCCTTCGGCCTCCCCAAGTTCACTGTGCAGGGCTGTCACCCGGCCCGCCATGCCCGACTCGTCTTCGCAGGCGACATAGAAGACTCCACCCTGTCGGGTTCGCAGGCCGAAGATGGAGTCGCCTTGGGCAATGGCATAGGCCAAGCGGGGGGCCACCACCGATTTACCGGCCCCGGGTTCGCCGAAGATGCACCCCACCTGCCCGGGCGCTATCAGGCCCTTTACGATGTAATCGGCAGGGGCAAGCGCCGCACAATCGGCGGGTGACAGGAAGGAAAGCCCGGCTGTGTCTTCGGCGGCTGTGTCGTCGTCGTCGTCGTCAAAGTCGTCTGCTGTGATGGCGGCTTGCCCATACTGCCGGGCAAGGTCAAAAATCGTCGCGGCTGTGATCGTGTCGCGGTCGGGGTTCTTCCCGAAGGATAGCCACTTTTCCGCAAGTTCCGCGCGGCTGTAGCCCGGGTAATCGCTGGACCATGCCCGGGCAAGGTCGAGGCCCATTTGCGAGCCTTGGGAAGCGTGGTGCAGGCCCATTAGAACGCTGACCCATTCCCCATAGCCGGTATCGTTCGGGATGCTGAATAGAGCGGCTTTCAGGGCAGGCCAGTCAATCGGGCCGGTCGGTTCCTCTTGGACCCGTTCCACCTTTGCCCGCCGAAGGGCTGCCGGGAAGGGTCCGAGTCCAACATAGCCCGTGGAGTCGTCCAGGCGGCCTTTCAGGATCGTGTAGGAACCGCCTGCCGATACCGCGCCGGGCGCAATGACGTAGCCACCTTCCCCGCGAATATCGAGTCCGGGGCGGCCCTTGTCGCCTTGGGTGTTCCGCACCCCGTCGGCATGATCGAAATACAGGTGCAGCCCGCCGCCGCCCGTGCGCACGATCAAAGCGGCAGCTTCGGGGTCGAGGCCCAAGGCGCGGTAGGTGGCTTCCCCGTCTTTGCCGTCGCGCTGATCAAGGTCAACAACGCTGAATCCATTGCGCTTGCCCGTCGGCACGGCGGGCATGGCTTCGGGCCATTTCTTCCACCATTGTTTGATGGTCGCAGGATCATTGCTCGCCTCATCTTTCCAGCGGCAGCCCGGCATCGGCGTTTTCGCGGCAGGGTCAGCGGGGAAAATAGCGAAGCCCTGACTTGCGAGAGTCAGGGCTGCTTTCAGGTTGGCGGCCTTGGTCATGTCAGACTTCCAGCCTCCAATGCGCGCGCAACTTTGCGACCTCCAGATTGAACGCGGCTGCATCCTCTGGGGAAATCTCGAAATCCCCCGTGGCCTTCCAGCCCTTCGCCTTCGCTGTCCGCTTGGTCAGGCTGTGCAATTCGGCCTTGAAGGCCCGGAACCGCGCCCGCTTTGATCGTTGCAGCTTGCCATTGTTCCGGCCTCCAGCCGTAACCACTCCGGCACCCGGTAGAATGATCTGCATTTTCTTTGTCCTCTTGAGTCATGGGGGTTCGGCGGCGGGCGGTTGTTCGGGCCGCCCGCCGCCTTGGCAGAAGGAGTGAATCGCGGCCTACCCCTAAGCGACGATCCGAATCACATGATGGCACGACTCGAGATAGATTCTCAACATGAGAATCTAGTTGCGCAGAAACCCGAATCACCCGCATAATGATTCTTGAGAGAGCGAAAAGGATTCGATGCCGATGCCCTATTCACACCCTTTTCTGACAGGGTTGGACGTAGCCGAAGTGATTGCGCACCCGACCGACGATGTGGCGAAGGTTTACAAATCGGTCGTCAATATGACGCACCGCAACCTTTGGCTTGTGCCCCACCCAAAGCCGGACAGGCCGAAGGTCAAGGCATTTACGCCGGGTGACTGCGTAGTTGCTGCCGCCATGTTGCGCCTTTGGAACGCGGGCTTTCAGGCGTCGGAAGGACTAGAGGCCGCCGTGCTTCGGTTGAACAATTGGTATTTGACAGATGAATTTCCGGACTGGCTGCCAGGTGATCCGGACCCGGTTAGCCCGGTTGATCCGGACAAACCCACTTCGCCTGCCAGTTTCATTTTGCAGGACTTTTGCGAAACAGACGCGGGCTGGACACTTCGAGTTGATAGCCGCCGCAACCGTGTCACCGGCAAGTTCCGTTCGGTTGCAACCCTGTGGCGCGGTGAAGGCGACTCCACTGTCGCACTCGGAAACGGTTCGCCGTGCCTTGCCGATGAAGAATTGCAGTGCGGGCTTGTGGTCGTGCTGGACGAAATCCTTGCGCAGGTCGCAAGCCGAATGACTCACAAGCTGGAGGCACGATAACCATGGGGCTGATTCAACGCCTTTTGAACCGCACCGCCGCGCCCGCGCCTTCGGTTCGCCGATTTGACGCGGCAACCGGCAGCCGCCGGGCGTCCACCTTCGGCAGCTTCGGAAGCCACGGGCCGGAAACCATGGCGGCGGCCCCGTCGCTTCGCAGCCGGGCGCGCCATGCCTACGCGAACAACCCATGGTTGCGTAACGCCATTGACGCCATGGTTGCCGAAACCGTGGGTGCAGGGATCGAGGCCACGTCGGCGCACCCGGACCCGGCGGCCCGCCCTGCACTGGACGCGGCGTTCAATGCTGCCGCTGCCGTGATGGATGCAGAGGGGCGCACTGACTTGCGCGGCCTCACGGCAGCCATGGTCCGGGCTTGCCTTTTGGATGGGGAATCCTTCGCCGTGATCGAGGAAGGCCCGGACGGAGTCCAGCTTCGGCAAATCCCGGCAGAGTTTGTGGACGAGTCCGACACGCGGGAATTGTCAGGCGGCGGCTATGTCGCGGCGGGAATCGAATTTGATGCGCGCGGGCGGCGGGTGGCTTACCACGTTATGCCGAACCGCCCGACCGATCTATTCCCGGGCGCGGTCGCTTCGATCCGGGTTCCTGCCGCCGATATGCTGCATTTGATGCGGCCCCTTGGCCCGGGTCAGGTGCGGGGCGTGTCTGCCCTTGCGCCCGTGCTGCTTTCCGCCGCCGATCTGGACGCGCTTACCGATGCGCTGCTTATGGGGGCGAAGGTCGCGGCCATGATGGCGGGCTATGTGACGGACAACAGCCAGCTAGGCAGCGCACCGTTCCCGGAGGCGCAAGGTTCGTTGCCGATATTTCACTGGAACCCGGCACCATAAGAATCCTCCCCCCGGGGACGGATATAAAGTTCACTGCACCGCAGCAAGCCGCCGAAGGCACCGCGTTCGCAAAGCTGATCTTGCGGCAGTTGGCGGCAGGTCTTGGGGTTCCGGTTCACCTTCTGGACGGGGATTTGACCGGTGCGAACTACTCCAGCTTGCGGGCGGGCTTGCTGTCGTTCCGCGCGAAGGTGGAGCAATTCCAATATCACACCCTGATTCCGCAAGTGCTGGACCCGATCTATCGCCGGGTGATCCGGCACGAATACCTTGCCGGTCGGCTGGAGGGCGATCTTGCCGCCGCCTATGCGGTGGAATTTTTAACCCCCCGGCCAATGCAGGTTGACCCGCTGAAAGACACGGCAGCCATGAAATCCCAGATTGAACTTGGCCTTACGAGTCGGAGGCAAGCCGTCGCAAGCATGGGTTGGAACGTGGCAACGCTCGACTCCGAAATAGCCTCAGATCGTAAGCGTGAGTCCGAACTCGGCTTGGATTTTTCCAACAAGAAAGGGAACGGCAATGCCGCTTGATCTTATTCGCGCGACCAGCCGCGCCAACACTTTCAATCCAGAGGCCCGCACGGTCGAGGTAATCGCCGCGACGGCTGCCCCTGTGCAACGGCTTGACCAGCGCGGACGCTTCGCTGAATCGCTCGATATGGCCACGCTTGATCTGTCCGGCCTCGTTGGCAGCCCGGTCCTTTTCAATCATCGGACGGACACCCCCCAAGACATTGTGGGCGTGGTCGAGGCTGCCCGGGTCGAGGCTGATCAATTGATTGCCACGCTTCGCCTGTCTTCCGCCGCCGATAATCTGCCTGTGTTGCAGCGGGTTGCAGACGGCACCCTCTCCGGAATTTCGATTGGATACAAGGTCACAGCGTGGCGTGAGTCCACCGCGCCCGACGGCACCCGCACAAAGCGCCCTGCCGCGTGGTCCATTTCCGAAGTCACCCTTACCCCGCAACCCGCTGACCCTTCGGCCCGGGTGCGCACCGAAACCACCGCCCCCCAACAAAAGGACTCCCCCATGCTTGATGAAACCGAAAACACCCGCCGCGCCGAAATTCGCGGTCTTGTGCGCACCGCCGGACTTGCCCCGGAAATCGCTGATCAGTTGATTGACGCGGGCGCTGACCTGACCCGGGCCAAGGCCGAAATCTTTGACCACGTTGCGACCACCCGCGCGGCGGCCCCGATCATCCGCACCCATGTTGCGGGCGGCAATGATGACCCGGCGCTGATCACCCGGCGGCAGTCGGACGCTATGGCTGTGCGCATGGCAGGCGGCACCGTTGCAGACGACGTGCGGCCCTACATGGGCGAAAGCATGTTGGACGTTGCCCGCGCCTGTCTGACCCGTTCCGGGCAGTCGGTTCGCGGCATGTCTGCCGATGAACTCTTGCAGCGGGCGGCGCATACCACGTCGGACTTCCCGCTTGTGGTGTCCAATGCCATGAACAAGGTCGCGCTTGCCACCTACCAGGCCGCCGCTTCGCCTTTGAAGTCTTTGGCCCGCCAGCGCACCTTGCCGAACTTCAAGGACTCTACGTCTATTCGGCTTGGCGAAGTCGGGCGGCTGGAGCCGTTGAATGAAGCGGGCGAGATCACCGCGACCAGCCGCGCCGAAAATGGGGAGTCGTTCCGGCTTTCCACCTATGCGCGCGCCTTGAACGTGTCGCGGGAACTGCTGATCAATGATGATCTTGGGTTGCTTGGCGACATGACGCGCGCCTTTGCCGAAGCTGCCGCCGCGACCGAAGCCGACATCATGGTGGACCTGCTGACCAGCAACCCGGCCTTGTCGGACGGGGTTGCGGTGTTCCATGCTTCGCGCGGCAACATCGGCACCGGCGCGGGCTTGACCGTCGGGGCCGTCGACTCCGCTCGCAAAGCCATGCGCGCGGTCAAAGGTCTGGACGGCAAGACTCTGGTGGCTGTCCAACCCAAATACCTGCTTGTCGGGCCGGAACTGGAAACCGAAGCCGAAGCCTTCTTGACTGCCCTGTATGCAGCCACCACGGCAGACGTGAACCCCTTCACCGGCAAGCTGCAACTCTTGGTTGAACCGCGTATCACCGATGATCGTTGGATGATCTTCGCTGACCCGGCCCGGCTGCCCTGCCTCCAGTATGGATATCTGTCGTCTGCCCAAGGGGTGCAGATTCAGCGGTCGGAGGCGTGGGATACGCTCGGCATGAAGTTCCGCGCGTGGTTGGACTTCGGCGCGGGCTTTTCGGATTGGCGCGGCGCTTACCTGAATCCGGGTCTGTGATGCCAACCCAAGCCGACCTCTTGGCCGATGCCAAAGCGGCGCTGCATCGGTTGCTCACTGGAGCCGCTGCGGCGTCGTTTACGGACCAGTCGGGGGAGCGGGTGGAGTATCAGGCCGCCAATGCCCCCCGCCTTGCCGCCTATATCCAGAAACTTGAGTCCACGGTCGAGGGCAGCCGCCCCACCCATACCGTGCGATTCACCATGTCGAAAGGACTGTAACCATGAAGAACTTTATTGCCGCCGGGTCTGCCCTGACCCTCACTGCCCCCGCTGCCGTCGCCTCTGGTGCGGTCGTCCAGGTTGGCGCAATCGTCGGAGTCGCCAATGGCTCGGCAGCCGCCGGGCAAGACGTTGTGCTGTCGGTTGCGGGCGTCTTCGATCTGCCCAAGGCCGCCGAAGTGATCACCACGGGCGCGGTCGTCTATTGGGACAACACCGCCAAGGTCGTGACGGTCGAGGCCACCGGCAACACGAAAATCGGCGTTGCGGTCGAGGCTGTCGGCTCTACCGCTGCCCTGTTGCGCGTTCGCTTGAACGGCAGCTTTTAAGAGATAGTCGGGCGCGGGTTTCCGGTCGCGTCTGACTTGCTCTACTGTAGGGTCTGTCCCCCCTATGGTGGAGGTCGCCGCGCTCGTGGGTTTGTCCTCCCCACGGGCGCGGCTTCGATTCATGGGGGCGCGTCTGCCAAGCTGTCGAGATGATCCGCATAGGCTTGCATCATCTGACTCCGGCCCTCCAGATATTCGGCGGCATTATAGGCCGCCCGGACTGAATTGCCCTCCACATGCGCAAGCTGCCGTTCGATCCAATCGCGATTCCACCCCATTTCATTCAGGTAGGTCGAGGCGATGGTGCGGAATCCGTGCGGCACCATTTCCGACTGACTGTAGCCAAGCCGCCGGAGAGCCGCGTTCAAGGTGTTCTCGGACATGGGCCGCGCGTCGGTGCGCAGACTGGTCAAGACCAGCTTGCCGCGCCCGCTGATAGGCCGCATAGCCTCCAGCACTTCGGCGGCCTGTGTCGAGAGGGGCACGATATGAGGGCGCGGCAATTTCATCCGGTTGGCGGGTATGCTGATCCGGGCGGCCTTGAAATCAATGTCTGTCCATTCAAGATGCCTGACCTCCCCATTGCGCAGGAAGGTGTAAGCCAAGAGCAACAGCCCGGCCCGGGTCGCGGGTTCGCCGTCATAGCCCCGGATGGCCCGAAGGATTCCGCCAACCTTTTTGGGGTCGAGGATAGCCGGGTGATGGCGCGCGGGTGGCGTGATCAGCGCACCGGCAAGAGCGGCGGCGGGGTCGCCTGTGCAGCGCCCGGAAGCGATGCCATATCTAAACACGCGGCCCAGAAGGGCGCGCAAGGTCGTGGCTGTGTCGTGCTTCCCTTCTGCCTCCACCCCGCGCAAGAACTCCAGAAGTTCGGGCGCTTTCAGGTTTGCAATCGGCGTGGAGCCGAAGGCGCGGTAGGTCCGTTCCAATAGCCACCCGTTCTTGGCAAGCGTGGGGGCGGCTTTGCCTTCTGCTTTCAGCTTTTGGAGGAACTCTTGCCCCACGTCTTCCCACGTTGGTAGAACCGGCGCGGGCTTGGCGGCTTCGTTGGTAGCTTCGTTGGTAGCTTCCTTGGTAGCCTTGCGTTCGGCGGACGGGTCGAGGCCCTTAGTCAAAAGTGTCCGGGCTGCATCCCGTGCGGCCCGCGCGTCGGCAAGACTCACCAGCGGGTAGGAACCCAAGCTGATCAGCTTTTGTTTGCCGCCGAAGCGATACGCCAAGCGCCACAGCTTCGACCCGCTGACTTCTACCTGCAAATACAAGCCGTTGCCGTCGGCAAGCTTCTGGACTTGCCCGGCGGCCTTGGCCTGCTTTACCCCTATCGCCGTCAATTTGTTGGTAGATGCCATGAGAGTTTCCCAAGTTTTTCAGCCTACCAACAGAGATACCAACAAGTGTCGGTCATGTCATGGCATCTTGTGGCACGCTATGGCACAAGACTGTTGCGAAAAACCCAACAAAATAAGGGATTTTGTCACTTTCTGGCACGTCATGTCAGGGGGTCTTGGAGCGGGCGGCGGGAATCGAACCCGCGTCTTCTGCTTGGAAGGCAGAGGTCTTACCATTACACAACGCCCGCGCTCTGACCGTGGCAATAGCCGAGCGCGCCAGCAAGGTCAACGGGGGGATGCCGGAACTGCGGCATAATTTGTGCCGCAGTCTGTGACAGTTCCGGCCTAGCCGCGAACCTGACCCGCGTCGCGGGCGATCATGGCGGCATGGGTACGATTTCGGGCGTTCAGCTTGCGCGCCAAGGTTTTGACATGCAACTTGACCGTTACCTCCTGCACGTCCAGATCGCGGGCGATTTCCTTGTTGGACTTGCCCGCGCAAATGCCTTCCAGCACCTCCCGCTCGCGCCGGGTCAACTCGTCCAGCGGCCTGCTCAGAACCGGCGCTTCGTCCAGCATCGCCATCGGGGCGAAGGTGCCGCCCGCCGCCATCAACTGCACCGCAGCGATCATGGCCTTGACGCCAAGGGTCTTTGGCACAAATCCCACGGCGCCGCGCTGGAGCGCTTCTTCGGCCAGACCACGCAAAGTGGTTCCTGAAATCACCGCGACCGGCACCCCGGGTGCAGCAGCCTTTACCAGATCAACGCCGTCCAGTCCGTTCATCCCAGGCATCTGGTAGTCCAACAGGACCAGATCAAACCGTTGTCGCGTCAGACTGTCGATCACTTCCGCAAGGCTGGAGACGGATACAACAAACACGGCACCGTCGGCTGTCACCATCGCGGAAACGGCTTCCCGAAAAAGGTCATGGTCGTCCGCCAAAAGCATCCGCACTGTGAAATCACCTTCGCCTGATTGCAAATATTTGTTGGTATGGACACTTAACTTCCCCGTAGAAGGGTTCCACGATCCAATCGTGCCTGCAATTGGCCCGCAGATGCAAGGCTGTCGATGACAAGACCCGTAACCACATCCAACAATCTGTCGATTGCGTCAGTTCGCTTGATGGCTTTGATCAGCCTTGTGGTTGCCCTGCTGATCATCATAGCCAGTCTGGCGCTCGATGTCCGCAACCGTCTTGCCGCCATGGAAAGGGCCAACAGCGACAACGGCAACTGGGTGATGATGCAGACCGAGGTCGAAGTCTTGCGTCTGCAATACACACTCAGTGCGGCACGGTCGGGCAATACCGATCTGGCAGAGGTACGCCGCTGGTTTGATGTGCTCTACAGTCGTGTGCGCATGGTACGGCACAGTCCACTTTATGCCAGCTTCATTCAGGATCCGGCTAATCTGGACCGGCTGGATCATATGCAGGCCTATCTGGACCGATGGTTGCCCATCATTGACGGACCGGACAGCGCCTTGGTCACAGCCTTGGCCGAGATGGAAACCGAAAGTGCGGCGGTGCGGCAGATGGCACGGTCCTTGTCGTTGGACTCGCTGTTGATCTTTTCAGCCAGAACCGACGAAACCCGTGTGCGCGTGTCTGACACGCTGCTGCGGTTGGCCATTGCCATTGCCGCCACCATTCTGTTGTTGGCGGTCCTTGCCGCAATGGCCACACGACTTTATCGCATCACGCGGCGGCAAGCCGAAGAAAATCAGCTCACCGGCACAAGGTTGCAAATGATCATTGCCACTTCGCCCGACGCGATCGTGGTAACGAATCGCGGCGGATGGGTCGTGGAATTCAATCGTGCCGCCGAAAAGATGTTCGGCTGGACCCGTGCCGAGGTGATGGGCCGACAGATCGTGCCGATGATCTTTTCGGACGAGGACAGGATTGCCTATCAAGCCCGGCTGAGTGACCTGATCACCCATGCGGTCGTATCGGGGCCACAACGGTTCGAAATGATGGGCCGCCGGACGGACGGAAGCCGTTTCCCGTTGGAAATCTCGATGGCCATTCGTGATCTGAACCCGGGCGCGCTGATCGTGGGGTTCCTGCGTGATGTGTCAGACCGCAAGGCCGCGCAGCTTGTACTGGAAAGGGCGTTGACCCGTGCCCGCGCGGGCGAGAAAGCCAAGGCGGATTTTCTGGCTGTCATGAGCCACGAAATGCGAACGCCCCTGAACGGGCTGATCGGGTCGATGGACCTGTTGCGCGGCACCACGCTCGACGCCAACCAACATGAACTACTGCGGGTTATGCAGGTGTCAGGTGACATCTTGTTGGGGCATGTCAACACGGTTCTGGATATTTCCAGCTCCGAGGCGGGGGAAATACGTCTATCCAAGACAGCGTTCGATCTGGACAGCTTGATTGGCGATTGCATCTCCAATCAACTCAGCGTGGCCCGGTCCGGGGGCAACACCATCCGCCACGTTCCCCTGACAGGACAGTTGGGCACAGTCTGGGGCGACCCTGGCCGGTTGCAGCAGATCCTGTTGAACCTGATCGGCAATGCGGTGAAGTTTACCCGCAATGGAACGATCACGGTTGAAACCGAACGCCTGCCACAACGTCCCGGCGTCGCTGCGCCGCAAATGGTGGAATTTAGGATCATCGATACGGGCATCGGCATCGCAACGGCCGATCTGGACCGCGTGTTCGACGACTTTGCCACCGTCAACTCGTCGTATGGGCGAGAAACCAGCGGCACCGGCCTGGGGCTCGGGATTGCCCGCCGTCTTGTTCATGCCTTGGGCGGCATCATCGGCGCGGAAAGCGAACCGGGCGATGGCAGCGTGTTCTGGCTGCGCTTGCCGCTGCCCGCAGCCGACGCGCCGCATCGAGCGTCAGGCGAGGCTAGCACACCTGCCCCTGACGGACCACCGGTTCAGCCCGAGCTCGACATCCTTCTGATCGAAGACAATGATATCAACCGCTTTCTTTTGCATCGCTATCTGGCGGACACCCATCACAGCGTCACCGAGGCGGCGGACGGGCTGGAAGGTGTCGCCATCGCCCAGACGTCGCGATTTGACATCATCATCACCGATATTTCGATGCCTGGCCTTGACGGGATTGAAGCCACCAGCCGGATCCGCGCGTCCGGCGCATCAGCCAAGGCGCGGATCATCGCGCTGACGGCCCACGCCCTGCCAGCCGATCTCGACCGCTTCCGGCAGGCCGGTATGGACGTCTGCCTGACAAAACCGGTATCGCGGGCGGAACTGTTGGCACAGGTTCATGAACTTGCCATTGCACCGCAAGTCCCTGTGTCACAGCAGACAGCCTGCGTGCTGGATACGGTGGTGTTGGCAGAGTTGGCTGACCATCTTGGGGCTTCCATGGCCGTAACCCTTATCCACAAGATGCTGGACGATGGTGATACGACCATCGCAAACATCACCGCCGCA
The DNA here is from genome assembly GCA_046294955.1 of Paracoccaceae bacterium. Taxonomy (GTDB): domain Bacteria; phylum Pseudomonadota; class Alphaproteobacteria; order Rhodobacterales; family Rhodobacteraceae; genus Pseudotabrizicola. Next base: position 25,846 of record JBKBOF010000004.1, read on the forward strand.
CCCGAACCGAAGAACGACATCGCCCGTGCGGCCCATCAGTATGCCGGACTATGCGCAACCTTCGGCGCGGTACGCCTGCGCGATGCCCTGACCAGGCTGGAATGGGCGATCACGCACGAGGACGAGGATGAAGCACTGAATCTTGTGGCTGGACTCGGCTCACTTTGGGACGATACCCGGCACGCGCTGTCCAGTCACGCCGCGACTCTGGTGGCCTGAGACCTGTGCCGTGGCAGAAATCATCGCCGCAGCAATCAGCGCAGGCACCCGTTCGTCAAGGCCCAAAGGCGGCAGGGTGCGACCGGGAAAGCCGGCTTCGGCCAACGCATTTGGAAGATCTTCGGCCACATGGTCGCCTTCGGCGGCAAAGTAGGGCAAGCACACGGCGTCAGGCTCGAAACCGCTGACCTCGGCAAGCCGCGGGGTCTGATCGATGAAAGCGGCTTCGCACCGTGACAACAGCAATCCCTGTTTCAACTGGGCGGCCACCGCATTTGCCACGTCGGACGGCGCAGCACTGCGGCTGGACCCATGCGCCGCCAGCAGCACCTCCCCCCCCGGTGGCACCCCGGCCTCGTGCAGCACGCGCAGCGCAAGAACCTGCACAGCCTTGTCCAGACCGAATGGCGGCAGGATCTGCCAGCGTGCACAGCCGGCACCACCGCCGCATCCGTCCCGGTCGCAAGCCGTGCCAAGGAACAGCGCCGCGTTGCAGGCAGCGACAAGCCGTTCGGGCAAGTGACGCCGGGTGAACCAGCCATCCGCCATGAACATCGGATAGACAACACCTCCCCCCCCTCCTGCCCGCTGTAGGACATCGGTCAACGCCTCGGGTGCGGCCAACGTTGCTGCTGATACCTGCCACCCCGGCATATGCTGCGCCACCCGATGGGCCAGGTCGGCAAGCGCCGCCTCGGCGGGCGCGGGGTCGGATGGTTGGCCATGGGCTACGATCAGGGCTGTCTGTGTCATTCTTGGGACTTAGCGGCTTTGGCCGTCACGGCAAGCGTCAGGTTTCATAGGGCCACGTCGCTTGGGAAAAGACCCCGCCATCGACCCAGAGTGTCTGTCCGGTGATGAAACTGGCGGCCGGAGAGCACAGGAACACCACCGGTCCTGCGATATCGCCCGGGGTGCCGACCCGGCGCAGGGGCGTGACCTTGGACCATGTGCCCGAATAGTCACCAGCCTCGGCGGCCGTGCGTTCCGTGGCAATCGCACCGGGTGCGATGCAATTCACGCGGATGCCATGGGGGCCAAGCTCGACTGCCGCCGATTTGGTGAACTGTTCGATCCCGCCCTTGCTGGCGGTGTAGTCCACCAGCTTCGGAAAGGCCAGTTTGTTGCAGCCCGATCCCAGGTTGACGATGCTGCCCCCTTTGCCCGCCGCCACCATCGCCCTGCCTGCGGCCTGGGTGTTCAGAAACGTGCCCCGCAGATTGGTGTGCATCACCGCATCCCACTGATCAGCCCGCAAATCCAACAGTCCGGCCCAGGTCTGGATCCCTGCGTTGTTCACCAACACATCGGGCGCAGCACCCGCCCAATCCGCAGCCTCGGCGTGGAAGGCATGCACGGCCGCCTCGTCACCGGCGTCGGTTTCCCACGCCCTTGCCCGGCGGCCCAGAGCCGTGATGCACGCGGTCAAGTCCATCGCGGCCGTCTCGGCCCCCAGATGGGTGAAGGCCACGTCATACCCGGCTTCGGCCAAAGCCATCACCAAGCTGCGACCGATGGCTGATGGCCCGGCGGTAATGATGGCAAACATGGTGATCCTCCCCGTCATTCCGTCGCAGTTGTGGCGCGGAATGTGGCTGCTCGCAAGGGATCAGGTTTCGGGGCGACGGATCATCGCCGCGGCTTCCAGAACCAAAGGCCGCAAGCCCACCCCGCCTGCATCAAGAATTTCAAACAACTGTCGCCGCATCCGCGGTTCCCAGAAGTCGTTGATGTGGCTGGCAAGTCCGGCCGCGCCTTCTGCTTGTGGTTTGCTTTCCATGAATTTCGCGATCTGGTTCGCCATCACGATCAGTTTGTCATGCGGTCGGGTTTCAAGCGACATGCGCAGCCTCCGTTGCATCACTCAGACGATGGGGGTGGGTATAGCAATCGAAGCCGTCGGCGCGCGCATTGGCGATCAGGGTCAATCCGGCAACGTCGGCCATCTCGACAGCCGCTGCTGTGGGGGCGGATGCCGCGATCAATATGGGAAAGCCCGCAGCACAGGCTTTTTGGACCAGATCAATCGACACCCGGCTGGTCAGCACCAGCGCGGCCGCGTGGGTCGGCTGACACGCCGCATGTGCTGCCCCGACCAGCTTGTCCACCGCATTATGCCGCCCGACATCTTCACGCGACAGGGTTATGCCTGTAGGCCCCCAAAGCGCAGCACAGTGCGCCGCGCGGGTTGCATCATGCAGGGGTTGATGCCGTGAAATCCCGGCCACGGCGGCCATGACCTGATCCGGCGTCATCACCACATGCCCTGTCACCGGCGCTGGCAGGCGCGTCGCCTCCTCCAGACTGTCCAGCCCGCACAATCCGCAGCCGACCGGACCTGCCATACTGCGCCGCCGCTGCACCTGACGCGCCGCTGCCCCATCGGTCAGCCAGATCTGCAGATCGATGCCAAGCGCGGTCTCCACCACATCGACCCGCTCGATCTCCGCCGCCGCCGCCGCAATCCCTTCGCCCAAGGTGAAGCCAAGGGCAAAGTCTGTCAGATCAGCCGGGGTCGCCATCATCACCGCATGGGTGGACCCGTTATAGCTGAGCGCCACCGCCACTTCGGACGGCAGCTCGCGCACACCGGCCCGCGCGATCCCGCCCGCAAAGGACAGCCGCGAAAGGGGGCGATGCGGCCGCATCATTCGGCCGCCGGCAGGATACGCCGCGCAAGTGCCGCTTGCGCCGCATAGTCCTCTTGCCACTCGCTTGGCCCGTTCGACGGGCTGACCTGCACCGCTGTCACTTTGTATTCCGGGCAATTGGTTGCCCAGTCACTGAAATCGGTGGTGATCACGTTGGCCTGCGTTTCGGGATGGTGGAAGGTGGTATAGACCACGCCCGGCGACACCTTGTCGGTGATCTGCGCACGCAACGTCGTCTCACCCGAACGGCTGGCCAGCCGCACCCAAGCCCCGTCATGGATGCCCCGCACCTCGGCGTCATGCGGGTGCACCTCCAACACATCTTCGGCATGCCAGACCACATTCGCCGTCCGCCGCGTCTGCGCACCAACGTTGTATTGTGACAGGATGCGCCCCGTGGTCAGCAGCAAGGGAAAGCGCGGCCCGGTTTTCTCATCGGTCGCCACATATTCGGTGCGGATGAACCGTCCCTTGCCGCGCACAAAGCCATCGACATGCATCAGGGGGGTGCCTTCGGGATTGGCCTCGTTGCACGGCCATTGCACCGAACCCAAAGTTTCCAGCTTCTCGTACGACACCCCGGCAAAGCTGGGCGTTGTCAGCGCGATTTCATCCATGATCTGGCTGGGATGGCTATAGCCCCAATCCGCCCCCATCGCGTTGGCAAAGAGTTGCGTCACCTCCCAATCGGCATAGCCCTGCTTTGGCGCCATGACCTTGCGCACGCGGTTGATCCGGCGTTCGGCATTGGTGAAGGTGCCGTCCTTTTCCAGAAAGCTGGAGCCGGGAAAGAACACATGCGCGTAGTTGGCGGTTTCATTCAGAAACAGGTCATGCACGATCACACATTCCATCGCCGCAAGACCTGCCGCGACGTGCTTGGTGTCGGGGTCCGATTGCAAAATGTCCTCGCCCTGACAATACAGGCCCTTGAACGTGCCCTCCACTGCCGCATCCAGCATGTTGGGAATACGCAGGCCCGGTTCATTGTCGATCTGCACCCCCCAGACCCGTTCAAACACGGCCCGCACATCGTCATTCTTGACATGGCGATAGCCGGGCAACTCGTGCGGGAATGACCCCATGTCGCACGACCCCTGCACGTTGTTCTGCCCACGCAGCGGGTTTACCCCCACACCGGGGCGGCCGATGTTGCCGGTCAGCATGGCAAGGTTGGCAATGCCGATCACGGTGGTTGACCCTTGGGAATGTTCCGTCACCCCCAGCCCATAGTAGATCGCGCCATTGCCGCCCGTTGCAAACAACCGCGCCGCCGCCCGCACGTCCGAAGCGGGAACCCCGGTCAGCAATTCAACCGACTCTGGCGCGTGATGCGGAGCGGCGATGAATTCGGCGTAATCCTGAAAAGCGTCCCAATCGCAGCGGTCGCGGATGAACGCTTCGTCCATCAATCCTTCGGTCACGATCACATGCGCCATGGCGCTGATGATGGCAACGTTGGTGCCGGGTTTGACGGCCAGATGATGCGACGCCTTGTAATGCGGCCCCTCGACCATCTCGGTCCGGCGCGGGTCGATCACGATCAGCTTTGCCCCCTGCCGCAGCCGCTTTTTCAAACGGCTGGCAAAAACCGGGTGGCCGTTGACCGGGTTCGCGCCGATCACGATCACCACATCGGTTTGCTCGACCGAGTCAAAGTCCTGCGTCCCGGCGCTGGTGCCAAAGGTCTGCCCAAGGCCGTACCCCGTGGGCGAATGGCATACCCGCGCGCAGGTGTCGGTGTTGTTGTTCAAGAACACCGCCCGGGTCAGCTTTTGCACAAGGTAGGCTTCTTCGTTGGTGCAGCGGCTTGAGGTGATCACCCCCACCGCCTGACGGCCGTATTTCGTCTGAATCCCGCGCATCCGGTCGGCGGCAAAGGCCATCGCCTCGTCCCACGACACCTCACGCCACGGATCGGTGATCGCCTCGCGGATCATCGGTGACAGGATGCGGTCCTTGTGCGTTGCATAGCCGTAGGCAAAGCGCCCCTTCACACAGGAATGGCCCCGGTTGGCCTTGCCATGCTTGTAGGGGACCATGCGCACCAATTCGTCGCCACGCATTTCCGCCATGAAGCTGCACCCTACCCCGCAATAGGCGCAGGTGGTGATGACCGACCGTTCCGGTGTGCCGATGTCGATGATCGAGTTTTCCTGCAAGGTCGCGGTCGGGCAGGCCTGCACGCAGGCACCGCACGACACGCAGTCAGAGGTCAGCGCCGTGTCGGACTTGGCCCCGAACGACACCCGGCTGTCAAAGCCGCGCCCTTCGATCGTCAGCGCGAAGGTGCCTTGCACCTCCTCACACGCGCGCACGCAGCGGCTGCACACGATGCATTTGGCCGGATCATAGGTGAAATAGGGGTTGGAATCGTCCTTTGGCAGCCACTGCGGATTGGCCTCGCCACTGGTGTTTCTGGCCCTGAAATGGGTGTCCACCGCTTCATAGCGCACATCCCGCAAGCCGACCGCACCGGCCATATCCTGCAACTCACAATCGCCGTTGGCCGAACAGGTCAGGCAATCCAGCGGGTGATCGCTGATATAAAGCTCCATCACCCCACGCCGCAGCTTTTTCAGCCGCGCGTTCTGGGTCTGCACCTTGATCCCCGCCGCCACTGGCGTCGTGCAGGATGCCGGCGTGCCATTGCGCCCCTCGATCTCTACCAGACACAACCGGCACGACCCGAAGGCATCGATGCTGTCCGTCGCGCAAAGCTTGGGCACCGAAATCCCCGCTTCTGCCGCCGCACGCATGATGCTGGTGCCTTCGGGCACTGTCACCTCAAAGCCGTCGATCGTCAGCGTGACCATGGTTTTCGATTTCGCCGCCGGCGTGCCGAAATCGCGGTCAGGAATGATGAAATCCTTCATTCGGCAGCCTCCTTGGCGCAGGCAAAGTCATCCGGAAAATGCGTCAGCGCCGAAAGCACCGGATAGGGCGTAAACCCGCCCAGCGCGCACAGCGACCCCGCCTTCATAGTGTCACACAGATCGGTCAGCAGCGGGATGGCTGCTGCGTCGCCTTGCGCAATCCGGTCCATCGTTTCTACCCCCCGCACCGCGCCAATCCGGCAGGGCGTGCATTTGCCACAAGACTCGATGGCGCAGAACTCGAACGCAAACCGCGCCTGTGCCAGCATGTCGGCGGTATCGTCAAACACCACAATACCGGCATGGCCGACCAACCCGCCAGCCCCGGCGTATTCCTCATAGCAAAACGGCGTGTCGAACAACGCGGGCGGGAAATACGCCCCCAACGGCCCGCCCACCTGTACCGCCTTGACCGGCCGCCCCGAGGCCGTGCCCCCCGCCAGCCCCATCACGATATCGCCCAGTGTCATCCCGAACGCAGTTTCAAACAGCCCACCTCGCGCCACATTCCCGGCAATCTGCAACGGAATGGTCCCGCGTGACCGGCCCAGCCCGAAATCGGCATAGGCCTGCGCCCCGCGTTCAAAGATCACCGGGATCGTGGCCAGCGAGATCACGTTGTTCACCACCGTCGGCTTGCCCAGAAATCCTTCCAGCGCCGGCAGCGGCGGCTTGGCCCGCACCACGCCCCGCTTGCCCTCAAGACTGTTGAGCAGGCTGGTTTCCTCGCCACAGACGTAAGCCCCGGCGCCAACACGGATTTCCATATCAAAGGCCAGACCGGACCCAGAAACCGACGCTCCAAGAACACCTGCATCCCGCGCGGCCTGAACGGCTTGGTTCATCACGGCAATCGCATCGGGGTATTCGCTGCGCAGATAGACAAATCCCTTGGTCGCCCCGACGGTAATTCCGGCAATCGTCATGCCTTCGATGACACTCAGCGGATCGCCTTCCATGATCATCCGGTCGGCAAAGGTGCCGCTGTCGCCCTCATCCGCGTTGCAGACAATGTATTTGCGGTCTGCCACCGCCCCGGCGACCGTGCGCCACTTGATGCCGGTGGGAAAGCCCGCCCCACCCCGCCCGCGCAGCCCCGAGGCCAAGACTTCCGCCAGACGTTCTTCCACGCTCATCGTCAAGGCACGGGAAAGTCCGGCAAACCCGCCATGTGCGCGGTAGTCTTCCACAGACAGCGGATCAATCACCCCGCAGCGCGCAAAGGTCAGCCTTGTCTGCGCCTTCATCCACGGCAGATCTTCAACCCGGCCCAGCGCCAAGGGCCCACCGTCGAACACCTGCGCCACCTCTGCGGCGCTCATCGGGCCAAAGCCGGTCCGGCCGTCGGCGGTTTCCACTTCGACCAGCGGTTCCAGCCACACCATACCCCGGCTTCCGGTTCGCACCACGGCAAGCGAGACCCGACGCCGGGCGGCCTCGGCCTGCAATGCGGTGACGACCTCATCCGCGCCCAACGCCCGGGCGGCAGCGTCAAGCGGCACAAAGACCTTCATGGCCGCCCCTCCGCCAAAAGCGTTGCAACCCGCGCGGCATCGACACGGCCCACCAGTCGTCCGTTCACCTGCGCGGCCGGGGCGCAGGCACAAAGGCCCAGGCAGAACACTGGTTCCAGAGTGACCGCGCCATCTGCGCTTGTCCCGCGCCAATCCAGCCCAAGTCGCGCCTGCACTCCGGCCGCCACCGCATCGCCGCCCATTGCCTGACACGCCTCGGCGCGGCACAGGCGCACGACCTGTTGTCCGGCGGGCGTTTCGCGGAAATCGTGATAAAAACTGACCACCCCATGCAGTTCTGCACGGGTGATGCCCAAAGCTTCGGCAATCACCGGCAAGGCCACTTGTGGAAGGTGACCAAACATGCCCTGCACCGCATGCAGAACCGGCAGAAGCGCCCCCTCAATACCTTGATGGAACTCTAGAATTTCGTTTACGCTTGCAAGAATGGCGGCTTCGTCCGGCATGGATCACCCTATGATACTGGCTTGGTGAAAAATCCTAACCGCTTTACCAACCAAATCAATATAGATGTCCCGTTGATTGATAGGAAAAACCTATCAATCCGCGATCCGCCGCGCCGCCTCCATCAAGGCGACGATCAACGGCGTGGGTGTGTCCCGCTGCGCGGCGATCAGACCAACCAGATGCTCTGCCTCCGGGGCAACAATCGGCACCGCCTTCACCCGACCCGATTGCGCAAACAAATCTGCAAGCGCCTTGGGCAGTATCGACACCCACTGCCCTGTGGCCACATGTGCCAACAAAGTGATGGTTGAATTCGACTCCACCGCAGGCTCTGCCCGCACGCCCCCCTCTGCCAGATGCTGATTGACGATCCGACGGTTCTGCATGTCTCCGGTCAACAGGCACAGGGGCAATCCAGCCAACTCTGTCCATGTCACCTGCGCGCGGTCCGCCATTGCCGTGCCCGGAGCACAAATGAGACGGTAGAACTCGGCATAAAGTGGCTGGCGCAACACCCGGCCCAACGGCTCGTTGTCCAGATAGGTGATGCCGGCGTCCAGATCCAGCCGTTCAATCCCAGCCAGAATCTCGGCGCTGGTGCGCGACAGGATCGTGACCCGCACATTCGGGTGCCGGCGCGTGAAGGGTGTCGTCAGCTGCGCCACCATCGGCAAAGCGGTTGGAATGACACCGATCCGCAAGTTACCCGCCAGTCCCGCCTTCACCGATCGCATCTCGTCGCGCAGCGCACGCGTCTCGGCCACAATGCCTCTCGCCCGGTCCAGAACGCGCTGACCTTCCGGGGTCAGACCCTGATAGCGCGAGCCGCGGAACACCAGTTGCACGCCCAACTGTTCTTCAAGTTGTTTGATCGCCGCCGAAAGTGAAGGCTGTGTCACGCCGCAAGCCTCAGCCGCCCGGCCGAAATGCCCCTCCCGCGCCAATGCGATGAACATTTCCAGCTTGTCGATCACCGCAGGATGCCTCTTCTCCGCCCTTGGCCTGCACGCCGCAGCCAAAGGCACTCCGGCCGATGATCCTCCGCGGCAGCGCGACCGAGCGGGGGCTCGATGCCCCCCGAGATCGCCCCAAAGCGCAAAATCACGGCATCACCTCGAACCTGTCCACATCCACCATACCCATGTCGGTGATCTTCAGATGCGGGATCACCGGCAGGGCCAGAAAGGCCAGTTGCAGGAAGGGTTCCTCCAGCATCACCCCCAACCCCTTTGCCGCCGCCCGCAAATCGATCAAAGCATCGCGCACCACCTCGAACGGTTCCATAGACATCAACCCCGCCACGGGCAGGGCAAGCTCGGACAGAATCCGCCCCCCTTCGACCACCACAAATCCACCCTCGATCTGCCCAAGACGGTTGGCCGCCATGGCCATGTCATCATAATCCACACCTACCACGGCGATGTTGTGATGGTCATGGCACACGGTCGAGGCAATGGCCCCCCGCGCAAGCCCAAAGCCCTTCACGAAACCTGTCGCGCGATTGCCGTTGATCCCATGCCGTTCGATCACCGCGATCTTGACCAGATCGCGGGTCAGATCCGGACGTTTGTCGCCATCCTCGGGGGCGATCTGAAACGTCAGATGCTCGGTAATGATTTTGCCCGGCAAAATACCGATCACCGACGTCTCGGCGCGGTTGCCGCCGGTGCGGAAATCCGACGCCGCGACCAAGCCGGCCTTTACCGATTGTCGCCCGACAGGGTCAATACCTGTCCGGGCCGCGAAGGCTGCCGCATCGGCCACAACGCCGCCCGCCACCACCATCTGGGCATGGCAGCCTTCCAACCCGTCGATCACCACGATATCCGCGCGTTTGCCGGGCGCGATCAGGCCGCGGTCCTTCAGGCCAAAAGCCTCTGCCGCGGACAGCGATGCCGCGCGATAGACGGCCAGCGGCGGGCACCCCAGCGCAATCAGGGAACGGATCATGTAGTCAAGGTGGCCATGCTCGGCAATGTCGAGCGGATTGCGGTCATCGGTGCACAGGCACAGATACGGGGCATGCCGTTCCGTCAGCAAGGGGGCCAGCGCGAGCAGATCTTTCGACACCGAGCCTTCGCGGATCAGCACCCGCATCCCCTTGCGCAGCTTTTCAAGCCCCTCCTCGGCCGTGGTCGCCTCATGTTCGGTCCTGATCCCGGCACTGAGATAGCCGTTCAGGTCATGGCCGCGCAAAAGCGGTGCGTGGCCGTCGATATGGCGTCCCTGCCAGCCTTCCAGCTTGGCCATGCAACCCGCGTCCTGCATCAGCACGCCGGGAAAGTTCATGAACTCGGCAAGGCCAATGTTTCGCGGATGATCGCGCAGGGGCAAAAGATCCGCCGCGTCCAGCCGCGCACCTGCCGTTTCCATGTGGGTCGAGGGAACACAGGACGATAATTGCACCCGGATATCCATCAAACAGTGCAAAGATGCTTCAAGAAAATATTGTATTCCCTTGATGCCAATTACATTTGCAATCTCGTGCGGATCACAGATCGCCGTTGTCACGCCGCGTGGGGTCACGCAGCGGTCGAACTCGAAAGGCGTGACCAGCGACGATTCGATATGCAGATGCGTGTCGATGAACCCCGGCACCAGCACGCGACCCGCCACATCGATCTCGCGTCGTCCGGTGTAATCCCCGAACACACCGACAATCGTATCGCCACAGATGGCCACATCGGTCTGCACCAGATCGCCGGTCACAAGGTCAAACACACGGCCACCTTTGAGCACGAGATCGGCCGGTTCAAGGCCGCGCCCTTGGGCTATTCTGGCGGAAAGCGGGGCTGTGGGGGTGATCTGGGGCATGGTCGACTCCTTTGCGTCACCAAATCAGACCCGCGCCGAACAGGAAAGCCGCGATTGTGCCGGGGACAATCGCGGGCTTGCAGCGGCGGGCCTGTCCCGCCACCATGGGGCCATCATGAACCCGTTGCGCGGCATTGCCCTAAAACTCGTCTCGGTCCTGTTGTTCATCACGATGTCGGCGATGATCAAGGCCACCGCGGATCATGTGCCACCGGGCGAGGCGGTGTTTTTCCGATCATTCTTTGCCATTCCGGTGATCCTTGTCTGGCTTGTCTGGCGGCGCGAACTGTCCACCGGGTTGCGCACGCAGAACCCCTTTGGCCATTTCTGGCGCGGGCTGATGGGGACGATGGCGATGGGGCTCGGCTTTGCGTCACTTGCCTATCTGCCGCTGCCCGAAGTGACCGCCATCGGCTATACCGCGCCTTTGCTGACAGTGGTCTTCGCCGCAATGTTTCTGGGGGAAGAGGTCCGCGCCTTTCGCATCTCTTGCGTCATTCTTGGCATGATCGGCGTGCTGATTGTCGTCTCGCCCCGGCTGACCATCGTGAACAGCGGCGCCGACCATGCCGAAGCCTTTGGCGCCATGCTGGTTCTGAGCAGCGCCGTCTTTGCCGCCCTCGCACAGGTTTTTGTGCGCAAGCTGGTGCAGGCGGAACAGACGGCGACCATCGTGTTCTGGTTTTCGGTCACTGCCAGCCTGCTGTCTCTGCTGACCCTGCCCTATGGCTGGGTTGTTCCCACCCCGACCGAGGCCGGGCTTCTGGTCACGTCCGGGTTGCTGGGCGGGTTGGGGCAGATCTTCCTGACCTCATCGTATCGCAGCGCCGATGCCTCGGTCGTGGCACCATTCGACTATGCATCGATGCTGTTTGCCTTGTTGTTTGGCTGGTTTTTCTTTGACGAAGTGCCCACCGGCACCATGCTGGCCGGGGCCGCACTGGTCATCACGGCGGGTGTTCTGATCATCTGGCGGGAACGCAAACTCGGGATCGAGCGCGCCCGTCAGCGCAAGGCAATGCCACCGGGATCATAGGACGAGCAGATGCGGCAGGTTGCCCCGGCGGAGACAGGGGGGCTGTCCGCCCCCCTCTTGGCGCAAGCGCCAATTCACCCCCTGAGGATATTTTTTGCCAAGATAAAGGCAGGGGCATCCGTAAAACGAGAGTGTCGGGCGGCTGACCGGTGGCGGCCAGCGAGCGCAGGGACAGACGATGTCAAGGCCAGCGGATGATCTCGTCTGCCGGCCGGGAGCCTGCGATGGTGCGGCGGATGTTGGGCATATCATTGCTTTCGATCCAGCCGCGTGCCTCTGCCGGCGTTTTTCCATGCTGTGACCAGCGAATCTGCAAGCGGCGGTTCAGTTCGGCCTCTGGCACATCGATCCAGATCGTCAGATCGAAGGCACCATGCAAGGCGTTCCATGGCGTCTCGTCCAGCAGCAGGTAGTTGCCCTCGACCAAGAGATACCTGTCCTCGGGCAGCACCACATCGGCTGCGGCACGCGACAATTCCAGGCTGCGGTCGAACACCGGGATCGCCACTTCGGGCTCGGCACGAAGCCGTTTGATCAGATGGATGAAGCCTGCGGCATCAAATGTTTCGGGTGCCCCTTTGCGGGCCCGCAGTCCGCGCGCAGTCAGAACCGTATCGTCGTAGTGGAAACCGTCCATCGGCACGACCCTTGCGCCGGGACCGATGGCTTTGACGACCGCTTCCGCCAATGTGGATTTGCCCGCACCGGGTGGCCCGGCCAGGGCGGTCAGAAACCGCCCTGGCCCTGTTGCGCGTGACCGGATCAGATCGGCAAGCTCCTGCGGTGTCATGCTTGCTCGGCCACGCCTTCGGGTACCTTGGCGCCGGTCATGAAGGCGACCGCATCCGACATGGTATAATCGCCCGGCTTGATCACACAAAGCCGCTTGCCCAGACGGTGGATGTGGATCCTGTCAGCGACTTCAAACACATGCGGCATGTTGTGGCTGATCAGGATGATCGGAATACCCCGCGCGCGCACATCGCGGATCAGTTCCAGAACCCGCCGCGATTCCTTTACACCCAAGGCCGCTGTCGGTTCATCAAGGATGACGACCTTTGAGCCGAACGCCGCAGCCCGGGCCACCGCAACCCCCTGGCGCTGGCCGCCCGACAGGGTTTCTACCGCCTGGTTGATGTTCTGAATGGTCATCAGGCCCAGTTCGTTCAGCTTTTCGCGCGCGAATTTCTCCATCCGCGGGCGGTCAAGTTTGCGAAACACCGACCCCATGATGCCCGGTGCGCGCAACTCGCGCCCCATGAACATATTGTCCGCGATCGAGAGCGCCGGAGACATGGCAAGTGTCTGATACACGGTCTCGATCCCGGCGGCCCGTGCATCGATGGGAGAAGCGAATTGGATGGGCTTGCCTTCCAGCGTGATCTCGCCTTCATCGGGGATCACCGCGCCCGACATAGCCTTGATCAGCGTCGATTTTCCGGCCCCGTTGTCGCCGATCACGGCGAGGATCTCTCCGGGATAGAGTTCGAAGTCGCAATGATCGAGGGCCGTGACTTTGCCGTAGCGCTTGACGAGGTTCGTGCCTTTCAGGATCGGTTCCATCAGCCTGACACCTTTCTGATCCATTGGTCCACGGCGACCGCAAAGATGATCAGGACGCCGATGAGGAAAAAAGTCCACTGCGGATCGGTGCCGACAAGGCGCAGACCCATTTCAAACACGCCGACGATCAGCGCCCCGAAGAACATGCCGACAATCGATCCACGCCCGCCGAACAGGCTGATCCCCCCGATCACGACCGCGGTGATCGACTGGATGTTGCCCAACTGACCGGTGGACGCCGTGGGAGAGACAGAGCCGAAGCGTCCGATCATGACCCATCCGGCAACAGCGCAGAAAAAGCCGGCCAGGGCATAGACCTGGATCAAGACCTTGCCGGTTGGCACGCCCGCCAGTTCAGCAGCCTGCGGGTCGTCGCCCGTGGCATAGACGTGGCGCCCCCATGCGGTGTGGCGCAGGATGTAGGACATGATGGCCACGAGGGCAATCATCAGGAATACGGCATAAAGGATCTTGACCCCGCCCGGCTGGATCGAGCCGCCCCAGAACTGCAAGGCAGCCGCCTTTTCCTGAATATCCGAGGACCGGATGGTTTCATTGGCCGAAAAGATGAAGTTCGACGCCAGCAGGATCTGCCAGGTGCCCAAGGTCACGATAAACGGCGGAAGCTTCATCTTGGCAATCAGTACACCGTTGACTGCCCCCATGGCTGTGCCGAGGATGAGTCCGATCACGATCGAAATTTCGGCCGGGAACCCATAGCGAAAGGTGATCTGCCCCATCAGGACGGACGAAAAAACCGCGATCGCGCCCACTGAAAGGTCAATGCCGGCGGTCAGGATCACAATCGCCTGCGCGCACCCCAGAATGCCGACAATGGCGATCTGTTGCAGGATCACGGACAGAGTGGCGGCCTTGAAGAAGTTGGCCGACAGAAATCCGAACACAACGATGGCCACGATCAGCACGATCATCGGCACAGCCGACGGGGTCTGGTGCAACCAATGCTGAAGCTTTTTCAGCCCGCTTTTTTCGTCCTGAAATTCAGCCACTTTCTCTGAAGCGCCTTTCAGGCCGTCTTCAAAACTGCTCGCCGATTTGGAATCTGCAGTCATGTCGAGTCCCCTCTCCCGCCACGCAAGCCGCGTCCGCGCTTTGGTTATGACAAGGGCGGCGCGTTGGCCGCCCTTACCGATCAGTGTGAGGTCATGTGACGCCGCAAATCAACTACAGTGTCACGGCTTTTTGGAGATCAGCCCCAGCACAGGTCCATGCCTTTGGCGGTGTCGATCGACTCGACGCCATCAACCGGCTTGTCGGTGATCAGCGCGACGCCCGTGTCGAAGAAGGCCTTGCCTTCGGTCGGTGCCGGCTTGGTGCCGTCGGCGGCGAACTGGGCAATCGCTTCGATCCCCAGTGACGCCATCAGCAGCGGGTATTGCTGCGAGGTTGCTCCGATCACACCGTCCTTGACGTCCTTGACACCAGGGCAGCCGCCATCGATTGACACGATCAGCACGCCTTCCTTACCGGCGGCTTTCAGCGCCTCGAACGCACCGGCGGCCGAGGGTTCGTTGATCGTGTAGACGACGTTGATGTCCGGGTCTTTTGCCAGCAGGGCTTCCATCGCCTTCAGACCGCCTTCTTCGTTGCCGGCTGTGACTTCGTTGCCGATGATGCGCGGATCGGTCTCGTCGCCCCATTTGTTCGGGTCGGCAAGATCGATGCCCATTCCGGTCAGGAAACCTTGGTCACGCAACACGTCAACCGACGGCTGGCTGATCGCAAGATCAAGCATCGCGATCTTGGCGTTGGCCGCTTCAGCACCCAATGTCGCGTTCGCCCATTGGCCAACCATCAGACCGGCCTGGAAGTTGTCGGTCGCAAAGGTTGCATCAGCGGCATCGATCGGGTCCAGCGGGGTGTCGAGGGCGATGACCAGAACACCAGCGTCGCGTGCGGCCTTGACCGAGTCAACGATCGCTTTGGTGTCGGATGCAGTGATCAGGATACCTTTGGCACCATCAGCCACGCAGGCTTCGATGGCAGCGACCTGACCTTCATGGTCGCCGTCGATCTTGCCGGCATAGGATTTCAGGGTCACACCAAGCTCGGCAGCCTTGGCCTCGGCACCTTCCTTCATTTTCACGAAGAATGGGTTGGTGTCGGTTTTGGTGATCAGGCACGCATTGGTTTCGGCTGCGGCGGTTGTTGCCATCAGCGCAAGAGCGGCCGAGCCCATCAGGGCTTTCATAGAGATTTTCATGCTGTTCCTCCCAAGGATTTCAGGGGGCAAATCCCCTGCTGCAAGCTTTGTGCGCAACCGGTCTGTTGGTTGCGATGTGAATACAAAAGCCGATTCTCCCCCATGCGTCAAGTTAAATAAATCAGAGTGATTTAATATTGACAGGCCGATGGATTCGCTTGCACCCTTCTGCTGGGAGTATGCCTTCGGCCCGTCGCCGCTGGCAGCAAAGACAGATGCTGATCGGGATACCGCCAATTTTGGGTCCAGAGCTGCTGGCCACCCTGCGCGCCATGGGACATGGGGATGAAATTGCAATTGTCGATGGCAATTATCCGGCACAGGATCACGCCCGGCGCCTGATCCGCGCCGACGGTCATAGGCTTATGCCGATGCTGGAAGCGATCCTGACGGTTCTGCCACTGGATGACGACGCCCCGGCTTCAATTCTGCGTGCCAGTTTGTTCAATGACCCTGAACAGATGGGATCGATCCATCACGAAGTCGAGGTCACCTGCGGCCGTCTGAAACCGGGC
Organism: Paracoccaceae bacterium; assembly: GCA_046294955.1. Lineage (GTDB taxonomy): Bacteria > Pseudomonadota > Alphaproteobacteria > Rhodobacterales > Rhodobacteraceae > Pseudotabrizicola. The sequence continues at coordinate 41,726 of JBKBOF010000004.1, forward strand.
TACACGGTTCAGGCACTTCCGGGCAACAGTTTGTATCCCCGGATCCGCGCAGCCCACACCATCGTTGCAACCAGTGAAACCTCGCTTTACGCAAATATCATTCTGCGCAAAGGCGTGATCAGGGGCGATGGATGACACCACCAGACGAAGCCGTGTCACCTCCAGACCGTACAGGCGTTGATGACCCTCTTCTACGTGGTACCAATCAGTCGGGCATGCGTGCCCAGAACGAACGGCTGGTGCTGACACTTTTGCGGCAGCACGGGGCGCTGGCGAAATCCGACATTGCCCGCATAACCGGTCTTTCGGCGCAGACTGTATCCGTGATCATGCGCGCTCTGGAACAGGATGGTCTGCTTGCGCGGGGCGAGCCTCAGCGCGGGCGGATTGGCCAGCCATCGATTCCAATGTCGCTTGCATCGGACGGGGCCTTCTTTTTCGGGCTTAAGATCGGGCGGAGATCGGTTGACCTGACATTGATCGACTTTCTGGGGCAGGTCGTCGGGATGCAGCGCCGGATTTACCGCTACCCCACCCCGGATGGGGTTGTGAGCTTCGTGCGCGAGGCATGGCCGCAACTGATCTCTGATCTGCCCGCGCCCTTGCGAAACCGGATCGGCGGGTTGGGCGTTGCGATGCCGTTCCAATTGTGGAACTGGGTGCAGTCTATAGGGGCACCGCAGGCTGAAATGGACCTCTGGCGCATCCGCGACATTCAGTCGGAACTGGCAACTCTGACCGGGATGCCGGTCTATGTGCAAAACGACGCAACCGCTGCCTGCGGCGCGGAACTGGTGTTCGGCACAGGCGAAAGACCCAAGGATTTCCTGTATTTCTATTTTGGCACGTTCATTGGGGGCGGGCTGGTGCTGAATGGGCAGTTGTTCACCGGACGCAGCGGAAATGCGGGCGGCGTCGGGCCCATGCCTGTTCCCGGCCCGGACGGACAGACGCGCCGTCTTTTTGATGTGGCGTCGATGTCGCTGTTGGCCGATGCGATGGACGCTGCCGGCGAAAGCTCTGATCACCTTTGGGAGCAGTTCGACCATTGGCAGGTTTCGCGCCCGGTGCTGGACGCATGGATGGACACAGCAGCGCGTGGTCTTGCCTATGCGATCCTGTCGGCAACGGCGCTGATCGAACTGGAGGCCGTGGTGATAGACGGCTGGATGCCTGTGTCGGTTCGGAGCAAGCTTGCGGCCCGAACCCACACAGCCCTGCATCAGTTGGACCTTGCCGGGATCGATCCACCCGTGATCCGCGAAGGCACGGTCGGTGCGGATGCCCGATCTCTGGGGGCCGCCGCCATACCTTTGTCGCAGCGCTATCTGATCGACCAGAATGCCGCAACACGGGATGCGTGACTTTGTTTGTGCCCTGCGATAGCGTTCAACAGCACAAAAATGCTTTCAGTTGTCGATTGACGGGCCTAAAGGTCTTGAAATTGTTTTTGCCAAGTCTTTGATCTGCGAAGACCCGCCGCGACGATAACGACGCAAAAACGCCACGCCACGACGAGGGAACGTCCGTTTCATGTCACTCGCCCTGATTGCTGCGCTTCCCTTCATCGGTGCGCTTCTTCCCGGTCTGATGATCCGTGCAGGCAAGAACGCCTGTGCTCTTGTGACAGGTTCGGTGACAACCTTTGCGCTGATCATGCTGGGCCTGAATGCCCCGGCGGTCCTGCGAGGCGAGGTCGTGCAGACCCGGATCGACTGGATCCCGTCCTTGGGGCTGAACGCCAATTTCTTTCTGGATGGCCTTGGCCTTCTTTTCGCCGGCCTGATCCTTGGCATCGGCCTTCTGATCATTGTCTATGCCCGGTTCTACTTGGCAAAATCTGATCCGATGGGGCAGTTCTACACCTATCTGATGCTGTTTCAGGGCGCGATGGTGGGCATCGTTCTGTCAGACAACATATTGCTTTTGCTGGTGTTCTGGGAACTTACCTCGCTGTCGTCCTTCCTGTTGATCGGCTATTGGAAGCACTTGCCCGAAGGGCGTCAGGGCGCACGCATGGCACTGACCGTCACAGGGGGCGGCGGACTGGCAATGATTGCGGGGATGCTGATCCTTGGCAATATCGTTGGCAGCTATGACCTGACGGTGATCCTTGAAAACAAGGCGATCGTTCAGGCGTCGGACTGGTATCTTCCGGCGCTGATCCTGATCCTGTTGGGCGCTTTCACCAAATCGGCGCAGTTTCCATTCCATTTCTGGCTGCCGCACGCAATGGCGGCCCCGACGCCGGTTTCGGCCTATCTGCACTCGGCAACCATGGTGAAAGCGGGCCTGTTCCTGATGGCGCGGCTGTGGCCCGTGCTGGCGGGTACGCCGGAATGGTTCTATATCGTCGCCACGACGGGGCTTTTCACCATGGTGATGGCTGCCAAGATCGCGCTGTTCAAGGATGATCTGAAGGCCCTTCTGGCCTATTCCACCGTCAGCCACCTTGGCCTGATCACCATGCTTCTGGGCTTTGGCACGGTCGAGGCGGCAGCGGTTGCGGTGTTTCACATCATCAACCACGCAACCTTCAAGGCGGCGCTGTTCATGTCGGCAGGCATTGTGGACCACGAAGCCCACACGCGCGACCTGAAACGTCTGGGCGGGCTGCGCACTCTGATGCCGATCACGTTCACCATCGTCACGATCGCAGGCTTGTCGATGGCGGGGATCCCACCGCTGAACGGCTTTTTGTCCAAGGAGCTGATGCTGGAAGAAGCGGCACACACCGCATGGATGGCAAACCCGTGGCTGATCGGGGTCTTGGCAACCATCGGCGCGCTCCTCTCCGTGGCCTACAGCTTCCGCTTTATCGCCCACGCTTTCCTTGGCCCCGTGCGGGACGACTATCCGACCAAGCCGCATGATCCCGGCTTTGGCATGTGGGCGGCCCCTGCCCTTTTGGCGGGTCTGGTCATCGTCATTGGCCTGTTCCCGATGAAGGCTGCGTCCTGGCTTGTCAACGTGGCGGCTAGCGCCGTTACGGGCGAAGCGATTGCCGTCAATATCTCGCATTGGCACGGTCTTTACGCCCCCGCCCTGTGGATGTCGCTTGCGGCGATTGGCGGTGGTCTTTTGCTGATGGGGTTGCATCCGCGCCTGATGGCAATCTGGAATGCCACCCCAAGGCCCGAGGCAAAGCGGATCTTCGACGGCATTGTGGAGCCCTTTGCTGCGCTGTCAGCGCGCATCTCGAATGCGATGCACGATGGGTCACTGACGCGCTACATCGCCATCGGTACGCTGACCATTGCGGCGGTGTCGTACTACGCCTTCGAAACGGGCACGCATGCGTCCGGTGCGCGCGCCATGATGCCGATACATCCGGTCCCCGCACTTGGCTGGCTGTCGCTGGTGTTGGCGACGGTGGCGATCGTGCTCTACCATCGCAACCGCCTGCTGACGCTGGTGCTGGTCGGGATCATCGGGCTGATGGTGTCGGTCGGGTTCGCCTACTTTTCGGCGCCTGACCTCGCACTGACCCAGATCTCGGTTGAGGTGGCGACGATCATCCTGATGCTGCTGGCCCTGAACTTCTTGCCCAAAACCACCCCGATCGAAAGCAGCGGCGCGCGGCGGACATGGGATGCGGCCATTGCTGTCATAGCGGGCTTTGGCATTGCCGCGTTGTCCTACGCGCTGATGACGCGTGACCCGGCTTTCACGCCCATTTCGGAATTCCACATCGCAAATTCGAAATCGGGCGGCGGCGGCACCAACATCGTCAATGTCATTCTGGTGGACTTCCGCGGCTATGATACCTTTGGCGAAATCATTGTGCTGGGGATCGCGGCGTTGGTCATATTTGCGCTGAGCGAAGCGCTGTTGCGCGCGGGCCCGGCCAATGACCGCCTGCTGGCATGGCGTCCTGACCAACGGCGTGCCGGCGACCGGCATCCGATGATGCTGGTGGTGGCGACACGGTTGATCCTGCCGATTGCACTGATGGTAGGTGTGTTCATCTTCTTGCGCGGCCACAACGAACCAGGCGGTGGGTTCATTGCCGGTCTGATCGTGGCGATTGCCCTTGTGATGCAATACATGGCATCGGGGTTTGCGTGGACTGCGGCGCGTCAAAAGGTCGATTATCACGCGCTGGTCGCAGCCGGGGTTCTGATTGCCGCAGCCACCGGCATCGGGGCCTGGTTCAACGGCCTGCCGTTCCTGACGTCGGCCTTCGGATATGTGACCCTGTGGCCGTTGGAAGAATTCGAACTCGCAACCGCAGCCCTGTTCGATCTGGGCGTGTTCCTGACCGTGCTTGGGGCGGTCATGCTGGCGCTTGCCTCGCTGTCGCGCATCGGCCTGCGCGCGGGCGAGACCGTGAATGTGCAGCCCTTCGACATCGACCCGTCGGAAGGCCGCAGCCTGAAGTCAGAGGAGGCCCGCTGATGGAGGCCCTTGTTGCATCCGCCCTCGGGCTTCTGACGTCTGCCGGCATCTACCTGATGCTGCGCCAACGCACCTTTCCGGTCATCGTCGGCCTGACCCTGCTGACCTATGCGGTGAATGTGTTCATCTTTGCGGCAGGCCGTCTGGTCACCGGAATGCCCGGCATCTACAGCCCGGATGCCGCAGGCTACACTGACCCTCTGCCGCAGGCTTTGGTTCTGACAGCGATCGTGATCTCGTTCGGGATGACGGCGGTCATCGTGATGATGGCCTTGGGTGCCTTTCTGGAAGCCGGTCACGACAAGGTGGACATGAACGACGACGACACCCCGTCCAAAGGGGGTGCACAATGATGTACCACTGGATCAGTGTGCCGGTCCTTTTGCCGGCCATCATGGGTGCGGCCATCGTTCTTCTGATGCGCAACGACCTGTTATTGCAACGGGTGTTTTCGTTTGCCGCCTCGCTTGGTGTCTTTGCGGTCAGCATTGCCCTGCTGGTCGCCGCCAGCCATGAAGCGCCCGAGGCTTACCGTCTGGGTGACTGGCCCGCACCCTTTGGCATCGTGCTGGTTCTGGACCGCTTGTCTGCCTTGATGGTTGTGTTGACTGCCGCGCTTGCGGTGGTGGTCCAACTGTATGTCATCGGGTCGGACTGGGACGCGCGTGGACGGCATTTCCACGCTTTGTTCCAGTTTCAATTGATGGGTATTTGTGGCGCGTTCCTGACAGGCGACGCCTTCAACCTGTTTGTGTTCTTCGAAGTGCTGCTGATTGCCTCGTATGGTCTGATGATCCATTCCGGCGGCCGGGATCGCCTGCGCGCCGGCGTGCAATATGTGGCGTTCAACCTTGTTGGGTCGTCGCTGTTCCTGTTTGCCCTCGCGGCGATCTATTCCATCACCGGCACGCTGAACATTGCCGATCTTGCGGTCAAGGCAGCGCAGTTGCCCGAAGGCGATGCTGCCCTGTTCCGGGTGGCGGCCGTGATGCTGATGATGGTCTTCGCCATCAAGGGTGCGCTGGTGCCGCTGCAATTCTGGCTGCCCGGCACCTATGCCAACGCACCCGGTCCCGTGGCCGCACTGTTCGCCGTGATGACCAAGATCGGCGCCTATGCCGCAATCCGCTTTGGATTGATCGTGCTGCCACCGTCGCAGCCGATTACTGGGAGCCTTTTATCTGACCTGATGATGCCTGCGGCCCTGATCACATTGATCGTTGGTGCTGTCGGTATTTTGGGGGCAACGACCCTGTCACGCCTTGCAGCCTTTGCTGCGGTTGCGTCGATGGGCACTGTCTTTATCGCGATTTCGGCTTATACGCCTGCAGCCACGGCAGCAGCACTGTATTATATGTTGCATTCCACGCTTGCCGGGGCCGCCCTGTTCCTGATCGTCGATCTTGTGGTGGACCGGCGCGCCCATGACGGCCTGCATCAGGCGTTGCCACCCATTGCACAGGCCGGGTTGATTTCCGGCCTGTTCATGGCGTCGGCCATTGCGACCGCCGGGATGCCGCCGCTGTCCGGCTTTGTCGGAAAGCTGTTGATCCTTGATGCCTTGCGCGAACAGGCGGCGCTGATCTGGTCGGTGGTCCTTGTGACTTCGTTGATCACGATCCTGGGCTTTGCACGGGCCGGGTCCACAGTGTTCTGGAAGGCCCACGCCTCGACCGCCGCGCAGGACGACCCACCCAGCCACCCGACCGAGGCGTTGACCTTTGTCGCGGTCGGCGCCCTGCTGTCGGGGTTGGTGGTACTGACCGTTTTTGCCGGTCCAATCATTGCCTGGATGGAGGTGACCGCCGCCAGCCTGCATGACCCCGCCGCTTATATTGCCGCAAACCAATTGCCAGAGGTGAAGTAAGATGTTGCGCCGCCTCTTTCCGCATCCGCTGCTGACCATCTTGCTTTTCGTGACGTGGATTTTGCTGGTCAACCAAATCAAGATCGGCAGTCTGGTGATGGCGCTGATCCTTGCCATCGTCATTCCCCTGATCACAGAGCCCTATTGGCCGAACCGACCACCGCTTCGAAAAGTTCCGGCTTTTGCCGCCTATGTTCTGTTGGTGATGTGGGATATCGTGCTGGCCAACATCCAGGTTGCGCGGATCGTGCTGTTCATGCGCAATGAAGACATACGCTCCGGCTGGCTTTCGATTCCGATCGAGTTGAAAACGCCCGAGGCCATCACCATGCTGGCCGGCACCATCACCATGACCCCTGGCACCGTCACGTCGGACATGTCGTCCTGCGGGCGCGTTCTGCTGGTCCACGCCCTGCACGCCCCAGACCCGGACGCGATCATCCACGACATAAAGACCCGCTATGAGGCCCGCCTGAAAAGGATATTCGAATGATCCTGAATTACGCCCTTGATTTCGCCTTTCTGTGCTTTGGCCTTGGCCTCGCGATGAATCTCTACCGTGTGTTCCGCGCCCCCGGTGTCACCGACCGCATCCTCGCCCTCGACACCATGGTGATCAATGTGCTGACGCTGATCGTCCTTTATGGGATGCGCACCGGATCAAGCATCAATTTCGAAGCGGCTTTGCTGTTTGCCATGACCGGCTTTGTGTCAACCGTAGCCTATTGCAAGTTCATCTTGCGCGGCGACATCATCGAATGAGTGGCATGGAACAGATTTTTGAATACATCATTGCTGTTCTGCTGGTGATCGGCGGTATTTTTGGTGTGGTCGGAAGCTACGGTCTTCTGAAGCTGCCACAGATGATGCAACGCCTGCACGCGCCCACCAAGGCCACAACAGTTGGTGTCGGGTCGGCTTTGATTTCGTCCATGCTGTATTTCTGGGTGTTCAAGGGCAACTTCAGTTGGCACGAACTGATGATAACCCTGTTCCTGTTCCTGACCGCGCCGATCACGGCGAATTTCATCGCCAAGGCGCAGTTGCATCGGGCGATCAAGGAAGAGGATCTGCCGCCCACCGGTACAGGCAGCGATTGGGCAACCTTTGATCCAGAGGTCGATGCCGTGGACCCGAATTTGCTGAATGACCGCGATCCCGGCTGATTTCTGACCAAAAGGTCAAATGCCTGTCGCGTCAGGCTTGCCCGGTTGCGGACCCCATGCCACATTGCGCGCAAACACCCGACGCAAAGGGCTTGCCTTGTCCACACTCAACCCTGATGTGCCCGTCCCCACGACCCAGCTTCCGCAGCTTGCCCATGTCCGCAACCCCGGCATGGCGCTGGATCTGGATTGGGTGGCATCTGTGCAGGCCAATACCTCTGCCATCGAACGCCGCGCCGCCAGTCTGGGCGGGCGGCGGTCGGTCAAAAAGGACTATCAAGCTGCTTGGCTTTTGAAAGCGGTATCGCTGATCGATCTGACCACACTTTCGGGCGACGATACACCGGGCCGGGTCCAGCGCCTGTGCACCAAGGCCCGTCAACCCGTGCGCGCCGACATGCTTCAGGCGCTTGGCATGGAGGGGCTGACGGTCGGCGCGGTCTGCGTCTATCACGACATGGTGGAAACAGCGGTCCGCGCGCTTGAGGGCACCACCATTCCGG
>JBKBOF010000005.1:0-45943 GCA_046294955.1 Paracoccaceae bacterium
GATGGCGATGATGGGGCCGGGGCTGTTCAATATCGTGCTTGCGCTTGCCTACAAGGAATGGGTCATTCCATGCCGCGTGGTGCGGGGTGAAACGCTTGCCGTGCGCGAATTGGAATATGTCGAGGCTGCTCGTGCCTTGGGCGCGGGGTCGGGCCATATCATGTGGCGCGAAATCCTGCCCAACATCATGTCGCCGGTGATTGTCGTCTCTACGATCCGCATGGCGAATGTCATCATTCTTGAGGCATCACTGTCGTTCCTCGGTCTTGGTGTGCAGCCCCCGACGGCAAGCTGGGGCAGCATGGTGGCGGACGGACGTTCGTTCATTCTTGAGGCGTGGTGGGTGTCCACCTTTCCGGGGCTTGCGATCGTGCTTCTGGTTCTGGCCATCAACGTGGCAAGCCAAGGATTGCGCGACGCCTTTGATCCGAGGTTCAGCGAATGACCGTGCTTCTTGAAGTGACGAACCTGCGGACCGAGTTTTCCGCCCGTGCCGGGCTGGTGCGCGCGGTCGATGGGGTCAGTCTGCAAATCTCGCGTGGCGAATGTCTGGGCGTTGTGGGCGAAAGCGGCTCGGGCAAATCGGTTACGTTTTCGTCCGTCATGGGGCTGGTGCGCCCGCCCGGACGGGTCACCCAAGGCACGATCTTTTTCGACGGGCGCGATCTGCGCGGTATGTCTGCGGAAGAGATGCGCGGCGTTCGCGGCCGTGACATCGCCATGACGATGCAGGATGCGCTGACGGCGCTTAACCCGGCGCTGACTGTGGGCGAACAACTCTCCGAGGTGTTGATCGCGCATGACGAGACATTGCCCAAGGGCCGCGCGGCCCGTCGTGCCGCGATCAGGGATCGCTGCGTCGAGATGCTGGGACTTGTCGGCATCCCGTCGCCGGACTCGCGTTTGCGCCAATATCCACACGAATTTTCGGGCGGGATGCGGCAGCGGATCATGATTGCCATCGCGCTTGCCTGTCGGCCAAAGCTGTTGATTGCCGACGAGCCGACCACGGCGCTGGATGTGACGATTCAGGCGCAGGTGCTGGAACTGATTTCCGACATCCGGGCCCAGATGGGTATGGCCGTGGCACTGATCACGCATGACCTTGGCGTGGTGGCCGAACATTGCGACCGCGTGATGGTGATGTATGCCGGTCAAGTCGTCGAGGAGGGGCCGACCGACGATGTGATCAGCCACCCGCGGCACCCCTACACGCGTGGCCTGCTGGCATCTATCCCGCGCCCGGCAATGCGGGGGCAGCCGCTCACCCCGATTAAGGGGCAAGTACCCAATCTGATGGGTCTTGCACCACAATGCCGGTTCCACTCGCGCTGCCCGCTGGCGCTGCCCGCCTGTCTGGTCGAAGTGCCGATGCTGCCCGCCGGGCCCGGCCGCCGCGCCCGCTGTCTGCGGTTGGAGGAAACAGTATGAGCCTGCTTGAAGTCACCAATCTGTCAAAGCACTACGAAGGCCGTCTGTCGCTGGCGCAGCGCCTGACCGGCGGTCGCAAGACGGTGGTGCGTGCGGTGAACGGCGTGTCGCTGTATGTGAACAAGGGCGAGGTTCTGGGCCTGATCGGCGAAAGTGGCTGCGGCAAATCCACCTTGGGCCGCGCGATCCTGCGCCTGCATGAACCAACCAAAGGCAAGGTTGAATTTGACGGTACCGATGTAACCGCACTTTCGCCTTCCGCGCTCAAGGCCATCCGCAGGCGGATGCAGATCATCTTTCAAGATCCTTATGCCAGCCTGAACCCGCGCCGCACTGTGGCCGAAATCGTCGGCCTGCCCTTGGCGTTGCATGGCATCGCAAGCGGAGACGAAGCGCGGGCCATCACCACGCAGGTCTTGAAACGCGTCGGCCTGCAGGCAGATCAGATCGACCGCTACCCGCACCAGTTTTCCGGCGGACAGCGGCAGCGCATCGGCATTGCGCGTGCCCTTGTGTCAAACCCGGAATTCATCGTCTGCGACGAGCCAGTGTCAGCGCTGGACGTGTCGATTCAGGCACAGATCATCGCGCTGTTGCTGGAGCTGAAGCAGGAAATGGGGCTGACCTATCTGTTCATCAGTCACGACATTTCGGTGATCGGATACCTCAGCGACCGGGTCGCCGTGATGTATCTGGGCGAGATCGTTGAAACCGGGCCGGTGGCGTCGGTTCTGGACAATCCGCGCCACCCCTATACCCAAAGCCTGCTGTCGGCGGTGCCCGAAATCGGAGCCAAGCGCGCCAAGGGCCGCGTGCGGCTTCAGGGAGATCTGCCGTCACCCATGGACCCACCAAAAGGGTGCAAGTTCCACACGCGCTGTCCTTTGGCCATTCCCATCTGCCAGACGCTTTCCCCGGTTTCGCAAACCGTGGGGACCGAGCATTTTGCGGCCTGTCACCGCCTTGAGGAAGGGCTGACGCTGCTGGAAGAGACCCGATGATCGAGATTTCAGCCAATGGCACCGCCTATGATCGCGGCAGGGCGCAGGCTGGGGCGGCATCGGTGGATGCAGTGCGGCAAGCCACCGTTGCGCGGGTGGAACGCGCCCGCGCCGAAGGCGTGATTGACGCAGAAGCCGAAGCCTATCTGGCAGCACAGCGCGAATTTCATGACCGGCACGACCCCGAAGGGCTGGACGAACTGGCAGGCGTTGCAGCAGGTTTTGGTCTGGCCGAACCAGACCTTTTGGCCCATCTGCACCTTGGCACCCTGCGCGATATCAAGGGGGGGGCCACCCTTCTGGACGGGTGCAGCGCATGGGTGGTGCCTTCGGGTCCGGAGGGGCCGCTTGTTGTCAAGAACCGTGATACCGCTGCGGTGCAGGTGGGAGTGCAATGCGTGATGCGGCAATCGGGTCCCGATATCCTGACCGGACAGGTTCTCAGTCTGAGCAGCCTTGGCAGTCTGGCCGTATGGTCGTCGGGCATTAACGCGGCCGGGCTTGCGGTGGCTGACACGCAGGTTGCCGTCACCCGACACCGTGTCGGATGGCTGCGCTATTTCCTGATGCCCCGCCTGCTTGCCCGCGCCCGCACGGTAGCCGAGGCTTTGACGATGATCCGCAGCCTGCCTCATGCGGGAGGTGGCACACTGGTTCTGGCGGATCGCGCCGGGGCAACAGCGGCGGTAGAGCTGTCAGCCACCTGTCCGGTCATCACGCAAGGGGGACCACAATGGCGGACAAACCATTTTACCGCCACGCAGACACGGTCGGAGACCCTTGGTCCAGACAGGGACAGCATCGCAAGCAATTCGCATCGGCGTTTTGATTTCCTTGGCCGGGTGCTGCCGGGTCGAACTTGGACGGCCCGCGAAGCAAAGATACTGATGGCAACCCATCCCGGTGCAAGCACGGCACCTTTGTGCCAGCACAGCGACGGAATTGATGGCGCGGAAACCATTTCCTCGGTCGTTTATTCCTGTAGTGTCGGCGGAATGGAGATCAGTGGTGGGACACCTTGTCTGAACCAATGGCACAGGATTGAACCCTGCCGGTGATCACGCAGCAATGGTAGGGCTGAATGGTAAACTACGGCAACGAACTGGTCGGCACGTCCCCGGCAATCGAGACTCTGCGCAGGCTGGTTGAACGGATCGGGAGCAGTCCGACACGGACAGTATTGATTTATGGCGAAACCGGGGTCGGCAAGGGGCTGGTAGCCCGGATGATCCACAAGATGTCAAGCCGCGCGCATCGTGATTTCGTGGATATCAACTGTGCCGCCCTGCCCGCCAATCTGATGGAATCAGAGCTTTTCGGCCACGAAAAGGGCGCCTTTACCGGTGCCATCGACCGCAAGCTGGGGTTGATCGAGGCTGCCGATCACGGCAGCGTTTTTCTGGATGAAATCCGCGAACTGGACCTGACTCTGCAGGCCAAACTTCTGACATTGCTGGACACGCAACAATTCCGGCGTGTCGGTGCGGTCAAACCGGTCAAGGTGGATGTGCGCTTTATCGCGGCCACCAACAAGGTCCTTTTGTCCGAGGTCACTTCGGGCCGGTTTCGCGAAGACCTTTACTACAGGCTTCAGGTGATTGCGGTTAACCTGCCTGCCCTGCGCGAACGCGGCGAAGATGTGCTGACCTTGGCCCGTCACTTTATCGCGCGATTCAACAAGACCTATGGCCGGACCATGCGTGGCCTGTCAGCCGAAGCCGAACAGATCTTTTTGCGATATGCCTGGCCCGGCAATGTTCGAGAGTTGGAAAACCTGCTCGAACGCATCTTCATTCTGGAAGATGAAAACATGATCTTGCCACGCCATCTGCCTGACCGCATTTTGCGTTCGGTTTCAGGGCAATCCGACCCGACCGCTGCCGCCCTGCCAGCCAGATCAGACGACTACCATGCCGCGACCGATTCCTTTCAGCGCACCATCATCAGTCAGGCCATGTCTCAGTCCAATGGCAACCCGCAAGAGGCGGCGAAGCGGCTTGGTCTGTCGCGCCACGCGCTGCGTCACCAGATGACAAAGCTGGGCCTTCTGAAATCTTGATCCATGTTTTGCGTGATGCGCGCACAAGTGCGTGCTATTCGCGCAAGCGCCCTGGGTTTCCCAAATTCTTTCGGTGTTTAAGCCCCAAATTTTGGCACGCAACGTGCATATCATTTGGTGAAACGCGATGTGCGAGGGGAAAGAATGTCTTCCATCAGAATCATCTGCCCAAATGGGCATCTGGGCTTTGCCCCGCTAAAGACCGAGAGTTTCCGTCTCGCAGTTGAAACCAAACCCGATTTCATTGCTGCGGATTCCGGCAGTGATGACATTGGCCCAGTGCCGCTTGGCAACGACAGCTGCGCAAGCCCTCGCGCGTGGCAAGAGCATGATCTTGAAGAAATGCTCTTGGCCGCGCGTCGTCTGGGTGTCCCGATGGTGATCGGTTCGGCGGGGGATACGGGCACAAACTCGCGCGTTGACATGTTTGTTCAGATCATCCGCGACATCGCGCGTCGTCACAACTTGGCCCCCTTCAAACTGGGCTGGTTCTATTCGGAGGTGGATCGCGAATATGTCCGCGCCAAGATCCGCGATGGTTCTGCCATCCGTGGGCTTGATGCACGTGAGGATTTGACCGAGGCGGAACTTGACGCCACGTCGCGCGTGGTGGCGATGGCGGGGGTCCACCCCTTTGTCAAACTGCTGGAGGACGGCTGTGACGTGATCATCGGCGGGCGATCATCCGACAGTGCAATCTTTGCGGCCTGCGCGCTGCACAAGGGCTTTCCCGAGGCGCAAAGCTATTACCTTGGCAAGGTTCTGGAATGCGCGTCTTTTTGTGCGGAACCTTACGGCGCGAAAGAAACCGTCATGGGCGAAATCACGCATGAAGCGGTAGAGGTGACCGCAATGGCATCATGGCAACGCTGCACCGTCGCATCGGTTGCCGGCCACGCGATGTATGAGCGGTCAAACCCGTTCCACGAATTCGTCGCGGGCGGCATGCTGGACATGACCAACTGCCACTATGATCAGGTCAGTGAAAAGACCACCCGGGTGACCGGGATGGACTTTGTTCCGGCCGAGGATTTCCGGGTGAAACTGGAAGGATCGGGCAAGGTAGGCGAGCGGTTTGTCGGTATGGCCGGCATTCGTGACCCCTACACCATCGCCAATGTTGATGCCGTGATCGACTGGGCCCGCGCACAAACCATCGAACGCTTTGGCCCAACCGGGTGGGAGCTGCACTACAACGTCTTTGGCCGCAACGGCGTGATGGGGGATATGGAACCCCTGAAAGACCAGCCGGGGCATGAGCTATGCGTCGTCGTCCAAGGCGTCGCGCCCACGCGTGAAATGGCGGAAGAGGTCTGCATGACCGGAACCCGGCAGATGTTCTATGCGCGGCTGCCAGAGGTGAAGGGAACGGCAGGCGGTGTGTCCTTTGTGCTGGATGAGGTTCTACACGCCAGCCCGGCCTATCGTTGGACACTAAACCACACCATGTCGGTCAGCAGCCCGCTGGAACTGTTCCCGACCCATAGCGAAACCGTCGGCTGAGGTGCCCCATGAACAACGTCACGAAACTTTCCGATCTGGCGAAAACCATCCGGTCCAAGAATGCAGGGACGGACAAGATCACCTTCGACATCATCTTCCGCGAACGCGAGACCTATGATCTGGTCAAACGGTCGGGCGCGCTCACCCGCGACAGCGTGTGCGACATACTGAAGATCGACCCGGACCGGCTGACAGATTTTGTTGAATATGATCCGGCTTATGCGATCAAGTTCACCATTCTGCGCGTTCGCCCCTCGGGAAGTGCCGGGGATGGCGATATCTTTGGCGCGCAGCAATATGCTCCGTTCCTGGATCTGGAGGTGGATATTTCCGCCTGACCGAATGGCTGGTGCTGGGACGGCGCAACCGAACAGCCGGGACAAGTGGAATTTCCGCACATGGGCCGGGCCAGCAAAGCGGCTGATTTCCGGGCCACTTGCCCCATTGCCAAACATCCCATAGCCCGCAGATGCCAAGGTTACGACCATCGCAAAAGATGCGTTTGACACGGAGCTGGACGTGCGGCGCCACAAGATGGCCAGCAAACAGAGGTGCTGCTGCCCTTGTCCGTGACGTCCCGATGGGTCTGTCGGACACGGCAAGCGCCGTAATTTGCATCAATTTCATTGTTCTGCAATGGGCTGTCCTATAATTGTAGGACCGTGCAGTAGCTTTACGCACAACAACCAGAGGTGTTTTCGTGAACGAGCCAGAGTTACCCGCGCGCAACATGCTGTTGCCCTTCATGCTTCTTGCAGCGTTGGCTTTGGTGGTTGCGGGGGCGGTCTGGTGGGTGACGCGCCCCGGACCGTTGCTGATCCAGGGGGAGGTGGCGGCCTCTCGGGTCGATGTATCGGCCCGCATGTCTGGCCGGGTGGCCGAGGTGACGGGAGATTTGGGCGACACAATCGCGGCGGGCACGCTGCTGGTGACGCTGTCAAACCCGCAGCTTGTGACGGCGCATGCCGCAGCGGCGTCGGGGCTGGGGGTGGCGCGGGCATCGCAGGCAGCGGCAGGGGCGACGCGGCCAGAGCTGATTCGGGTACGCGAGGCGGACCTCGCGTTGGCACAGGCGGACCTGCGGCTGGCGCAAGAACAGATCGCCAGAGACACGCAACTGTCGCAGCAGGGCCTGCGCCCGCAAACACAACTGGACCAGTCAACCCGCAACGTCGAAACCGCCACCCGACGGGTCGAGGCGGCGCAGGCACAGCTGGATCTGGCCCGGGCCGGCGCGTCCCCCGAAGAGCGGGCGTTGGCTGCGGCGCAAGTCGCTCAGGCCGAGGCAACGCTGGCGCAACGTCAGGCGGATCTGGACGAGCTGACTGTCAAGGCCCCCATGACCGGTGAGATTTCTGCCCGTCTGATCGAACCTGGCGAGAATATTGGTCCCGGTACGCCGCTGTTCACCATTGTCGATCTGGACAGTGCCTGGTTCACCTTCAATCTGCGCGAGGATTTGCTGACCGGATTGCAGGTGGGTGACACCCTGCGGGTGCGCGTGCCAGCGCTGGACGCCGGGGTTGACACGAAAATCACCCTGATCAACGTTCAGGGTCAGTTTGCAAGCTGGCGGGCCACCCGCGCCACCGGCGATTTTGATCTGCGCAGTTTCGAGCTGCGCGCTCGCGCCACCACGCCGCTGCCCGGCTTGCGGCCCGGCATGTCGGCGCTGATCTCACTGGGAGAGTAAGCCACAATGGGCCGGCTCATGCGGCGCGAATTCCGCCTGCTGTTGCGCAACCCGGTCCTGCTCGGGTTGGTGGTACTGTTGCCGGTGCTGATGATCGCACTCCTGACAGGCATCTTTCGCGCGGGCATCCCCACGGGCATGGCGGTAGCGGTGGTCGATCTGGACCGGTCCGCACTGTCAAGAAGCATCACCCGGATGATTGACGCGGCCCCTGAGGTGCAGGTTACTCATCGGCCGTCAAGCCTGTCGGAGGCGCGGGCGCTGATCGTGTCGGGGGCGGTGCGCGGGGCGGTCTGGCTGCCCGCAAACCTTGAGCGGGAGATCACCCGCGGCGCGCGGCCCGAGATTGTGATCTTCTACGACAACCAGCATATGAGTGCGGGGTCACTGGTTGCACGCGGTGCACGAAATGCGATTGATACCGTGCTTGCTGGACTGCGCGTGTCGGTTCGCGAAGGACAGGGCGAAGCGCCGACGCAGGCGCAAGTAGCCGTGCAGCCGATCCCGTTGCAGGCGCATGCGCTGTTCAACCCGGCGTTCGACTATGTGCATTTTCTGCTGGCGGCGTTGGTGCCCACCATCTTGCAGATCATCGCCGCAGCCGGAACTGCCTACGCCATTTCACTGGACTTTGGCCCCGGCCGCGACCCGCAGGGTCTGGTGCGGCTGGCAGGCGGCCTGTTGCCGGCGATGCTGGGCAAAATCCTGCCCTACACGGTCGTTTTTCTGCTGATCCTCGGGCTTTCGGATGTGGCGCTTTACGGTGTGCTGGACGTGCCCTTGCGCGGCTCGCTGCCGCTAATGGCCGCAGGGGCGGTGCTGTTCGTGCTGGCCGCGCAACTGATCGGAGCTCTGGCATTTGTGCTGACCCGCGACATGGGGACGGCGGCAAGCATCATTGCCGTAATCACGGCACCTGCGTTCGGCTTCATGGGCCTTGGCTTTCCGCGCGAAGCGATGTCGCCGCTGGCGCAAGCCTGGGGCGCGCTTATCCCCGGCACCTGGTATGTGCAGCTGCGCATCGACCAGTCGCTGCGCGCCACACCGGTCGAGATTTCAATCTGGTCGGTGCTTTGGCTTGCGTTGATCGCCTTCGGGCTGGCTGCACTGGCACTGGCGCAACTGGCCCGATTGCGCCGGAACATGGACGTCGTCGCGTGATGGCGGTTTGGCGTGCCATGCGAGACGAGGTGTGGGCGGTGTTTACCGACCGTCAGGTGCGGTCGATCCTGCTGCTGGCGCTGGTCATCTATGCGGTGATCTACCCCTTGCCCTACCGGGCGGAACTGTTGCGGGATGTGAGGGTGGTGCTGATCGATCAGGATCGCACGACCACGTCCGCCGACCTTGCCCGCCGTGTCGATGCCTCCGAGGCGGTTGTGATCAGTATGGACGCGCGTGATATGGCGCAAGCGGTACGGCTGGTGCACGAGCGCAAGGCTTACGGCGTGCTGCTGATCCCAGAAGGGTTCGAGCGCAACCTTCAACGTGGCCGCCAAAGCCCTGTCGCGGTTTATGCCGATGCCAGTTATTTCCTGATGTATCAAAGGGTCATGCAGGGTGCCGCAGTGCCGATCCGCCAGATGGGGGCCGAGATCGAAGCAGGTCGCCTGATGGCCTCCGGCGCGAGCCCCCATGTGGCGCTGGCGCAGGTAAGCCCGGCCAATCAGGTTGAAGTACCCCTGTTCAACCCTGCGGCTGGCTACGCCACCTACGTACTGCCCGCAGCCTTTGTTTTGATCCTGCAACAGACCATCCTGATGGGGCTTGCCCTGACCGCCACGCGACGCAGGCGCGGCATGGATCATCCGGTGGCGTTGGTTCTGGGGCGGATGGCGGGGTGGGTTGCGATCTATTCTGTGCTGCTGCCGGTCTATCTTATTGTGCTGCCGGCTGTTTACGGCCTACCCAACCTGGGCCATGTGGGCGACGTTCTGGCCATCGGCCTGCCGTTCGTGCTGGCAACCGGACTGCTGGCCCAATGCGTGGCCGCGCTGTTCAGATCAGCGTCGGTGGTGCAAGTGGTGCTGCTGGCGCTTGGGTTGCCGTTCTTCTTTCTGTCCGGTTTTGCGTGGCCGGTCGAAGCCATTCCGCCCATGCTGAACGCCGCAGCACAGCTTGTGCCCTCGACGCCAGCAATAGACGGCTTGGTCCGGGTCAGTCAGATGGGCGCGCGGCTGCCGGATCTGGCCGCAACGCTGTGGCATCTTTGGGCGCTGACAGCGGGGTTCGGCCTTATCACCCTACTGATTGAAAGCAAGCAGACCAAACCCGTATCGACTTTGAACTTGCGACCCAAGATCGACGATACGATTGCCTGAAGGTGATCACGGTCGCCACGCTCCGTAGCGCGGTGCGGCGAGCGGCCTTGGCAGGGCGGCACGACATGCGCGGCCCCTATGGTTGGTAATATCCCCTGCCTCGAAACCGTCGGCAGGCTGAGATGCAAGGTGCTGTTCTGGACATCAAACCGGTTGCCGCCATGGGTCACACCGGTTTGGGTATCGTCAGGTCTGATTTTCCCACCGGCCGGCGTTCATGCACACGATTCGGCAAACATCGGTCCGCCGCGCCATCGCGGGAAACCGTAGCCATGCACTTCCACCAGATCGATATCCGATGCCTTCAGTGCGATACCTTGCGACAGGATCGCGTGACCTTCCGCTGCCATCGCGCCGGTCAGCCAAGTGGCGATTTCCACGCCAGACAGACCAGGGCCTTGTGCAATCCTTGGCGACAAAAGCGATGCGACCCGCGCAGAAGGCCGTGGGCTTCGATCCCCCGCGGCATAGTCATACCAGCCACCTCCGGTCTTTTGCCCTTTGCGCCCGGCCTGCACCAGCACATCGCCCAGCGTTTCCGGGACGTGCTGCCCCGCCAACCGTGCGCCTTCGCGTTGCAGGTAGGCGATGTCCAGCCCGCCCAGATCCTGTGCCTCGAACGGGCCCATGGCGAAACCATAGTCGCGCATTGCCTTATCGACCATGGCGATGGCAACACCCTGCCGGACCAGTCTTTCGGCCTCGGCGCGATAGCGCATCAGGATGCGGTTGCCGATGAAGCCTTCGCAGATCCCCGCCTGCACCGGAATCTTGCCAAGCCGCCGCGCCAGCGCAAAGCCCGTGGCCAGCACATCGGGCGAGGTGTCGGGGATGGGCACGATCTCCAGAAGTTTCATCACGTTGGCAGGGCTGAAGAAGTGCAGCACGACAAACCGCTCAGGATGCGGCAGACCTTCGGCGATCAGCCGGGGGTCAAGGTAAGACGTGTTGGTGGCCAGCACAGCGTCGGCGCGGCAGACCTTGCCCAACCGGTCAAACACCGCGCGTTTGACGGGCAGGTCTTCGAACACCGCCTCGATCACCAGATCGGCGTCCGACAGCAGCGTGTGGTCGCTAGACCCCGTCACCCCCGCCATCCGTGCCTCAAGCTCGGCTTTGCTTAGTTTGCCGCGCTTGACGGCGCCTTCGAAAATGTCGCGCAGGGTGTCAAGGCCGCGTGCCACCGCCGCATCGTCGCGTTCGATCAGCACAACGGGCAGGCCCACATCGCGCAGCGCAGCAACGATCCCCGCCCCCATGGTCCCGCCGCCGATCACCCCGGCCCGGCGCAGCGGGCGTGTCGCCACCTGTGCGAGATGGGCGGGCCGAGGCGCTGCGCGTTCCGCGAAAAAGATATGGCGCAGGGCCACTGCCTGATCCGATCCGCGCAAGTCCAGAAAGGTAGCGCGTTCATGCGCCATTGCCTCGGCAAAGGGGCGCTCGGCTGCGTGGCGCAGGCAATCGAGGGCGCGCAAGGGGGCAATCTCGCCCCGCGCGCGTTTGGCGATGGCGGCGCGCTGTGCGTCCCACCACGCGACGTCGGGCGAGTGCACCGGGCGGCCAGACACCGGCGCGGGCAGCCCTGCTGCAAGCGCAGATCGGGCAAAGGCCACCGCCTGCGCCCGCAGATCGCCCGTCACTACCGCATCCACCAGACCCAGCGCCAGCGCCCGCGCCGCCGTCACCGGACGGCCAGATGTGACCATGTCCACCGCAGCCTCGACCCCCGCCAATCGCGGCGTGCGCACGGTGCCCGATGCACCCGGCACAATGCCCAGCGTCACCTCGGGCAGGCCGACCGATGCCGTGTCCAGCGCCACGCGCAACCGGCAGCCCATCGCCACCTCGAACCCGCCGCCAAGGGCAGATCCATGGATCGCCGCAACCCAGGGCTTGGCGGCACCTTCGATGCGGTCCACCAGATCGGGCAAGTGCGGCGGCACCGGCGGCTTGCCGAACTCTGTGACATCCGCGCCCGCGATGAAGGTGCGGCCAGCGCAGAGCAGAACGACCGCACGCACGGACCCGTCGGCGTCCAGGCTGCCCACGGCGTCCCACAACCCCTGCCGCAGCGCCTGCCCCAGTGCGTTGACGGGCGGTTTGTCCACGGTGACGACGGCTATAGCGCCTTCACGTTCGATGCTGACGACGTTCATATCAAATCCCCAGATAGGCTTCGCGGATGCGCGGATCGGCGATCAGCGCTTCGGCTGGCCCGTCCAGTGTGATGCGGCCGGTTTCCATCACATAGCCGCGATCCGCGATCTTCAGCGCGCCATAAGCGTTCTGTTCCACCAGAAGCACGGTCACATCCAGCGCCCTCAGGCCCTTCACCACGTCGAAGATCTGCTGCACAATGATTGGTGCCAGCCCCATCGAGGGCTCGTCCAGCAAGAGGCAGGACGGCCGCGCCATCAGCGCGCGCGCCATGGCCAGCATCTGCTGCTGTCCGCCCGACAGGCCGCCCGCGGCCAGATTTCGCTTTTCCTTCAGGATCGGGAACATCTGGAAGGCGTCCTGCATATCCTTTTCCACGCGATCGTCGGCGAACAGGTAAGCCCCAAGGCGCAGGTTTTCTTCAACACTCAGGTTGGTAAAGATCTGCCGGCCTTCGGGCGATTGCGCCAAGCCGCGTCCGACGCGGCGCCATGCAGGCACGCCTGACAGCGGCTCGCCCCGAAACGTGACGGTGCCCCCGGATACGGGGTGTACCCCCGACAAACAGCGCAGAAGAGTGGTCTTACCGGCGCCGTTTGCCCCGATCACCGACACGATCTCGCCCGAGTCAACGCGCAGGTCCAACCCGTGCAGAACTTCGATCCGCCCATAGCGGGCGCGCAAACCTTCAACCAGCAGCATTTTCGGCCCCCAGATACGCGGCAATCACGGCCGGGTTGCGGCTGACTGTGGCAGGATCGCCCTCGGCAATCTTCTCGCCATGGTCCAGAACGACGATGTGGTTCGAAATCCGCATCACCATCTTCATGTCATGTTCCACCAGCAGGATTGCCACGCCCGATGCCGCGATTTCGGCGATCAGGTGGTCGATCTCTTCGGTTTCGACTGCGTTGCAGCCCGCCGCCGGTTCATCCAGCAGCAGAACTCGGGGGTTCAGTGCCATGGCACGGGCTATTTCCAACCGCTTGAGCGCGCCGTAGGACAGGCTCCCCGCTTCGCGCTCGGCTGCGCGGTCCAGCCCGACACGACGCAGAAGATCGCGCGCTCCAGCCTCGGCTGCGCGGGCGCGCCGTCGCGACACGGGCAGGTTCAGCAGATCTGCCAACACCGACCCGCTTTCCTGAAGATGATAGCCCGCGATGGTGTTTTCCAGCACGGTCATGGACTGGAACACCTGCAGGTTCTGGAATGTCCGGCACATGCCTCGGCGCGCCAGCAAATGTGGTAACATCGCGGTCACATCTTCGCCGTCCAGCATCACGCGCCCCGACCTTGGGCTGTAGATCCCCGAGATCATGTTGAACAGTGTGGTCTTGCCCGCCCCGTTCGGCCCGATCACAGATACGATCTCACCCGGTTCGGCGGAAAAGGACACATCATGGACGGCCTTCACCCCGCCAAAGGAAATGCCCAACCCCTCGATCAACAGCAGCGTCATTCCCCCACCCCACGGATTTTGCGCAGGATCGACGGCACAACCCCTTCGCGCAGGAAGATCATCACCAGTACCATTACAAGGCCCAGCACCAGTTGTTCGTATTCGGCGAAGACGGTCAGAACCTGTGGCAACAGCGTCAGCACTGCGGCACCGAAGATGGCGCCAGCAACTGACCCGACCCCGCCCAGAACCGCCATCGTCACCATCTCGACCGAGTGCATGAATCCGGCGACATCGGGGGTGATGAACTTGTTTTGCAGCGCCAGCAGCGACCCCGAGACCGAGGCATAGACCGCCGAGATCACAAACGCCTGCAGCTTCAGGCGCGGCACGTCGATGCCGACGGTGCTGGCGGCGATTTCCGACCCGTGCAGCGCGCGCAAGGCCCGCCCCGTCGGGCTGTTGAACAGGTTCAGCGCCAACCATGCGCCAAGGATCAGCACGAGACCGCAGAAGAAATACCAGAACTGCCCATTCGACAGATCGAGGCCTGCATCTTTCAGAACCCCCCGAAGGCCAAGGTCCGGCACGTCGATGCCATCCGGCCCGCGGGTCAGGTCGCGCTCATTGTTCAGAACCATGGAGATCAGGATGCCCATGCCAAGTGACGCAACGGCAAGGTAATATCCCTTGAGCCGCAGGATCGGGCGTCCGACCAGCCAGGCCAACACGGCCGAGATCATTGCTCCCAAGCCCACCGCCAGCGCCGGATGAAGGCCGAGGTGCACCGGGGCCAATGCGCAGGCATAGGCCCCGATCCCAGCAAATCCGGCGTGGCCAAGGCTGATCTGCCCCGCCCATCCGGTCAAGATCACGATCCCTGTCACGGCAAGCCCGTTGACAAAGATCAACGCGCCTACGCGGTAGTAGAAACTCGAGGGAAATAACAGCGGCGCAAGGGCGATCAACACCACAAGGCCCAGGAGGGTGGCGGATTTCGTCGTCAGTTTCATGTTACACCCGATCGGTCGATTTGCGGCCGAACAGACCCTGCGGCAGGAAGAACAGCACCGCGAGGATGACGACAAATGCGGCGGCATCCTTGTACTGCGACGACACGTAGCCCGCTGTAAGCCCCTCCAGTAGGCCCAGCGTCAACCCGCCCACCAACGCGCCCTTGGGGTTGCCCATCCCACCCAGCATGGCGGCGGCAAAGCCTTTGAGCGCAAGCCCAAGACCCACATCATACGAGGTCATGGTGATCGGCGTGACGAGAACTCCCGCCAGCGCGCCAATCCCGGCCGACAGCGCGAAGGACAAGGTCATCACGAAGGTGGTATTGATACCCACAAGCTGTGCCGCCAGCCGGTTATTCGAAGTTGCCAGCACGGCGCGACCCAGCAGAGTGCGGGTAAAGAACAGCCACAGTCCGACAAACACTGCAAAGGCCCCGCCGATCACCCACAGGCTTTGCGGCAGAATCGTCGCCCCCAGAATGCGGATTGGGTCATCTCCCGAAAAGGCCGGAAATCTGTGGATCTGCTTGTCGAAAATCAGTTGCGACGCGCCACGAATGAAGATCGACACTCCGATAGTGATGATCACCAGCGACACCACCGGCGCGCCCCGGGCAGGTTCAATCGTCAGTTTGTTCATTACCACGCCCAGCGTTGCCGTTGCCAGAATGGCCATCAGCGCCGCAAGGGGCATCGGCGCGCCCGCGCCATAGGCAAAAACCGTGATCATGCCTCCCAGCATGACGAATTCGCCCTGCGCGAAGTTCACCACGTCAGAAGCATTGTAAATGATGGTGAAACCAAGGGCCACGAGCGCATAGACCGCGCCGACTGTCACCCCCGAAGACAGGAATTGCAGCAGTTCCGACATCGCCGTTCTCCGACTTGATGCTCTGGGTTGTCCGGACCGGGAGCCCCCGCGGCTGTGACGCGGGGGCTTGGGGGTGGTCCTCGGACGATTACTCGGCCAAAGCCCAGGCACCGCCCTTGATTTCCAGCATGCGGAACGCAGACAAATCAAGGCCAAGGTGATCTTCGGCCGTAAAGCTGTAGATGCCCGTGGTGCCGGCAAGGCCGCTGGTCGCTTCGATGGCGTCGCGGATCGCGGCAGGCTCGGCGGAACCCGCGCGGGTCAGCGCATCGGTCATGATCAGAAAGGCGTCATGCGCATAGCCGCCGAATGTGCCAACCGGTGTGCCGGTCTTTTCCTCGAACATCGCCTTGTAGGCGGCAACAACGGGCTTCTGCGGATCGTTCTCGGCCAGAAGATCGGCGACCAGCAGCGCGGTGCCCGGAAGGCGAACGCCTTCGGCGGCATCGGCACCAGCAAGCGAGATGAAACCATCAGATGCCACGCCATGCGACTGGTAGAACGGCATGTCGATGGCCAGTTGCTGGTAGTTGCGGGTCACGATCGACGGGCCCTGGCCGAAGCCCGGGTTCATCACGGCTTGCACACCCGCAGTGCCCTTTATCTTGGTCAACTGCGCCGTCATGTCGGCGTCCTTGGGGTCATAGGTTTCAGTCGCGACGATCTCGATCCCGAAATCGGGCGCCACAGCCTTGCACTGGGCCTCCATCGAAGCGCCGAAGCCGTCAGTGCCCGAGATCATACCGATCTTGGTGAGGCTGCGCTTTTGCATGTCCTCGAAGATCTTCTGGCAGGCCATACGGTCGGTGTGCGGGGTCTTGAAGGTAAAAGGCTTGACCGGGTTGATGATGTCGATGGCCCCGGCCAGCGAGATGAAAGGGATCTCGGCTTCTTCGGTGACGGACAGGATCGACATGGTGGTGCCGGTGGTGGTGCCGCCGATGATAGCCACGACCTCGTCGTCCTCGACCAAGCGGGTGGCGAAGGTGCGCGCCTTGTTCGGGTCGCCATTGTCATCATAGGCAATTAGCGCAATCTGCTCGCCATTGATTCCGCCCTTGGCGTTCAGCTCTTCAACCAGCATTTCGAGGGTTTTCAGTTCCGGATCCCCGAGGAATGCCGCAGGCCCGGTGGACGACAGCGAGGCCCCGATTCTGATTTCGGCAAGGGCCGGAGCGGCAAATGCAAAGGCGGCAAGGGCAGTGGTGGTCAGAAATGTCTTCATGGTCTCCTCCCAGAGATCTCGGGTTGTTGGAACGTCAGGTCGCTACAGGGCGCCGCGACATCACGCGGCGGAACCGGCTGGCGACAAAGGCGGTGTCTGTCAGACTGGCATTGCCGGCGGGATTGGCACCGGTGACATGGAAATCGCTGAAAGCCGCAGACTGGTTGACAAAGATGTTGCCAGTCAGGTTGATCGACAGGTTTACCCCGGCTGCCACAAACGCAGCCTCGGCGCGGGTGATGCGTGCGGCGTCAGTGTCATAGAGCGCGGCGGTGATGGCACCCTTGTCGCGGGCAAGGCCGGCGGCCGCAGCGATCGCCGAGTCTGCATCGCCTGCTGCGATCAAAAAGGCCACGGGCCCAAAGCATTCGTCCTCCGCCACGTCGCTGTCCGGTGCCGGCAGCAAAAGCAAGGGGCCCGGCAGGCCATCTGCCGCACCACCACGCAGGATGCGGCCACGGGCGGCCACAGCCTCGATGCGGTTCTGCGTAGCGGGGTTGGCGATGGCGCCGCAGATGCCCGCCGCCCGGGCCGGGTCGGCCAGCAGCGAGTCAACCGCTGCCACCAGCGCATCCGAAATTTGATCAAAGGACTTGTGCCCCTGATCGGTGTCGATACCGCCTGCGGGAATGTAGATGTTCTGCGGAGAGGTGCACATCTGCCCGGAATAGAGCGACAACGCAAAGGCAAGGTTGGCGCACATGCCGTCCAGATCATCGGTCGCCGCGATCACCACGCTGTTGACGCCGGTTTCCTCGGTGAACAAC
This sequence comes from Paracoccaceae bacterium, assembly GCA_046294955.1. Lineage (GTDB taxonomy): Bacteria > Pseudomonadota > Alphaproteobacteria > Rhodobacterales > Rhodobacteraceae > Pseudotabrizicola. The sequence continues at coordinate 17,444 of JBKBOF010000005.1, forward strand.
TGGGCCTGCCGCGCATGGTCGCGCAACCAATTTCCAAATGCCGGCGACCCGGTGTAGTCGATCAGTCTGACCTCGGGTCGCGTTGCCAGAACCTTGGTGATCTCGGCCCCCGGCTCGTCCACGGCCAGCAGTACGGCATCGGCAGGCAAACCAGCGTCCACCAAAACCTGGCGCAGCACGCGCACGGTCAGGGCGAGTGGCAGAATGGCGCGTGGATGCGGTTTCACGATCACGGGGTTGCCGGTGGCAAGACTGGCGAACAGGCCGGGATAAGAGTTCCATGTCGGAAAGGTGTTGCACCCGATGGTCAGGGCCACCCCTGCGGGCCGCAAAGTCCAGCTTTTGTCGATGATCAAGGGGGCGGCCTTGCCTTGCGGCTTTTGCCAGCGTGCGCGCGTGGCAAAGCGCGTCATCTCCACCCAAGCGACGGCGACTGCCTCGAGTCCGCGGTCCTGTGCATGAGGGCCGCCTGCCTGAAACGCCATGGCGAAGGCCTGACCCGTGGTGTGCATCGTGGCATTTGCGATCAGGAAACTGATCCGGTTCAGACGCACCAGTGCCTCGATGCAGGCACCGACGCGGACCTCGGGTGTGGCGGCCGCCAGTGCCGGGGCGGCGGCGGTCGCGGCGGCAATCAGATCGTCGGGACTGGCAGAAGGATACAGGATTTCCAGCACCAGACCGAAGGGCGACACCTCGGCCCCCATCTGCTTGCCACCTGGATGACCGGGAATGTCGAACGCGGACCCGATCAGCGACTCGAACGCACTGTCTCCGTCTGCCTTGGCGGTTTCACCATATATCTTGCCGCTGGGAACCTCTGGGAATGGGGTCCAGTAACCGCGGGATGCAAGGGCATTGACGGCCGTGTCAAGCAGTGGCCGATGGAGATCATAGAAGTCCGACATGGCAGTCCTCCTACCGGAGCCATAGTGATTCCCGCTGCTTTATGATTGACCGGCCGGTCGGTTTATGCAAGATGAATTTTCGGGGGTCCGGACACTTCTGCCGGACGGGAGACCTGACCATGACCGCATCCGATACAGTCCTCTCGACGCTTCAGTCCGGCGTGCTGCGCCTGACACTGAACCGTCCGGACAAGCTGAATTCCTTCAACGAAGACATGCACCTTGCACTGCGCGCGCAGATCAGCCGCGCGCACAAGGAAGATGCGATCCGGGCCGTTCTGCTGACCGGGGCGGGCCGCGGGTTCTGCGCGGGCCAGGATCTGGGCGACCGGGACCCGCGCAAAGGCGGCCCGACCCCTGATCTGGGGCAGACGCTGGACACCTACTACAACCCCACGCTGCGCCTGATTCGCGCGCTGGAAAAGCCGGTGATCTGCGCGGTGAATGGTGTCGCTGCAGGTGCTGGGGCGAATATCGCCTTCGCTTGCGACATCGTACTGGCAGCAAGATCGGCGAAGTTCATTCAGGCCTTTGCCAGGATCGGCCTGATCCCCGATGCCGGCGGAAGCTGGAGCCTCGCCCGCATTCTGGGCGAGCCTCGCGCCAAGGCGCTAGCCCTGACGGCTGAACCGCTGTCGGCGGAAAAGGCAGCCGACTGGGGGCTGATCTGGAAGGCGGTCGACGATGCCAACCTTTCAGCCGAAGCCGGGGCGCTGGCCGAATCGTTGGCCGACGGGCCGACGCTGGGGCTGGGCCTGACCAAACGGTTGATCCAGGCCGCGGCCGACAACAGCCTGGACGCGCAGCTTGACATGGAGCGTGACCTGCAACGTCAGGCGGGACAAAGCGCGGACTATGCAGAAGGCGTCACCGCCTTTCTGGAAAAGCGCAAGGCGGAGTTCAGGGGCAAATGAAATCCGTGGAACAGATGACCCCGCAAGAGGTGGCTGAAGCCTCGGCCAAATCGTTGTGGGATGGCGACTCTGCCAGCCAGAGGTTAGGCATGGTGCTGGAACGCGTAGTCCCCGGCGGGGCGACCCTGACTATGACTGTGACCGAGGCGATGTCGAACGGGCACGGTTCGTGCCACGGCGGCTATATCTTCACCTTTGCCGACAGTGCCTTTGCCTTTGCCTGCAACAGCTACAATCAGCGGGTTGTCGGGCAGCACTGTTCGATCACCTACCTTATACCGGTCCGGCTGGGCGACAAACTGACCGCCGTTGCCCGCGAAACCTCGCGGCAGGGACGGTCAGGCGTCTACGACATCCGCATCACCAATCAGGACGGGGCGCATGTGGCCGAATTCCGCGGACATTCGCGCATCGTCAAGGGCACCCATCTTCCGGTCGGCGACTGACCGGGCTAGCGTAGTTTCAAGGGAGGACACCATGGAAGACCTAACCCCCCGCAGGCAGGATCTCGACCCGATCGAGATCGCCTCACGCGACGAAATCGAGGCGCTGCAATTCCACCGCATGAAACGGTCGTTGAGGCATGCCTATGAAAACTCGCCGTTCTATCGCAACCGGTTCATTGAACACGATGTGCACCCCGAAGACCTGAAGTCCCTGAAAGACATTGCAAAGTTTCCGTTCACCAACAAACAGGACCTGCGCGATACTTACCCCTTTGGAATGTTCGCGGTGCCGCGTGCCAAGCTGGTCCGGGTGCACGGATCGTCGGGAACCACCGGCAAGCCGACGGTCGTGGGTTACACCGCGAATGACATCGACATCTGGGCCAATCTGATCGCACGATCCATTCGCGCGGCGGGCGGGCGGCCGGGCGACATGCTGCACAACGCCTATGGCTACGGCCTGTTCACCGGGGGCTTAGGCGCGCATTACGGAGCGGAACGTCTAGGCTGCACGGTGGTACCGATCTCGGGTGGGCAGACCGAACGGCAAGTGACTCTGATCACCGACTTCCAGCCGCAGATCATCATGGTCACGCCATCCTACATGTTGTCTATTCTCGACGAATTCCGCCGTCAGGGGCTGGACCCGCGCCAATCCTCGCTGCGTGTCGGCATTTTTGGCGCAGAGCCCTGGACGAACGCCATGCGGCAGGAAATCGAGGACGCCTTCGACATGCACGCCGTCGATATCTACGGCCTGTCGGAAATCATGGGCCCCGGCGTGGCCCAGGAATGCGTGGAAACCAAGGATGGGTTGCACATCTGGGAAGACCACTTCTACCCGGAAATCATCGACCCCGTGACAGGCGAGCCGCTGCCCGATGGTGCGATGGGGGAACTGGTGTTCACTACCCTGACCAAAGAGGGCCTGCCCATGGTGCGCTACCGCACCCGCGATCTGACGCGCCTGCTGCCAGGCACCGCACGGTCGATGCGGCGCATCGAAAAGATCACCGGGCGCAGCGACGACATGATCATCCTGCGCGGAGTCAACGTCTTTCCGACCCAGATCGAAGAGCAGATCCTCAAGTGCAAGGGCCTTGCCCCACATTTCCAGATCGAGCTCACCCGTGAAGGTCGGATGGACAACATGACCGTGCATGTCGAATGCGCCCTCGACATGGTGGGCGAAGGCGCCCGCGCCAAGTCGGCCAAGGAACTGGCACATCATATCAAGGCCATCGTGGGCGTTTCCACCCGCATCAATGTGGCCGATCCAAATGCGATTGCCCGTTCCGAAGGCAAAGCCAAGCGGGTTGTGGACAATCGGCCCAAAAGTTGACCGATCGGTCGGTGACAATATCATTGATCTGGGTTAAGGGGGCAGAAATGCCCCTTTTTCACCGGCAGACTCAAGAAAGAAGATACCATGGCTCGGACCCGGGCGGCAGACTTCGAGGAAAAGCAGCGCGGCATTCTGGACAAGGCCGCGCAGGTCTTTGCCGAGCAGGGGATGGAAAAGGCCTCGATGGCGCAGATCGCCACTGTGGCGCATGTGTCCAAGGCGCTTTTGTACCACTATTACCCCAGCAAGGACGCGCTGATCTTTGCGATCATCATCACCCACCTGGAAGGTTTGGATGCGGCCATCGAAGAAGAGGATGATCCCACCCTTCCCCCACAACAGCGCCTGCGCAAGCTGGTGGGCACGGTCCTCGAAAATTATCGCGGGGCGGATAATCAGCACAAGGTGCAGCTGAACGCGACCGCCGCCCTGTCGGATGAACAGAAGGCGGAAATCACCGCGCTGGAACGGTCAATCGTCAAGCGGTTCTCGGCGGTTTTGGACCAGATCAACCCGACGCTGAACACCCGCGAACGCCCTTTGCTGATGCCTGTCACCATGTCGCTGTTCGGCATGATGAACTGGGTCTACATGTGGTTTCGCGACGGCGGCCGGATCAGCCGCGAGGACTATGCCGATGTGGCAACGACCCTTATCCTTGAAGGGATCAAGGCTGTCCGCTAAGGCCGCGATCGCTTCAGTTTCGTTTGATCGTGATCCGGGACAGCAGCGCGGCGGCGGCCCGGTCAGGCCGCCTGTAGCATCTTGGGGGACGCTGCTTGGTACGGCACGTCCAGTACTGCCTCCGGCCCGACATCATGGCAGGCGAGACCAATCAGCACGTCACCGACCACCACTGCGTTGTGGTGTGCAAAAGCTGCGGGGTCGATGACAGGGATGATCCCGTCATGGCTGTAGATCCGGTCGGTCATTTGGCGGCCTGTGCCGCTACAGGGGGCCAGATCTTTGCCACCATCGTCAGCACGTCATAGTGCGCCACCACCTGCCCCGTCTGCTTGGTCACCTGACAATCCCACCGCACTTCGCCATGTTCGGCATTGGCACGCGGGTTGATCTCCTTGCAGGTCAGGCGCACCTGCAACGTGTCACCGAAATAGACGGGCGACAGAAAACGCATGTTGTCCACGCCGTAATTCGCCAGAACCGGACCAGGTGCCGGATCCACGAACAAACCGGCGGCGAAGGAAGCAATCAGATAGCCATGCGCAACCCGGTCCTCAAAGAATGGGTTCGCCTTGGCAGCCGCACTGTCCATATGGGCATAGAAGGTGTCACCAGTGAAATGGGCAAAATGCTCCACATCCTCAAGCGTGACTTGCCGGGATGCTGTCAGCAACTGGTCACCGATCCGCAGATCGGCCAGAGATTTGCGGAACGGATGCACATCGTGCTGCGCCTTGGCGCCTTCGATCCAGCGGCCCGTCACGGCCGACAGCAGACGCGGGCTGCCCTGCACGGCTGTGCGCTGCATGTAATGCTTGACGCCCCGCATACCGCCCATCTCCTCGCCGCCACCGGCACGCCCCGGCCCTCCGTGCACCAGCGGTGCCAGAGGCGCGCCATGCCCGGTTGAGGATTTCGCCGTGGCACGGTTGCCGATCAGCACCCGGCCGTGGAACGGGGCCAGACCCAGCACCACCTCGGCCGCGACGTCCGAACTATCGGTGAATATCGACGAAACCAGCGACCCCTTGCCCCGGCGGGCAAGGTGAACGGCCTCGGCCACATCATCATAGGGCATAATCGTTGATACCGGACCGAACGCCTCGACGTCATGCACCGCCTGCGCCGCAAAGGGACGGTCGCAATACAACAGGACGGGATTCATATAGGCCCCCACAGCAGCATCGCCCGAGCTCAGGCTGACCTTGTCAGGGTTGCCCGCCACAATCTCTGCATCAGCCTGAAGGTCGTGGATCCGCGCCCGCACCTCGGCGCGCTGATCAAGGCTGGCAAGCGGTCCCATGCGCGTATCCGCATCCCCCGGCAGGCCAAGCGCCGTCTTTTCCAGCCGGTCGCGCAGGGCAGCGATCACCTCCTGTACCTGCGCGCGCGGAGCCAAAATGCGGCGGATGGCCGTACATTTCTGCCCGGCTTTCATCGTCATCTCGCGCGTCACTTCACGCACGAACAGATCGAACTCGGCCGTCCCCGGCACCGCATCCGGGCCAAGGATCGTCGCGTTCAGGCTGTCGGCCTCCATCGTGAAGCGGACCGAGTTTTCCACCACCGCCGGATGCGCTTTCAGTTTGCGCCCCGTCCAGGCAGAGCCAGTGAACGTGACGGCGTCCTGCCCCGTCACATGATCCAGCAGATCGCCGACTGACCCCGCGATCAGTTGCAGTGCGCCTTCCGGCAACAGCCCGGACTCCACGATCCGCCGCACTACCATTTCGGTCAGGTAGGCGGTCTGGCTTGCAGGTTTCACAATGCAAGGCACCCCGGCCAGCAGCGTTGGCGCGATCTTCTCCAGCATGCCCCAGACAGGGAAGTTGAAGGCATTGATGTGCACAGCAACGCCCTCGATCGGCGTCAGAATGTGCTGGGCGACGAAACTGCCATCTTTCGACAGCACCTCGACATCGCCATCGGTCAGGACACGTGTGTTGGGCAGTTCGCGCCGCGCCTTGGACGCGAAGGTCAGCATCGTGCCGATGCCGCCTTCGATATCCACCCATCCGTCGGCCCGCGTGGCGCCAGTGTGCAGACTTTCGGTGTAGAACTCTTCCTTCACCTCCAGCAACCGCAGGCCAAGCGCCTTGATCATCCCGGCCCGGTCGTGGAACGACATGGCGCGCAGTCTGGGGCCTGCCACTTCGCGCCCATGGTCCAGTGCGGCGGCAAAGTCGATGCCGGAGGAATCGATGGTGGCAACCACTGTGCCCGTGGCGGCGTCCAGCAGCGGCTGTCCGTCGCGCCCGCCGGAGGTCCAGCGGCCACAGACATAGCTTTCTAGTCGGCGCGGAGGGTGGGCCGAGACATTCATGGGCAGCATCCTTGGTTTTGTGCAAGGCACGGGTGGGCGCCCCCTGTGCCGAAAATTAGTTCAGGCCCAGCGGACCCAGGGTTTCTTCGGCCAGCTTCTGCCAGCGGGACAGAAGGTCAGCGTTGGTGGCATGACGAAGACCAAATCGGGCAAGAGTGTCATGCCGTTGCGATCCCGCGACGCCAAAGCTCGCCTCAACGCGCGGCCGCCAATAAGCGATGGCGGCTATGGCCGCCGAGTGGCCCTCGGCAGTAGCGACCAGCCGATCCAACCCTTTTATGCCCAACTCGGCATGATGCGCCTCGCGCGGGGCAATCTCGCGGAACACGTCAGCCAATGGGGCATAGGACACGCGGGTCAGTTCTGTCATCTGCACACCGGTCGCAAGGCCCATCAGCACGTTCATCACCACCGCGTCCACCCAGCCAGTGATTGGATAATGAAACACCGACAGGCGCATGTCGCCACCCGTGCGGGCGGTGCCCAGATCAGCGTCACGAGCCACGCGGGCGGCCCAGTCTTGCTGACGTTCATAGCGGGCCGCATCGGTCCCAAAATCGACCATCACCGCCAGAACCCGCGCCGCATGGTCGGCCTTTTCCAGTGTGATCCGGCTGGCCGAGATGCGCGCCTTGATTCCCGGCGCAAAGTTGATCGAGTCCGCAAACCCCGCCGAGGCCGCAAGCTCGCTGTCCACAAAGGACGACATCAGCCGCATCAGTTCACCCCGATAGCGGGCAGGCACATTGCCGGGCGAGGTCAGCACACCACCCTGCGCCAGATAGTCGTCAAGGTTCATCGTGTCGGTCATGGTGTCCTCACTCATCGAACGTGACGACGACCTTGTCGGTCATCGGAAAGCTTTGGCAGGACAGGACGTAACCTGCCCGCACTTCGTAATCTTCCAGCGCATGGTTGGTGACCATCTCGACCTCGCCTTCAAGCACCTTGCAGCGACAGGTCGAACACACACCTGCCTTGCAGGAATAGGGTGCGTCCAGCGCGGCCTCGAGCGCGGCGTCAAGGATACTTTGGCCCTGACGCGGCATTTGAAAACTGCGGGTGGTGCCGTCCATTGTGACTGTGGCAGCGGTGGCATTACCGCCCGCCAGATCCGCTTTGCTGACCGGCTTTGCCTTTGCGCGGCCGGGCTGGCCGCTGGCGAACAGCTCGAACTTGATCTGCGCGTCGGTCAGGCCGTGGTCCCGCAAGCTGGCGGCGATGGCCAGCATCATCGGCTCTGGCCCACATATGAAGGCAATATCCACCGACTTCGGGTCGATCCAGCCGGAAAACAGTGCCTTCATCTTGTCCGCGTCGATCCTCCCGGTGAACAGGTCGATCTCCTGCGCCTCGGTTTCCAACACATGGATCACCGAAAACCGGCCCAGAAAGCTGTTCTTCAGGTCTTCGAGGTCTTCGCGGAACATGATCGTATTGATCGCGCGGTTGGCATAGACCAACGTGAAGCGCGAGGCCGGTTCGTCTGCCAGCACCGTCTTGATGATCGACAGCACCGGCGTGATGCCCGACCCGCCCGCAAAGCCCAGATAGTGTTTTTCCGCCGCCGCATCGATTGGGGTGTAAAACTTGCCCATCGGGGGCATGGCTTCGATCTCGTCGCCGGGGGCAAGGTTTTCGTTGGCCCAGGTGCTGAAGGTGCCGCCATCGACGCGCTTGATCCCCACCTTCAGCACACCTTCGTTCCGCCCCGCGCAGATCGAATATGACCGGCGCAGTTCCTCGCCGTCAAAGGAGCGGCGAAAGGTCAGGTATTGGCCTTGGGTGAAATCGAACATCGCGCGATCCTCGTCACGCGGAGCAAGCGTCACCACCACCGCGTCGCGGGTTTCGCGGCGCACCTCGGTGACTGTCAGCGGATGAAAGCGAGACATGTTGTCCTCCCGGTCGGGTGCATCGTCAGATGCACTTGAAATAGTCAAAGGGTTCCAGGCATTCGGTGCAGCGATAGCTGGCCTTGCAAGGGGTCGAGCCGAACTGGCTGACCTTTTCGGTCTTGGTTGAACCGCATCTTGGGCAGGCGATCACCAGGTTTGAGGTGCCCGCCAGCCGCGAGATGCGCCCCGACAGGCGTCCGTCGGCGGCGGTGCCGTCAATGGGCGGGGCGATGCCGTAGGCGCACAGCTTCTCGCGCCCTTCGGCCGTGATCCAGTCGGTGGTCCAGGGCGGAGACAACTGCCGCTCCAGCCGGACCTTCTGCACCCCATTCGCCTTCAGCGCGGTTTCGATGTCGAAGTTGATGACCGATGTTGCCGGACAGCCCGAATAGGTCGGTGTCACGGTGACAATCAACGTATCGTCTTGCCAAGCCACATCCCGGATGATGCCCAATTCGGTCAGGCTGATCACCGGGATTTCCGGGTCGGGCACCTGGGAAAGCCAGTGCCAGATCGTAGCCAGGTTGGGATGCGCTGCACCTTGCATGGCTTACCAGACGCCCCCAGGATAGGCCCGCTGCAAGAACTGCATATCGGCCAGAATAAAGCCCAGCGCCTCGGTATGGCGGCCCGCTTTGCCGCCCTTGTGCTGGAAGGCGGCGGTCGGCAGGGTCAGCGTCGCCTCGGCCATCACATCGGCCACAGTCCGGTCCCACAATGGTCTGATGTCGGCCAGATCAGGTGCAATGCCCCGTTCGGCCACGGCCGCGTCCACCGCATCGGACGTACACAACTCGCCTGTATAGGGCCAAAGCGCGTTCAGTGCCGTCTGCATCCGGGCGTGACTTTCGTCGGTGCCATCCCCCAGCCGGATCACCAGATCGGCCGAGCGTTCCAGATGGTAAGACACTTCCTTGACCGCCTTTGCGGCAATCTCGGCCACGCGAGGGTCAGTGGATTCCTGCAAGGCGCGCAGCATTTCGATGTGCCAAGCATCAAACAGGAACTGGCGCATCAGCGTCTGGCCGAAATCACCGTTCGGACGTTCCACCAGCAGGGCGTTGCGGAACTGGGCGGTGTCGCGGTGGTAGGCCAGCCTATCGGCATCACGCCCCTTTGCTTCGACCATGCCTGCCAGACCCAACCACAGTTGCGTCTGGCCGATCAGGTCCAGCGCGGTGTTGGCCAGCGCGATATCTTCTTCCAGCACGGGCGAATGCCCACACCATTCAGAAACCCGGTGCCCGAGGACAAGGCAGTTGTCGCCCATCCGGCACAGCCAGTCGAACTGTGCCGACTGGTCCACCATGACATCCGCGCCCGGCATCACATGTGCCCCACTTCGGCCGGAATGTCGAAAAAGGTTGGGTGGCGGTAAACTTTGGAGTTGGACGGCTCGAACAGCGGGCCCTTATCGGACGGGGCCGAGGCTGTAATGTTGTTTGATGGCACGACCCAGATGGACACCCCCTCGTTGCGGCGGGTGTAGACGTCGCGCGCATTGCAGATCGCCATTTCGGCGTCGGGCGCGTGCAGGCTGCCGACATGGCGGTGGTTCAGGCCGTGCTGGCCGCGGATGAAAACTTCCCACAGGGGCCATTCACTGGACATCGGTTTTTCCTCCCAAAGGTTTCAGGGTTTTTGTTGGGCAGGCGCTGTCGCCTGCCCGCAACGCGTCACTCGGCAGCCATGTGCACGGCAGCGCGACGGGCATCTTGCTTTTTCGCATGCGCCATCAGCCCGTCTCGGAACCAGGCGCCGCTTTCCCAAGCGGAGACGCGCGCTTCGAGGCGCTCTGCATTGCAGGGGCCGTTGCCGTTGATGACGTCAAAGAATTCGTCCCAATCGGGCTCGGAATAGTCATAGCCACCCTTGTCCGCATTCCATTTCAGGTTGGCATCAGGGATGGTCAGGCCCAGGTATTCCGCCTGCGGCACGGTTTGATCGACGAATTTCTGGCGCAATTCGTCATTGGTGTTGATCTTGATCTTCCAAGCCATCGACTGTGCCGAGTGGACCGAATCCTTGTCCGAAGGCCCGAACATCATCAGCGCCGGATACCAAAAGCGGTTCATCGCGTCCTGCGCCATCTCTTTTTGCTCGGGCGTGCCCTTCAGGCACATCTTTTGCAAGATGTCGAAGCCCTGGCGCTGGTGGAACGACTCTTCCTTGCAGATGCGGATCATCGCGCGGCTGTAGGGACCGTAGGATGTTTTCTGCAACTGCACCTGGTTCATGATCGCCGCACCATCGACCAGCCAGCCCACGGTGCCGATGTCGGCCCAGTTCAGCGTGGGGTAGTTGAAGATCGAGGAATACTTCATCTTGCCACTGTGCAAAAGCGCCAGCAGTTCATCGCGGCTGGTGCCCAGCGTTTCGGCGGCGGAATACAGGTAAAGGCCGTGCCCGGCCTCGTCCTGCACCTTGGCCAGCAGGATCGCCTTGCGCTCCAGCGTCGGCGCGCGGGTGATCCAGTTGCCTTCGGGCAATTGGCCGACGATTTCGGAATGGGCGTGCTGTCCGATCTGGCGGATCAGCGTCTTGCGATAGCCGTCGGGCATCCATTCCTTGGGCTCGATCTTTTCGCCCCGGTCGATGCGGTCCTGAAAGGCGATTTCCTCAGGGGTCATCTCAGCCCGCGATTTCGCACCTTCGGCCTTGACCATCTGTGCATACATGGTGGTGTCCTCCCTTTTTCAGACGCGTTCGATGATGATGGCGATGCCTTGCCCAACGCCGATACACATGGTGCACAGGGCATAGCGCCCGCCGGTGCGGTGCAATTGATACATTGCGGTCATGACCAGCCGTGCGCCCGACATGCCCAGCGGATGCCCCAGCGCAATCGCCCCGCCATTGGGGTTGACGTGCACAGCATCATCGGCAAGACCAAGGTCGCGCAGCACTGCCAGCGATTGCGCAGCAAACGCCTCGTTCAACTCGATCACGTCCATCTGGTTCAGCGTCATGCGGGCGCGTGCCAACACCTTGCGCACTGCCGGCGCAGGTCCCACGCCCATGACCCGAGGTTCCACCCCCGCCGCAGCCATTGCCACAATCCGCGCGCGGGGCGTCAACCCCTGCCCTATCGCCGCTTCACCCGACAGGATCGCCAGCGCCGCCGCACCGTCGTTTACGCCCGATGCATTGCCCGCCGTCACCGACAGGTCCGGCCCATTGACCCCACGCAGTTTTGCCAACTGCTCCAGCGTGGTGGAAGGGCGCGGATGTTCGTCGGTATCAACGACCAGCGCATCACCCCTTTTCTGCGGGATGATCACTGGCACGATCTCGTCACGGAAGACGCCCGCTGCCTGAGCCGACGCCCAACGCTGTTGGCTGCGGATGGCGAATGCATCCTGATCGGCGCGGCTGATGTTGTAGTCCGTGGCCACATTGTCCGCCGTTTCGGGCATCGAGTGGGTGCCGTAAATCTTCTTCATCGCTGGGTTGGGGAACCGCCAGCCAATGGTGGTGTCGTAAACAGCGTTCGACCGAGAAAACGCACCTTCGGCTTTGGGCATCACGAAGGGCGCGCGGCTCATGCTTTCTACCCCCCCGGCGACGACAAAGTCGCAGTCCCCAGCCTTTATCGCCCGCGCCGCCATGCCGATCGCATCCATCCCTGACCCGCAAAGCCGGTTCACAGTTGTTCCGGGCACGCAAATGGGCATGCCCGCGAGCAGCACGGCCATCCGGCCCACGTTGCGATTGTCTTCGCCCGCCTGGTTGGCGCAGCCGTAGATTAGATCGTCCACCGCCGACCAATCCACCCCGGGATTGCGCGCCATCAGCGCCTTCAACGGCTCTGCCGCCAGATCGTCGGCGCGCACTTGCGCCAAGACACCGCCGTAGCGCCCGATGGGCGTCCTTACGGCATCGCAAATGAAGGCGTCGCGCATTCTTCCTCCTCGCCGAAATCCGCTGAACGACGGCGATTCTCTATTCGCCGACCGATCGGTCAACATATACACCGCAAAACATCACACGAAAAGATATTTTTACGTTTTTTTGTGATGTTTTAGGGTGGCAAGAATATATCGATATATCATTTACTTATCTGATGACAAATTGCTCAGACGCTGTGCCGAAATCTCTGTTTCCGCAGGAAACAGTCCTTCGGGGCCTTCACAATGCACGGCAACAAAGCGGTGGGCAGCAGGCGTCAGCGCCAGATACAGACTGCGGAACAGGCGGCGCGCTTCGACCCCGTTCCAGTCCGCAGGCAGATGCTCGGGCGGCAAACGGGGATCGCGCAGCAGCACGATGCGATAGGCATGCACCAAAAGCAGACGAAGGATCAGAGCATCGGCGTCGGTCATCTTGCGCACATCCACACCCTCGAAAGGCAAGAACAAGTCAAGAAAACGGATGTAACCTTCCCGCAGCGTGGTCAGGTCCCAGTATCCTGCAAGCGAGGCGGCAGGAAGCATGGTCTGGGCCCGAAAGGCCAGTGCGCCGGGTGGAATTGCCTGGCCGCGGTCCGGGCGGACGAAGACCGAACCATCCATATGACCCATGCGCCGCCGTCGGGCGTCTTCGGGCTTGAGGGTCGGATCATGGATGATCTGCCAGCCGCTTGCCGGACGGTCGGGGCCATACAACAGTTCAGCCGCCTCCAAGAACGCCTCGATGGCCGAAGGCGCCAATCGGTAAAAGCTGCGCCGCCCGAGGCGCGCACCCACCAGTTGCGAAGCACCGACAAGTCGGGACACGGCGGTCCGCACGAGTGATTCATTGATGCCCACGCGCGCACAAAGGTCGATCAGCGTCCCGGTCCAGAGGGTGCCTCCGCGTGGGACGACCGCATCACCGTAGATGGTCACAATAAAGCCGGCGGCGTTCAGGCGCAGTGACGCTGCAAGTGCAGTTACAGTGGATGACGACGTGGCAGTCATGGATGGTCCGGCTGTTTCTGACACAAAATCCTATGCCGATTGCGTGGACTCTCTTCAAGCGCGCAAGGGTGAACGCCAGTGCTGGTGGGATCGAAAAAGTGCGCGAGCGAGCCAATCCACAAGTCAGACGTTCCGCAGGATTGGCACAAGTCACCAAAGCCCTATAGCCGTGCGAAGAGGCTTACCAGATCCACAGCGCCATTTTTCTTGATGGCCAGATCCAAAGAGCTTTCAATTTCCCTCAGGTGCTCAGCCATCAAATCCCTCGCTGCTTGCCCGTCGCGGGCTTTGAATGCGGACAGGATCCGTTCGTGATCGTCATCCCGGCAGCTTGCCAAGGTCGGCTTGCCAAAAATGCCGATGATAAGGGACGTTCGTGTGACAAGTTCTTTCATCATTTGCAGCATCACGGTGTTCTGGGCGATTTCGGCCAGCTTGATGTGAAACTGTCCGGACAGCAGGATGGCTTCGTTGCGGTTCTCGTTGTGATTGGCATCATGCTCCATTTGCAGATGCGCTGACAGTTCAGCTATGTCGCGGTCTGTTGCGCGTTCTACTGCCAGACGTGTGATGGAAGGTTCCAGTGTCAGGCGGGCTTCGAAAACCTCCCGCGCCTCATGGGCCGTGGGCGAGGCGACATAGGCCCCGCGGTTTGGCTGCAAATCCACGACTCCACGGCTGGACAGCAGCAGCAGGGAACGCCGGATATGCATTCGTCCGACCCCGAACGCCTCACACAAGGCCGATTCGGAAAGTTTGGTGCCGGGGGGCAAGCGTTGTTCAACAACCGCCACAAATATGCGCTCCACGATGCTTTCTTCAACAGCATCACCAAAGGGCACTTCGTTCCCAAGTCGGTAGGGCGCCGGGGTCATTTCTGCAAAAGCACTCCGTTTGTCTTCGATGCCAGATAGATAGTCGCCAATCCCAGCGCAAACAAGACGACACGCTTGTCTGCAATGGGCAAAAAATTGTTGACGTGATTGTTAACAATATTGTCTCTTTTTATTAACAGAACCCCGAACAGGGGCAAGAGACCGCTCAACCCTTCTGGCTTACAGGGAGTTTGCCATATGCTTCGCCGTTCATTCCTGAAAACGACCGCCCTCGCCACCGTCGCCAGCTTTGCAATGCTGGGTGCGGCCTTTGCCGAAAACCCGGTGCTCAAGATCGGATTTGTCGGCGTCACCTCCGGGCCCGCAGCAGCCTGGGGCACATCAAACCAACGCTCGATGGAGGCGCGCGCCGCCTGGATCAACGAGACCGGTGGCTATGACATCGGCGGCACCAAATACAACGTCGAGATTGTATCGTTCGACGATCAGAAAGACCCCAAGCGCGCCATTGCGGGCATGGAGCAGATGGCGCAGGCCAAGATCCACTATGTCGTCGGGCCGAACGTCGACGATGGCGCGGCCGCCGTCCGGCCAGTGGCCGAGCAGAACAGCATCATGTATTTCCCCTATGCGTTCCCCAAAGAGCTGTACACTGCGCCCGCCTCAAACGCGATCCTCGGGATGGTTGCCAACTATCAATCCGGTCCGGCGATCTACAAGCACCTGATGGACAATAGCGGTGTCAAGAAGGTGGCCTTTGTGGCTGCAAACGAATCCGATCCGCTGACCCAGCGCGATTCCGGGGTTGCAGTTGCCAAGGACCTGGGACTTGAGGTGGTCTCTGACTCGGTGACCTATCAGGTCGATACCACTGACTTCACCCCGGTTTTGTTGCCTGTGATCAAGACCGGACCGGATCTGCTGGTGCTGTCAGGCGTGTCGCCTGCCAATGCGCCGCAGTTGATACGTTCGGCCCGCGAACTGGGTTACACCGGCCTGATTTCGACTGAAACCGCACAGGACGCCGCTGTTCTGGCCGAAGGTGCGGGGGAGTTGGCCAATGGCTTTATCTCGGTCGGGGGGGCATCGACCCCAGAACTGGCCAGCGACATGATGAAGGAATTCGTTGCGCGCTACACCAAGATGTTTGGCGAATACAACGACGAGTCCAACACCAAGGTCTATGCGCTGGAATACATCCTTGCGACCATTGCAGCCAATCCGGCCGCCATGGACAACGTGGATGCCTTCAAGACCACGATGGATACGTTCGAGGCGCCCAACCCCTACATGGTGGGCGACGCCAAGCTGAAATATGTTGGCGACAGCTCGTTCGGGCAAAAGCGCCAGATTTCGGTGCCCTTGGTGGTGAACGTGTTCAAGGACGGCGCGTTCGAGACGATGTTCGTCGCACAGGTCGATTGACACCCGTTTTTCCGATGTTCCCCGGGGCCGTCTGACGGACGGCCCCTTTTTTCCATCATCCGATCCGGAGGGCCAGGCATGGAGCAGATCCTTGCAAACGGGCTGTATCTTGGCGCGCAATACGCATTGATCGCGCTGGGGCTGACGTTGATCTTTTCGTTGATGAACGTGCTGAACTTTGCGCATGGCCAGATGTATGTCTTTGGCGGTTTCGTCACCTACACGGTCGTCGCGCAATGGGGGTTGCCCTTTGTCGTCGGCCTTGTCGCCTCGGCCCTGATCCTTGCCGTGATGGGGGCGTTGATCGAGGTGTTTCTGTTCCGCCCGGTGATCCGCAAATCCAAACGCGACGAATCCACGATGCTGCTGGCCGCCGGGATCGCGTTCTTTCTGGACGCCGTCATCCTGCTGTTGTTCGGCGAAAAGCAGCGGGGCGTGCCCAAGATCGTCAACGGGGTGTTCAACTGGGATTTCCGGCTGATCATGCCCTATGACCGCATCCTGATCTTTGTGCTGGCCATCGGCCTGATCGTCGGCTTCATCGCATTGATGCAATATTCCAAGACCGGCCGCGCCATGCGCGCGCTGGCGCAAGACCGCATGGCCGCGCAACTGATGGGCGTCGATGTCGACCGCTATTCGATGATCGGCTTTGCACTCGGGGCCATGCTGGCGGGGCTGGTCGGCGGGCTGTTGGTGACGATCACCGGGATCAACCTTGGCATGGGTGGGCCCACGTCGATCAAGGCCTTCATGATGATCATGATCGGGGGTGCCGGCGTGATTTCGGGGGCCATCGCCGGCGGCTTCATTCTGGGCATGATGGAAAGCGTCGGCCTGACCGTTCTGGCGGTGTACGGGGATATCACCTACCTCGTCATCTTCGCTTCGCTGATGGTGTTCCTGGCCTTCCGCCCGCAAGGGTTGATGGGCAAACCGTGGGGTTGATCGGATGAACAAGCAAATCCTTGGCATCATTGCCTTTCTGCTGGTGGTGTTTGTGCTGGTCCCGGTTGTGATCGCGACAAGCGGGCGGTGGGACCTGTATTATACGCTGACCTCGGTCGCATTGCTGGCGATTGGGTCCGCCGGGGTCTGGCTGACGTTCTACATCGGGCGCATCAACATCGGGCAGGGCGCCTATGCCCTGATGGGGGGCTATGTCTCGGCGGTGCTGATGACGCAGGCGGGCGTATCGTTCTGGGCCACGATCCCCTTGGCGGGGCTGTTCTGTGCGGCGATCTCGGTGCTGATCGGCCTGCCCATCCTGCGGCTGCGCGGGGTTTACTTTGCGATGATCACGCTGGTTCTGACCGAGGTCACCCGACTGACGGCCCTTGCCCTGCCGTTCACCAACGGCGCCAAGGGCATCACGTCCATCCCCCTTCCCGGCGCTTTGGAGGTGTTCGGCATCACCCTGATCCCCAGCTTTGCCACCATGAGCAACCCCAAGCTGGGCTTTTACCTTCTGGTCATCACGCTGATGGTGCTGACCTATGCCGCACTTTGGCGGATCGTCAATTCCCGCCTTGGCCACCTGTGCCGCAGTCTGCAACAGAACGAGGAACTGGCTTCCTCCATCGGCGTCAACACCGCCTATCTGCGCGTGTTGGCCTATGCGATCTCGTCGTTTTTCGGCGGGCTGGCAGGCGCGGTTTTCGTGGCCATCTCGCAGTCGATCTACCCGTCGTCCTTTGCCGTGGCCGATAGCGTGAACTTCATGCTTTACTGCTTTGTCGGCGGGCTTGGCTTTGTCGCGGGGCCGATGCTGGGCACCTTCCTGCTGTATTTCGGCTGGGATCTGCTGTCGATCGCCAAGCAATACCAGCTGCTGATCTATTCCAGCGCGATGATCGCCCTAATGCTGGTGTTGCCCAACGGGGTTCTCAGCCTGTTTGACCGCAAGGGAGATCGCAAATGACCCCCATCCTGCAAATCAAGGGCATCACCAAGAAATATGGCGGCCTGACCGCCAACAACGCCATCAGCTTTGACGTGAACGAAGGCGAGATCCTTTCGGTGATCGGCCCGAATGGTGCGGGCAAATCCACGCTGTTCAAACTGATTGCATCCTTCGTGCATGCGACTGCGGGTGAGGTGCTTTTTCGCGGGCAAAAGATCAGCGACCTTGCCCCGCACAAGGTGGCCCGCATGGGGGTTGTGCGGACGTTTCAGGAAACCACGATCTTCAAGTCGATGACGGTGCGCGAAAACATCATCGTCGCACATCACCTGCGGTCGCGGGCGTCGCTGCTGGGGTTCTTTCTGGGCAGCAAACAGGCGCGGGCGGATGAGGTCGAGTTTGGCCAATCAGCCGATGACATAGTCGATTTCCTGGGGCTTCAGGCGATCAGGAACGAGATGGCCTCGAACCTGCCGCAGGGCCATCTGCGCGCGCTTGGCATGGCCATCGGTCTTGCCACCCACCCCAAGGTCTTGCTGCTGGATGAACCATTTGCAGGAATGAACCACGACGAGACGATGAAAATGGTCACCCAAGTCCGCCGCCTGCGCGACGAACGCGGGGTGACGGTGCTGCTGGTGGAACATGACATGCCGGCGGTGATGAAAATCTCGGACCGTATCGTGGTGATCAACTTTGGCGAAAAGATCGCCGAGGGCACACCCGCCGAGATTCAGGCCAACCCCAAGGTGATCGAGGCCTATCTCGGGTCCGAAGACGCAGCGATAGGGATGTAATGTCATGACCGAGATGCTGAACTTCAAAGACGTCGAGATGTATTATGACCACGTCTATGCGCTGAAAGGCGTGTCGCTGACCCTGCAACAGGGCGAAACCGTGGCGCTGATCGGGGCCAATGGGGCGGGGAAGTCGTCGATCCTGCGGGCGATCACCGGGCTGCGCAAGATCAAGTCCGGTTCGATCACCTTCATGGGGGAACGGCTGGACGGCACCTCTGCTGCCGAGATCGTGAAAAAGGGCATCGCCATGGTGCCCGAAGGGCGGCGGGTGTTTCCCTTCATGTCGGTAAAGGACAACCTTTTGATGGGGGCCTTCACCCGCACCGACAAGTCCGAGATCGCCAATACATTGGAAAGCATCCTGACCCGCTTTCCCCGCCTGAAGGAACGTTACAGCCAGCAGGCCAGTACATTGTCGGGTGGCGAGCAACAGATGATGGTGATCGGCCGCGCGCTGATGGCAAAGCCAAAGCTGCTGCTTCTGGACGAGCCGTCCTTGGGCATCGCGCCGAAGCTGGTGCAGGACATCGCCCGCGCCATCGTGGCGATCAGCCGCGATGAAAAGGTAACGGTGCTCTTGGTGGAACAGAACAGCCGGATGGCGCTGTCCATCTCCAGCCGCGCCTATGCAATGTCCACAGGTTCCGTTGTTTTGACGGGCAATTCCAAGGAATTGATAGGCGATGACCGGATCAAGGCCGCCTATCTTGGGGGTGATTTGTAAAATGCGTATTCTGGTGGTGAACCCGAACACAACAGCCTCGATGACCGGAAAGATCGGCGCGGTGGCCCGGCGCGTGGCGGGCGCCGACACCGAGATTATCGCGGTCAATCCGGCCATCGGTCCAGCCTCGATCGAAGGGTTCTATGACGAGGCGATGTCGCTTGCGGGGCTGCTTGAGATCATCCAGAACACGCCGTCCTATGACGCGGTGGTCATCGCCTGCTTTGATGACACCGGCCTTGATGCGGCGCGGTGTCTGACCGACAAGCCCGTGGTCGGGATCGGCGAGGCGGCCTATCACTATGCGTCGATGATCGCCAACAAGTTCAGCGTGGTCACCACATTGGCGCGCTCTGTTCCCGCCCTTGAACACAACCTGCACCGTTATGGTCTGATTGCGCGCTGTGCCAAGGTACGGTCGTCCGAAGTGGCTGTGCTGGAACTGGAGCACCCCGGATCCGAGGCTTGCACCCGCATCAGCGCCGAAATCGGCCGCGCCGTGGCCGAAGATCGAGCCGAGGCAATTGTTCTGGGCTGTGCCGGCATGGCCGATCTTGCAGACACGCTGTCGCGCGAACATCGGCTGCCCGTGCTTGACGGCGTAAGCTGCGCTGTGGGATTGGCAGAATCCATGGTCCGGTTGCGGATTTTCACATCGCGTCTGGGCGGTTACAGCCCGCCAACCTCCGGCAAGGGAATAAGGGCTGCGTCATAGCCAACCGAACGTCACCCGATGAAGTGCGATGCGCTGATGGACACCGGACATCAAATGCCGTCCCGATTGAAACAACCGTGCAGCCATGAGGCGATTTCTGCGGGTGAATGCGCCCCAAGGCCTGCTAGGGGTCTGCAGCAGCCCGTTACGCATCGCACCAGCCGGTGTTCAGTGCCACCAAACTCTTGGTCGATGCCCAAAGGCTTTTCTACATGACCCGGACGGCAGCGATTGACGGCTGCCGGCATTTGTCCTTGCAAGACGGTTTGCCCGCATCCTGATCCTGGGATAGGCTGCGCAATCTGATCTGGATCACGGCAGAGATGCACAGTCATGGCATCATATCCCAAAGAGAGGTTGCGCCATGGATATCAGTCTGTTGCTGGAGCGTTTTGACGAACCGCTGTTGGCGGCGCTGTTCGGTGTGCTGGTGGGGGCGGTGTTTGGGATTGCGGCGCAGCGGTCTTCGTTCTGCCTGCGGGCCGCAACCGTAGAATTCGCGCGGGGCAGCATCGGGCCAAAGGTGGCGGTCTGGCTTCTGGCCTTTTCGACGGCGATGATATGGGTTCAGGCGGCGCAGATGCTGGGGCTGTTCCGGGGGAGTGATGCGCGGATGATGGCGGTGGCGGGGTCATGGTCGGGGGCGGTGATCGGCGGTCTGATGTTCGGCGTCGGCATGGTTCTGGCGCGGGGCTGTTCGGGTCGGCTTCTGGTGCTAGCGGCGACGGGCAACCTGCGGTCGGTGGTGTCGGGGTTGATCTTTGCGGTGGTGGCGCAAATGGCGCTGCACGGGTGGCTGGCCCCGTTGCGGCAGACGCTGGCCGCGCTGTGGGTGACACCGGGCGGGCGAAATGTGGATTTGCTGGCCGCTGTGTCGCTGCCGTCCTGGACCGGTCTGCTGATCGGCGTTGGCATTGCGGCGCTTGCGCTTTGGCTGGCGTGGCGCAACCAGATTGGCACACGGGTTCTGGTCTTTGCCTCGGGCGTTGGATTTTCGGTGGCTTTGGGGTGGGTGCTGACATTTGCGCTGTCGCAACAGGCGTTTGATCCGGTGGCCGTCACCTCGACCACGTTTTCAGGCCCGTCAGCCAATACGTTGATGTTCTTTCTGACCCCCGATGCTGTGCTGGGCTTTGATATCGGGCTGGTGCCAGGCGTGTTTCTGGGGGCGTTTGTCGCAGCGGCGTGGGCCGGCGAGTTGAAGTTCCAGGGGTTTGAGGGCGAAGGCCAGATGCGGCGGTCGATGATTGGCGCGGCGCTGATGGGTTTTGGTGCCATGCTGGCCGGGGGCTGCGCTGTCGGTGCAGGGGTAACAGGAGGCTCGATCTTCGTGGCAACGGCCCTGCTTGCGCTTTTGTGCATGTGGGTGGGCGCGGTGATCACCGATTTTGTAGTGGATCAGCCAGGCGTTCGGGTTCGGGGCTAATTGGCGCCGAAAATCGCTATGATCGGCGGATGCCGACCTGTTTGATCATTCGAATTCCATCTCGGCAAAGACGACACCGGCGTTTTTGGTGGCGAGTTCCTCGAACGTATCAAGATGCCGCCAAGCGGATTGATCGACGTAGTAGGCCCCGGCCAGATCGCCGCCGGCGTCAATATGAGCCGCAATCTTGGCGCGCAAGTCCAGAAGGTAATCGCGCGTATAACGGGTGACTTGCGCAAGGTTGGTCGGGTGGCCGTGGCCGGGAATAATGTAGGTCGGGTTCAGCGGCATCAGCGCATTGTCCCATGTATCGATCCAGCACGAGGTGCAGGTGCCCTCAAAAATCGGGGGCATGCGTTCGTGAAAGGCGATATCGCCTGCGATCATCATGCTCCATTGCGGAATCCACAGTTGGGTATCGCCGGGCGAATGCGCTGGTCCAAGGTGCATCACCTGAACCGTAACCTCGCCCATGGTGATGGTCTGCGGTTCGGTAAAGGTTTCCGTTGGCAGGGCGATCACCGTGCCTTCGGCATTTTCGCGGGCGTATCGTTGCAGGCTGGCAAGGTCTTGTGCACTGCCGTCTTCGAATTCGGCCGCCGCTTCGGCATGGGCAAGGATCGGCACGCCCAAGGACGCCCAATAGCCATTGCCCAGCATTGAATGCCCTTGGCCGTTTTCATTGATCACCAGTTTGACAGGCTGATCGGTCACGGCCCGGATTTCGTCATGCAAGGCTTGCGCCAGTTTCGTGCTGGCGCCCCCGTTCACCACAATCACGCCGTCGCCGGTGACGATGAACGAAAGATTGTTGTTGTGGCCCGCGTTTTCATAAGTCGGCGGCGCAGTGGCCCCGATGGCCGAGAAAACATGCGGGATCACCTCGATGGGTTTGGAATAGAGCACCGATTGCGGGTATTGATCGGGGATATCTTCTGAGGCGAGGGCCGGGGCGGCGGCCAGCAAAGCGGCAATAAGGGTACGTTTCATTCTGGCATGAACCTATATCCGTTGCCCGATTTTTCGGCGCGGCCGACGCCGCCATCGGGTAGGTGAAAGCCGATCAGCCGCATGTTTTCGGCGGTGATCTGATCGAGTAGGGCCAGTCGGGTGGTGGCCGCCATCTCTTTGTCCTGATCCGACCCGGAAGGCCAATCGGGACGCTCGAAAGCCACATGGTGGTTACCAAGCGCATCGCCCAACACCATGGCCGACTCGGATCCTGCATGCAGTTCATAGGACATATGCCCCGGCGTGTGGCCCGGTGTCACCCGCGCGGCGATACCGGGCAGGATTTCTGCGCCATCGGTGACAAAGCGCAAACGATCGGCAATCGCGCGCAGCCGACGGTCGGCACCGATGGCAAAGGTGGTGCGCGCCTCGCCAATGGTGGACACCGTGTTCGGGTCGGTCCAATAGTCGAATTCGGCTTGACCGATCAAAAATTCGGCATTTGTGAAGACGGGTTCATCAAAGTCGTCCAGCAGGCCCCACAAATGGTCCGGATGGGCATGGGTGAACACGACATGGGTGATGTCATCGGCGGTGATGCCGGCCGCGTCAAACGCCTCGGCGAGTTTGCCCGCCGAGGGCTGGAAATCGGGGCCGGCGCCCACGTCGAACAGCACAGTGTGGGTGCCGTCGCGCAGCAGCGTGACGTTGCAGGGCGGTGTAAGTCGGTCGGTTGGCAGCCCGTAAGAGGTAACAATCTGCGCCATTTCGTCGGCGGGCATACCGCCAAGGATGAAATCCCCCGGCAGCACCAGATTGCCATCGGATAGGGTATCGATCTGCATCGCCCCTATGGTCAGCGTCGATGATGCCCACAGGCGGCGCGGCACCAGCGGCAAGGCAAGGGCCGCAGCAGCAGAGGTCAGGATGTGGCGACGGGTGAACATGTGGGGGTTCCAATGCGAAAAGGGCGGGCACGCAGAGGTGCCCGCCAGTCTGGAAGGATCCGTAATTAGCCGAACATGTCGGCGGTGATGCCGGAATACCAGCCGATGCTTTCCTCGTATGTCGCCTTGCGCAGCGCCGCATCCTCGCCGGTGGCCGATATGAAGCTTTCGACCGAGGCGATTTTCTCTGCTGTGGGTTCGTAGGACGCCCCGACCTTGACCCCATCATCCGGTGCGATCAACGACCAGCAGGTGTTGGAGTATTTCGCCGGGAACACCTTTGCGTCCAGCAGCGCACCGCGGATCGACATGGCGGCGACCTTGGCTTGGCTATTTGCGGAATAGCCCGATTTCGGCATGTCGCCCTGTGCGCTGGAATCGCCCAGCACATAGACGTTTTCATCGGCCTTGGAAGTCATGTTGTCGGGATGCACCGGGGCCCAGCCGGACTCGTCGGTTACACCGGCGATGGCAGCAATCTTGCCTGCCATCTGGCCGGGAATCACGTTGCAGACATCAACCTTCTGCACCTCGCCATCGACCACGATCTCCATGCTGTCGGGGCGCACCTCGACCGCACCACCACCGAAATCAGGCCCGATCCACGAGATCATGCCGTCGTAATGCTTGCCCCAGCCTTCCTCGAACAACGCTTTCTTCGAGAAATTCTCTTTGGGATCAAGGATGAGGATCTTGGCTGTTGGATTGTTTTGCTTGAGCAGGTGAGCGACCATGCTGATCCGCTCATACGGGCCGGGCGGGCAGCGATAGGGGTTGGGCGGGGCGACCATTGCAAAAGTGCCGCCTTGGGGCATCGATTCAACCATGGATTTCAAAAGCTGGGTCTGTGGACCGGCTTTGTAGGCATGCGGCATGATCTCTGCATGTTGATCCACCGACCAGCCGGGTACCGACCCGTCGCGGAAATCAATGCCGGGCGACAGGATCAGCCGGTCGTACGGCACGGTTTGACCGCCCGCAAGGGTGACGGTTTTAGACGCACGATCGACTCCGGTTGCCATGTCATTGATGACGGTGACACCGCCTGCCGCGATTTTGTCATAGCCGTGTTGCAGCGAGTCAAACTCGCGGAAGCCGCCGATATAGAGATTCGAGAAAAAGCAGGTGGTGTAGATCGGATTGGCCTCGATCAGGGTGACGTCAAGGCCCCCTCCGCTGTCCTTGGCAAGGTAGCGCGCGGCGGTGGCCCCGCCTGCACCGCCGCCAATGACGACAACACGTGGCTTGGCCTGCCCCCAGACCATGGGGGCCGACAACAGGGTGGCAGCGGCAAAGCCGGTGCCGAGGAAATGGCGTCTGTTCAGGGTCATCTTGGTATCCTCCCTTGGGGTGTGTTGGGGGCGGTTCGGCCGCCCCTCTGGCTATTCCAACGTGGCGAAATAGGCGGCAAGCGCCGCTATTTCGTCATTCGACAAGCGGCTGGCCATCATCTGCATCACAGGATGCGGCCGCAGTTTGACCTTATAGGCGTGCAGGGCGACCACGAAATCCTCGGACGGCCATTGGGTGATTGACGGGATGCCGTCGTCACTGCCATCACGGCGATGGCAGGTGGTACATTCCGCCGACAGATAAGCGCCGTATTCGGCATCACCCTCGATCGCCAGAATCGCCGGGTCCAGATCTGGCACGGTCTTGCGCGCGGTTGGCTCTGCCTCGGGGATGTTCTGGGGCTGGTCGGAATAGTCGCGCAGATAGGCCATCAGGTCGGCGCGGTCGGTGGGATCCGGCATGCCGCGATAGTTCATGCGCGTTCCCGACACCAGTGCCTTGGGGTTTTCCAAATAGGCATCAAGGGTTTGCAAGGTCCATGTCAAACCATCATGCCCCATACGCGCTATGGATTTGGAGTAGGCAAAGCGTGGCACGGTGCCAGCCCTGCGTCCGAAGACATTGCTGAGCACTGGTCCGATGCGGTTGGTCGCACCATCCCCGATCTGGTGGCAACTCTTGCAATTGCGGTCGAACAGGACCGAACCGCGCTGTGGATCGCCGATGCTTTCGGCCCCCACAGGCGCTGTCGTCACAATGCCAAGCGCAAAGGCGAAGATCAAGGGTCGCACCATCTCTGATCAGCCGTCCAGACTGGCCAGATAGGCGATGACTGCGGCGCGGTCTTGTTCAGACTTTAATCCGGCGAAGGCCATCTTGGTGCCTTTCATGAAGCCACGCGGGTTTTCCAGAAAAGCTTGCAGCGCAGTGTCGTCCCAGATCAGGCCATTCTCGGCCATGGCCAGCAGGGGCTTGGAATAGCTGAACCCATCCGCCTTGCCTGCCACATGACCCACGACGCCATTCAGCACTGGCCCCACCGCATTCTTGGCGCCGTCGCCCACCTTGTGGCAGGCCGAGCATTTCTTGAATACGGTTGCGCCAGCGGCAATAAGCGCAGGATCAGCCCCAGCGGTTTGCACCGGTTCCGGTTCTGCAAGAACAGCGGCTTCGGTCGCTTCGGCTGGAGCGGCAACCGGCATCGCGCTGCCAGCATCGGCCATCAGCACCGGCAGCGTTCCAGCCGGTTTGCCATCAACGTCGGTCGGTGTAACCTTCAGGTCGGTCGCGCGCTTGGTCACTTGCGGCGCGGTAGCGCGGCAATTTTCCATGCAGGGCTCACCCGTGAACTGCGGGTATTCCGTCTGCGGCCGGTCATCGGGATAGAATCCATCAGCGTTGGGCATCACGATGCTGGTGAAATTCTCGTTGGTCAGAACAAAGTCGTCTTCGACAATCCCGTTTGAATAGAGCAAAAACGCGGTGATCGCATAGGCATCGTCCGGCGTCAGACTCTGCGCGCCGCCAAAGGGCATTGAGCGGTGAACGTAATCGAACACGGTGGACAGATAGGGCCAGTAGCTGCCCACCGTCTTGACCGGGCGCGGGTCCGTCAGCGACCCGTTGCCACCGGCCAGAACCGGCCAACTATCCAGCCCCTCGGCAAAGTCACCGTGGCACGACGCACAGGCCGTACCGAACACCTGTTCGCCGGTTTCCACATCGCCCGAGCCGACCGGCAGGCCGGTGCCGTCTGGCAGCACGGCCACATCCCACGCGGCGATTTCTTCCGGCAGAGCAAGGCGGCCGAGCCCCAACGGTTCGGCTAGAACGGGGGCGGCAAAGGTGGTCAGAATGGCCGAAGCCAGCGCCAGTTTACGCGATTTCAACATTCTCGACCTCTCCGTCCGCGCGCACCCACCAGACCTGGATGGCGTTGTTGTGATAAACGTTGTTCACGCCGCGGATATCGCGCAGCGCCTGTTTGGTGGGCTGGACATAGCCTGTGTCATCCACCGCACGCGACAGGATGAACATCTCGGACCCGTCCCAGTTCATATCGTAGTGGAACCGGGTCAGCGCTTTGGGCTTGGCATCGCCGGAAATGCGGGCCGGGGCCCAGGTGTTGCCGCCATCGGTGGACACGTCCACGCGGGTAATGGTGCCGTGGCCGCTCCACGCCAGACCGGTCACGACCAAGGGGCCGGCGCCGTGGCGGATCGGCGCTTGCGGGCTGGGCGAGGTGATGACGGATTTCGCGTCCATCACCCATGTCCATTTGCGCGCCCGCCCGTCCGGCATCAGGTCGGTGTATTTCGAGGTTTCCTCGCGGCTTTGCACGGCCTGATCGTAAACGGCGATGCGGCGGATCCATTTGACCCACATGTTGCCTTCCCATCCCGGCACGACCAGACGAACCGGATAGCCATGTTCCTTGCGCAGCGCCTCACCATTCGCAAAAAAGGCAACCATCACATCATCCAGCGCCTTTTCCAGCGGGATCGAACGGCCGTTCGAGCTTGCGTCATGACCTTCGACATAGACCCACTTGCCCTCGGTCTGCACGCCCGCCTCGGCCAACAGATCCCGCAGCATGACCCCGGTATATTCCATGTTGTGGATCATGCCTTGGGTGAATTGGCAGCCTTCAAGCTGCGCGCCGCCCCATTCCATGCCACCATTGGCCGCACATTCGCAGAACGCGGTGGTGATATGGCGAGGAAAGCGCATCAGGTCTTCGAAGGTGAACACCAGAGGTTTGTCGACCAACCCGTTGATCATCAGACGGTAGTCTTGTTTGGTCAGGTCTATGGCGCCCGAGTGGTGGCGTTCAAACGCGCAACCCTGCGGGGTGATCGTGCCTTCCAGCGCATGGATCGGGGTAAAGTTGATCGAGGAGACCGGGCTTTCGGTCAGCCATTCCACATTGCGGCGCACCACATGCGCTTCGTGGGTCGTCGGCAAACCATAGGGGTGGGCATCAACCGGATCGCCAAAGACCGAGGCATAGTCCTGCACTTCGCTGATTAGCGGATCGGCGGTCTGCGCTTGGGCGGCTGTGGCCAGAAGTCCGGCCCCGGCGGCAGCGCTGCCGCGCAGAAAGCTGCGGCGCGATGGGTTGGTCTTGGGTTCGTCGGTCATGTGGCGAACACTCCTTTTGTCAAAGTCCGGTCACGGAGACCGAGGTGTTTGGGTCGAGTTTGACAGTACCAAGTTTTCGGATGTGCGATTCAAGCACATCCCAAATCTGCGGCCCCGTGGTGCCTTCGTTCACCGAGGCCCATCCGGCGACGGTGTATGATTTGGCGGCGTCAATGGTTTCGCCCGTGTCGGTCAGGGCAAGATTGGTGATGCGGCTGCCGATGGGTTTGGAGATGTCGATGGTGAATCCCATGCCGCCCACCCGCACCATATCGCCACCCTGCTGGTAGTATGGGTCGGTGTTGAACAGGTTGTCGGCCACGTCTTCCAGAATGGCGTGCAGGGTTTCGCCGGTCATTTCAGACCGATACACCTGTCCGTAGGTCATCGAGGTGACGTTGAAGATATCTTCGCGCGTGATGTCATCACCGGGCATCAGCGACGGCCCCCAACGCACGCCGGGCGACAGGGCGATCTGCGCGTCACGCTCCGACCGCACGGCATCGCATATCAGGTCGTCCCAGGTGCCCTGAAAGTTGCCACGGCGATACAACAGCGATTCAGTGGTGCCAATCTTTTCCTCCAGCTGATCCTTGAACGGCGCGCGTTCGGAGTCGATCAGGGCGGCCATATCGGCGTCAGGGATGATGACGTCGGAAAAGATCGGGATCAGCTTATGACGGAAACCCATCATCTTGCCGTCCCGGACATCCAGATCGACGCGGGACACGAACTTGCCATTCGACCCCGACGCGATCAGGATCGTCTGCCCCACCAGCACCGGTTCCGGGATGGCGTCATGGGTGTGACCTGTGAGGATCACGTCGATGCCCTGCACGCGGGAGGCCATTTTCCGATCGACGTCAAAGCCGTTGTGCGACAGGCAAACCACCAGATCGACACCGTCAGCACGGACCTCGTTC
>JBKBOF010000006.1:0-39003 GCA_046294955.1 Paracoccaceae bacterium
GCAATCTGGACCAGACGCAGCGGGGTTGGCGACATGATCCCGTCGCCACCATCATAGGGCACCATGTCGCCGCCCAACAGCGGGCCGAAGTTCGGCATCACCGAACTGCCGCTCTTGCCGCCAGTATAGCCCCAGATCTTGGCCATCACCCGCGTCGTCGGGAATGTACCACCGTTGCGCTTTGCCAGACGCGTCAGATCAGCGGGGCGCTTGGCCAGGGTCTTGGCCATTTCACCATTCCCCTTGCCCGACAGCCCGTGGCAACCCGCGCAAAAATCGGCAAAATCCTCTGCCCCGGTCGGCATGGGCGCGGGCGCTTTTGCCAGAACGCAGGCCCCCAGACCAAGGGCTGCGACAAGTGCAATCAGGTGCAACGGCTGTGCCATGGCGGCCTCCTTCTGACATTGATGGCAAGGGTGACAGGGCCTGCGCCGAGACACAAGAGCTTCAGGCCACGCGGCCCTGATCCAGCCGCACAATCCGGTCCATCCGGGCGGCAAGGTCCATATTGTGGGTGGCGATCAGGGCAGCCAATCCGGTTGCGCGAACCAGATCCATCAAAGCGCTGAACACCTGATCCGACGTCGCCGGGTCCAGATTGCCAGTAGGCTCGTCTGCCAGCAACAAACGCGGCGCATTCGCCATCGCACGGCAAAAGGCGACACGCTGTTGTTCGCCCCCCGACAACGCGGCAGGCCGGTGATCGGCGCGCGCCGCAACACTGACGCGGCCCAACAGATCCATCGCCCGCGCCTTGGCCACCGCTTCGTCCACGCCATTGGCCAGCTGAGGAATGACGATGTTCTCCAGCGCAGAAAATTCCGGCAGCAGATGGTGGAACTGGTAGATGAAACCGACATCCTCGCGCCGCACTTCGGTACGGGCCTTGTCGCCAAGCCCTTCCATCGCGCGACCATGCAACCGCACCTGCCCCGCATCCGGCGTATCCAGCAGACCCGAGATATGCAGCAAGGTGGATTTCCCGGCACCCGAGGGCGCAACCAAGGCGACCACCTCACCCACCCTGACCGACAGCGACGCACCGCGCAGCACCGCCACTTCGGACGGCTTGCCCCGGTTATATACCTTTTCGATCCCATCCAGTTCGAGGGCCATCTCACTCATAGCGCAGGGCCTCGACCGGATTCATCCGTGCGGCACGACGGGCCGGAAAGATGGTGACGATGAACGACAATCCAAGCGACAGGCCAACCGCAGACAGCACATCGCCCCATTGCAGCTTGGCCGGCAGCGCGTAAATTCCACGGATCGACGGATCCCAGACCCCGCCCCCGGCAAGGTAATTCACCGCCGAGAAGATCGGGTCGATATACAGAGCAAAGAGGCAGCCAAGGCCCACACCCAGCACTGTGCCGACGATACCCGTGAAGGCGCCACACAGAAAGAATACCCGAAGCACCGCACCTTCCGTCAGGCCGATGGTGCGCAGGATGCCGATGTCTCGCCCCTTGTTCTTGACCAGCATGATAAGCCCGGAGACGATGTTCATCGTGGCAATCAGCACGAGGATCGACAGGATGATGAACATGATGTTGTCTTCGATATCCAACGCCCGCAGAAAGGCACCCGACGAGTCGCGCCATGTCCAAAGGATCGCATCTTCGCCACCAGCCTGCAGCAACGGCGCGGCATATCGGTCAATATCGTCGGGCTGGTCCACCATCACTTCGAATTCGTCAGCCAGCCCTTCGCGGTTGAAAAAGGCTTGCGCTTCAGAAAATGGCATATAAAGCCGTGTTTTATCAATATCGTAGCGACCAGCGGTGAAGATATAGACCACCTCATAGGCGTTCACCCGCGGGCTGCTGCCAAAAGCGGTCTTGACTCCGTTCGGCGAGATGACGCGAAGCCTGTCGCCCACCGTCACCCCCAAGTCGCGCGCCAGAACCGACCCGATGGCCACGCCTTCATCGAACCGGCCGAGATCTCCGTAAGCGTCCGCACCCAGACCGACACGGGGAATGGATTTCAGATCGTCAGCCGACAAACCATAGACCTCTGCCCCGTTGGTTGCGCCTTGGCTGGCAACCATAACCTGCCCGCGGATCATGGGTGCAGCACGCTTCACCCCCGGCACGGCGGCCAGCCTTGCGGCCCGCGCATCGTAATCGGCAAACCCCTTGACCAAATTGCCAAACTCATCAGCCCGCCCCGCCGAATAGACAGTGACATGGGCGTTCGCCCCAAGGATCGTATCGACAAATTCCGCCCGAAATCCTGCACGCACCGACAAGGTGGCGATCAGTGCAAACACCGCAAGGGTGATGCCGATCAGGCTGATCCACGTCATGACGCTTACGCCGCCTTCGGCACGTTTGGCGCGCAGATAACGCCAGGCGATCATCCGTTCAAAGCGGGAAAAAGGGGCGGTTTGGGCCATGTCTGCTCTGCTGTCTTTTGCCGGGACAGTGTCGGTTGCGGCCAGCGGCGTCAAGCCACCCCCGGTCAAGTCGGCGGCATCGCCCGCCCTACGCAGTGACGCTGATCACGATCCCGGCAAATTGCAGGGCCGCCGCGACGGCAACACACAAATGCCAGATCGCGTTGTGGAACCGCAAACGGTGCCATTTGTAGAACCCTACGCCAAGAACATAGGTGATGCCGCCCGCCAACAACAGCCACAGAGCCGACCCTGGAAGGCTTGCCCGCATCGGCCCGATGGCAACCAGCATCATCGCTCCAAGCACAAGGTAAGCGACCAGAGACACGCCGTCATACCGTCCCGGCAGGGCCAGCTTGGCAAAAGCGCCCAACAGCGCCCCGGACCAGACAACTCCACCAAGCACCCATACCATGGGACCCAAATCGACCTGAGCCAAGATGGCAGTGTAAGTACCTGCAATCATGATATAAATGGCGGAATGGTCGAACCGGCGCAAAAGCCATTTCAACGCCGATGGCGGCACCATGTTATAGGCAAGCGAAAAGCCGAACATCAAAAAGAAGCCCGCTGCATAGACCGACAGCGCCGCAAACTGGCCAAAAGCTGCCTGCGCCAGAACATGATAAAGCAACGCCGAAAAGGCAATCAGCCCCGCCAGAATGGCCAGAGCATGAACCACGCCGTCGGCCACCAACTCGCCCAAGGTGAACGGGCGTTTCCTCAGACGGGGGTGGTCAGCGGGCAAAGACATCGTCAACTCCGGCAGCAGCGCATAGGGTTCCTATGTTTGTGCAACGCCACACTCCGTCAATACGCCGCCGGTTCTGACGTTGCGTCAGCGCACGGCCCACAATAGGCCACGCTTCAGCAACGTCGCAGCCGGACCATGATCGATGACCTTGGCCTGATGGCCAAGCGCGTTGTGGTAAACGCGCCCCTGTCCCCAGTACTTGGTGAAAACGATGGGCATTTCTACCGGGCCGTTGGGCGCATGAAAGCCGTCCGCAACCGGAAAATCGCAAACGGCATGCACCTTAACGGCCGGATCGAAATGAAGATAGTATTGCTCGGTTTCGACCTCGAAGTCCTCGATCCCGGCGACCAGCGGGTCGTCGCTGACCATGCGGACACGATAGCGCACACCATCATTGCCCGGATGCGCCACCCATTGCGCGCCGGTCATGAAATGCCATGTCACATTGGCACGAAAGGCATCGCACATGCCGCCATGACATCCGGCGAGCCCAACACCAGAGGCCACGGCCGAGGCCACATTCCGGGCCTGTTCCGCACTGATGTCAGACATGGTCCAGACGGGCACTATCAGGCTCAGATCCACCAATGCCGCAGGATCATCAAAACATGCCAAGCTGTCGGTCACCTGCACGTCCATCCCCGCCTCGCGCAGCCAACCCGCCAGCAGGGCCGCAACCACATCCGGCTGGTGCCCGTCCCAACCGCCCCATGTGATCAGTGCCCTTGCCATCTGCCATCCCCTTCATCTGTTCAAAAATATCCTCGGGGGGTCCGGGGGGCCGACAGCCCCCCGGTTCCAACAGATCAGCGATGCGCCGCATAGATCTGCGCGATACGATCCACCGCTGCGGCGCTGGACATCTCTTCCGACTGGCCGGTTCGCCGGCTGGTCAGTTCGACAATCCCGTTCGCCAGTCCGCGTGGGCCGACGGTGATGCGCCATGGCAGGCCGATCAGATCCATCGTCGCAAACTTTGCACCCGCCCGTTCGTCGCGATCATCATAGAGTGCTTCCAGCCCCTTGGCTGCAAGTGCCTTGTAAAGCCCGTCACAGGCTGCGTCGGTGGCACTGTCTCCCTGCTTCAGATTGACGATTCCGACAGGGAAAGGAGTGACACCTTCCGGCCAGATGATGCCTTTCTCATCGTGGCTTGCCTCGATGATCGCACCCAGAAGCCGGCTGACGCCGATGCCGTGCGAACCCATCTCGACCGGCACCCGCTCTCCCTTGTCGTTCACCACCAAAGCCCCCATCGCCTCGGAATACTTGGTGCCAAAGTAGAAGATCTGACCAACCTCGATCCCCCGGCCAACCTTGCGGCGATCTTCGGGGATCTGGTCAAACAGGGCGGCGTCATGGGTTTCATCGGTTCGTGCATACAGCGTGGTGAACTCTTTGCAGATACCTTTGACTTCCGCACGATCGTCAAAATCAACCTGACGGTCGCCCAGTTTCAGCTCTGTTACCGCGTGATCGTAGAACACCTCGGACTCGCCGGTGCTGGCCAGCACCAGAAACTCATGCGTGTTGTCGCCACCGATCGGACCCGAGGCCGCGCGCATCGGTATGGCTGTCAGACCCATGCGCTCATAGGTGCGCAGATAGCTGACCATGTGGCGGTTGTAGGCATGCAGGGCTGCATCCTTGTCGATGTCGAAGTTGTAGCCATCCTTCATCAGGAATTCGCGCCCACGCATCACACCAAACCTTGGCCGCACCTCGTCGCGGAACTTCCACTGGATGTGATAGAGCGTCATCGGCAGGTCCTTGTAGCTGCCGACATGGGCGCGGAAGATGTCGGTGATCATCTCCTCGTTGGTCGGCCCATACAGCATGTCGCGCTCATGCCGGTCGCGGATCCGCAGCATTTCCTGCCCGTAGTCATCATAGCGCCCCGATTCACGCCACAAATCGGCTGGCTGCAGCGTCGGCATTAAAAGCGGAATATGCCCTGCGCGCACCTGTTCTTCGTGCACGATCTGCTCGATCCGCTTCAACACGCGATAGCCAAGGGGCAGCCAGGAATAGATACCCGCCGCCTGTTGTTTGATCATGCCTGCACGCAACATGTACCGGTGCGAGACGATCTGCGCCTCGGACGGGTTTTCCTTAAGGACGGGCAGAAAATAGCGCGACAGACGCATGTGTGGCCTCTTGGCAAAAGGGTTTTCCCGTTCCTATCGGGAAGCCATGGGTCAGGCAAGCGGGGCGACGCCCGCCTCTGCGACACGCATCTGCCCCAAGAACTCTGGGCCGCCTGCACCCTGATGCTGTCCAGCCCCTTGCAGGCCCCGCCAGCAACGGCGATATTTGGGCGGGGAATTCAGGGGCATTGGCATGGCACTTCCGATCGGGCAGCAAGCAAAATACTGGGGCATTGCAGCGGCGGTGTTTCTCGTGCTGATGTGGCTGATGGGCAATGTGCTGGTACCGTTCCTTGTCGGCGGAGCGATTGCCTATTTCCTGGATCCGGTGGCCGACCGGCTTCAGCGTCTGGGCCTGAGCCGCACAACCGCGACCGCCACCATAACACTGGTGATGATACTGGTCTTTGTGCTTTTGGTTCTGGCCGTCATTCCAACGTTGATCCAGCAAACTGCAGCCCTTGTGAAATCCGCGCCCGAAATATCGCGCAATTTGCAGTCTTTCTTGACAGACCGTTTTCCGGCGCTGACGGACGAAACCAGTATCATGCGCAAGACGCTGGCCGATATCGCAGCCTTCATTGAATCGAAAGGGGCCGATCTGGCGCAGGGCGTCTTGACCTCGGCGCTGTCGGTGATCTCGGCGATTGTCTTTCTTGTCGTCGTCCCGGTGGTTGCGTTTTATCTGCTGCTGGATTGGGACCGGATGGTGGCCCGCGTGGACGCCCTGATCCCGCGCGACCATGTGGCCACGGTGCGCCGTCTGGCCACCGAAATCGATGCCGTTCTTGCGGGCTTCGTGCGTGGTCAATTGACCGTCTGCCTGATCCTCGGCACCTACTATTCCGTTGCCCTGATGCTGGCAGGGTTGCAATTCGGATTGGTGGTGGGGGCGATTGCCGGGGCGGTGACATTTATCCCCTACGTCGGCGCGATCATCGGTGGCGTTCTGGCAATCGGGCTTGCGTTGTTCCAGTTCTGGGGCAACTGGCTGGAGATCGGGATCATCGTCGCGATCTTTGCCTTTGGACAATTCATGGAAGGCAATGTGCTGACCCCGAAACTGGTCGGAAAGTCGGTCGGGCTGCATCCGGTCTGGTTGTTGCTTGCGCTGTCGGTCTTTGGGTCCTTGTTCGGCTTCGGTGGCATGCTGATTGCGGTGCCCGTCGCGGCGACGCTTGGGGTTCTGACGCGGTTTTCGATGACCCAGTATCAACAAAGCCTGCTTTACCAAGGGATCGAAGCGCAGACGCGCGCATCGGACGAGGATGCCGCGTGACCCGTCAACTGGCCTTTGACCTGCCCGCGCAGGCGGCTTTTCGACGCGAGGATTTTTTCGTCTCGCCCGCCAACGCCCATGCGCTGGCCGCTGTCGAAGGCTGGCGTGACTGGCCGGGGGGCAAGTTGTTGCTGGTTGGCCCGACCGGTGCAGGAAAAACCCACATCGCGCATCTTTGGGCCGAAAGTGCCGGCGCGGTGATTGTGCCCGCCGCATCGCTTTC
Organism: Paracoccaceae bacterium; assembly: GCA_046294955.1. Classification (GTDB taxonomy): domain Bacteria; phylum Pseudomonadota; class Alphaproteobacteria; order Rhodobacterales; family Rhodobacteraceae; genus Pseudotabrizicola. Next base: position 6,808 of record JBKBOF010000006.1, read on the forward strand.
GCAGGCGAATTTGCCAACCCTGTCGGACGCGGGGGCCGTTGCCGTTGAAGATGCGCAGGACGTTGCAGGCGACCCTTTGGCCGAGGCGGCGCTGTTTCACCTGCACAATCTGGTGGTGCAGCGCGGATCTTTGCTGATGACGGCAAATACACCGGCGCGCGATTGGGGCCTGCAATTGCCCGATCTGAAAAGCCGGGTCGAGGCGGCGTCGATCGCAAGGCTGGACGCGCCCGATGATGCACTGTTGTCGGCTGTTCTGGTCAAACTTTTTGCCGACCGGCAGACAACGGTGGCACCGGCGCTTATCCCTTGGCTCGTCGCACGGATGGAACGGTCGATTTCTGCCGCACGGGATTTGGTGGCCGAAATGGACGCCCGCGCTTTGGCCGAGCGCAAGCCGATCACTCGGGCCACGGCGAAAGGGCTGCTGGACAGCGACGATATGGAATGAAACACTGTCGTAAAAGTGCAATAGTTCCGCAGCATAAGCCACGGTCATGACACAGGCAGATTTTCTCAAGTCCCCGTTTCCGACACCGGTCACCCTGCCCGATGACGAAGTCAGTGGGCCACGTCGATTTTTCAACCGCGAACTCAGTTGGTTGGCGTTCAACTGGCGTGTGTTGGACGAAGCAGCCAACCCTTTGGTCCCGCTGTTGGAACGGCTGCGGTTCCTGTCGATTTCCGCGACCAACCTTGACGAATTTTTCACAGTCCGGGTGGCGGGCCTGCGGGCACTTGTACGCAATGGCAACGTGGTGCTCTCCGAAGATGGTCGCACCCCGGCGGAACAGTTGGTTCTGATCCACGCCGATGCGCGCACGCTGATGCAACGGCAGCAGACCGTGCTGAACGCGCTGAAAAAAGAGATGGAGACCGAAGGGATCACGATCCTGACCCGGTCCAAATTGTCGGCCACCGATCTGCGCCACCTTGAAAACCATTTCCTGCACAAGGTGTTTCCGGTTCTGTCGCCGCTTGCGATTGATCCGGCGCACCCCTTTCCGTTCATTCCCAACACCGGGTTTTCGCTTGCCCTGGAACTTGAACGCCTGTCGGACCATCGCACGCTGAAGGCGCTGTTGCCGATCCCACAGCAGATTGCGCGATTTATCGCGCTTCCCGGAAAAGACGGCGTGCATCGCTTTCTGCCTCTGGAAGAATTGCTTCTGTTGCATCTGAATATGCTGTTCCCCGGTTATACCGACCGGGGCCATTGCGCGTTCCGTGTATTGCGCGACAGCGATCTGGAGGTCGAGGATGAGGCTGAAGATCTGGTGCGCGAATTTGAAACCGCACTAAAGCGGCGGCGGCGCGGCGAGGTGATCCGTCTGAAGATGACGGCCGGCGCGCCCGTGGAATTGCGTGCGCTGATCATGGAAGAACTGGGCGTGACCGAAGCCGAGGTGGTCGAGGTCAAGGGTCTGTTGGGGATTGCCGATCTGAAAGAGTTGGTCCTGTCCAGTCGGCCAGACCTGCTGTGGCCCCCATTCACGCCGCGCGTGCCCGAAAGGGTGCAGGACCACGAAGGCGATCTTTTTGCGGCGATCAAGCAAAAAGACATGCTTCTGCACCACCCCTACGAGACGTTTGATCTGGTGATCCGCTTTCTGGAACAGGCGGCCCGCGATCCGAACGTTCTGGCAATCAAGCAGACACTCTATCGCACCAGTTGGGACAGCCCTGTGGTCTCGGCGCTGTGCGAGGCCGCAGAGGCCGGTAAGTCGGTGACGGCGCTGGTCGAGTTGAAAGCCCGTTTCGACGAGGCGGCAAACATCCGGCAAAGCCGAAGGCTGGAACGGTCAGGTGCGCATGTTGTGTATGGGTTCATCCACTACAAGACGCACGCCAAGATAAGCACCGTCGTGCGGCGCGAAGGCGAAAATCTTGTCACCTACACCCATTATGGCACCGGAAATTATCACCCGATCACGGCGCGGATCTACACCGATCTGTCATTCTTCACCTGCGACGCGGCTTTGGGGCGCGATGCGACAAAGGTGTTCAACTATCTTTCGGGTTATGTGCAGCCCGAGGGGTTGGAGAATCTTGCGATCTCTCCGATCAGTCTGAAGCAGCGCCTTCTGGATCTGATCGAGACAGAGGCAGACCATGCCCGCGCCGGGCGGCCGGCCGAGATCTGGGCCAAGATGAACAGCCTGATCGAATCCGAAGTCATCGACGCCTTGTATGCCGCATCTCAGGCCGGGGTGAAGATCAGTCTTGTCGTGCGGGGAATTTGCGGATTGCGACCCGGTATCAAGGGGTTGAGCGAGAATATTCGCGTCAAGTCAATCGTCGGGCGGTTTCTGGAACACAGCCGGATTGTCTGCTTCGGGTCGGGGCACGGGCTGCCGAGCAAACAGGCAAGGGTGTTCTTTTCCAGCGCCGACTGGATGGGTCGCAACCTGACACGCCGCGTTGAAACGTTGGTCGAGGTGCATAACGAAACCGTCAAGGCGCAGATCGTCAGTCAGATCATGGCTGCAAATCTGGCCGACGAAGCCCAATCCTGGGTGCTGAACGCCGATGGCACGACGGAACGCGAATTGCAGCCGAAAGACGGCAAGCTGTTTGCTTGCCATACGTTTTTCATGGATAATCCGTCGTTGTCCGGCCGGGGCACGGCGGGCGACAAAGATGTGCCGAAGCTTGCGTCCCTGAAGGACTAGGGTGACAATACCGTTGCAACGGCGGAACGGTTGACGCGCCCCCAGACCTTGGGCCAAGGTCCGGCTAACGGCGCACTGGGGGACAGATGCACAAGGTGGACGACCACACCGCGCATGACGCGGGCGATGAGGATTTCGGCCCCTTTGGCCGGTCACTTTTTGAAGATCCTTCGATGCGGGCGCTGAGCCGTGTTGGCGTGGTGGACGTGGGGTCGAACTCGGTCCGGATGGTGGTGTTTGACGGAGCAGCCCGCAGTCCGGCCTATTTCTACAATGAAAAAATCCTTTGTGGCCTGGGCAAAGGTCTGGGAGACACCGGCTTTCTGAATCCCGAAGGCAAGAAGCGGGCTCTTGCGGCGCTGAAGCGCTTTTCGCTGTTGGCCGGGGGGATGGGTGCCGCTCCGTTGACCGTCGTAGCCACAGCCGCCACGCGTGAGGCAAAGGATGGACCTGAATTCACCGCACAGGTTCTGGCCGAAACCGGGCTGCGCCTGCATGTGATCGATGGCGACGAGGAAGCCCGCCTGTCAGCACAAGGCGTGCTTCTGGGCTGGCCCGAGGCCAAGGGCATTGTTTGCGACATCGGGGGCAACTCGATGGAACTGGCACGCCTCGGGGGGGGCAAGGTTGGCAAGCGTCTGTCGGTGCAATTGGGCCCCTTCCGCATGCAACAGATCCAGGGCGGGCCAGACAAGCGCCGCGCCCTGATCCAACGCGTGCTGAACTCTGCGCAGGACCAGATCAAATCCGAAGGGGAACGGTTCTATCTTGTGGGCGGCAGCTGGCGCGTGATCGCCCGTCTGGACATGGAGCGGCGGAACTATCCGTTGACCGTTTTGCACGAATACCGGATGCCCACAAAATCGGCGCTGGACACGCTCGACTGGCTGGAACGCGCTGATCTGGCGATGCTGCGCGGTCGCACCGGCACCAGCGTCGAACGGATGGAACTGGTGCCACTCGCCTGCGAGGTGCTGCGCGAGGTGATCCGGGTGTTCAAACCGTCCGAGATCGACATCTCGTCTTATGGGATCCGCGAAGGCCTGCTGTATGAACAGATGCCCGAACGCCTGCGGGCGCGCGACCCGCTGATCGAAGCGGCGCGGGTGGCGGAAAAAACCAGCGCCCGTCTGCCGGGAACCGGGAAAAAGCTGTATGAATTCCTGCTGCCGCTGTTCAAGGATCACCCCAAGGAACGGCTTCGCCTGATCAAGGCGGCGTGCCTGTTGCACGATACCACATGGCGTGCGCACCCCGATTACCGGGCAGATGTCTGTTTTGACAATGCCACGCGGGCCAACCTCGGCGGGCTGGACCATCCCGGTCGGGTGTTCCTGGGCCTGTCGTTGTTGCATCGCTACAAGAACAACCGCTCCGGATCGCGGTTGGAGCCGTTGTTCCGGCTGTTGACCGACGATGAAATTCAGGAAGCCGAAGTGCTGGGCAAGGCGATGCGCTTCGGCGCAATGTTCGCGGCTGGCGATCCGGCCGAGGCTGGGCAACTGGTCTGGAAGCCGAAGAAACGCACTTTGGATCTAGCGTTGACCGATCTGGGGCAAGGTCTGTTTGGCGAAGTTGCACAGGCGCGCTTTGCGTCGCTGACGCTGGCGCTGAAAGCAAAGGGGCGCGTCTTGATGCCAGATGAAACCGATGCGACTTGATCACCTTGCGGTGTCTTGCACCGCGCTTGACGAAGGTGCTGCGGACGTTGAGGCGGTGTTGGGTCTGCCTTTGGTTGCAGGCGGCACGCATCCGCATATGGGCACGCACAACCGGTTGCTGCGGCTGGGCGACCTGTATCTGGAAGTGATTGCGACCGACCCGGACGCCCCGCCCCCGGCTTGGCCGCGCTGGTTTGATCTGGACCGGTTTACCGGACCGCCGCGCCTGACCAACTGGGTGGCTGCCTGTGACGATCTGGACGTGGAGGTGGCGCGCGCGCCAAACGGCACCGGAACACCGGTTGAACTTCAGCGCGGCGATTTGCGTTGGCGCATGGCGGTGCCCGAGGATGGGCGCCTGCCCTTTGGTGGCGCTTATCCGGCGCTGATCCAATGGCAAGGGCCGCATCCGGTACAGCGGCTACCCGACACGGGCGCGCGGCTGGTGCGTTTGGTGATCGCCCATCCCGACACATCCCTTCTGCGCCGGGCGTTGGCCGGTCTTTTCGACCAAAGGCTGGAAATTGTGCCGGGCGCACCGGGCTTGCTGGCCGAGATCGACACACCTTTCGGACGGCGCATTCTCCAATGATCCGAGATGCGACCGGAGGAGATGCCGCAGCCATCGCCACCATCTGGAACCACTATATCCGTGATACCGCGGTCACCTTCAATGCTGCGGAAAAACCGGTGGCCGAGGTGGTGGAACTGATTGCTGCGCGTCAGGCAGCGGGTCGCGCGTTTCTGGTAGCCGAAGCGGATGGCAGGGTGCAAGGCTTTGCCACCTATGATCAATTTCGCGGTGGCATCGGTTATGCGCATGCGATGGAACACACCATCCACCTTGCGCCCGACGCCAGAAGTCGCGGCATTGGCGCACGGTTGATGTACAGGGTTGAGATGCAGGCAAAGGCGGCTGGCGCGCATGTCGTGGTAGCGGGGGTCAGTGCCGAAAATTCCGCCGGTCTTGGGTTTCATGCTGCCATGGGTTATGTTCAAGTGGGGATGATGCCGGAAGTGGGCTACAAATTCGGCCGTTCGATGAATCTGGTGCTGATGCAGAAAATCCTCTCCTGACAATAGGCTCCGGGCACGCTATCCTGCGCCTATGTCGATCTGGACCCGTATTGCTGATGCCTTGTCCGCCCTCACCACGGGTGAAGGGCTATCTGTAGTGCTTGACCGTCTGCGCGGGGTGCAGACCACGCCGGAAAAATCAGTGGCCTTTACGATTGCCGTCATCGCTTTGGGGGCGAAGATGGCCAAGGCCGACGGGCAAGTGACCCGCGACGAAGTGACAGCCTTTCGCCAGATATTTGCCATTCCCGAAGGTGAAGCCGCCAATGCCGCCCGCGTGTTCAATCTGGCACGGCAGGATGTGGCGGGGTTTGATACCTATGCCCGCAAAGTCGCGGCGATGTTCCGCCCCGAAGGTCAGACGCTTTGCGCAGATGACCGCAATGTGCTGATCGACCTTCTGGAAGGGCTGTTCCACATTGCGATGGCCGACGGCGATTTTCACCCCGACGAGGATGCCTTCCTGCAAGAGGTGGCCAAAATTTTCGGGCTGGACGCGCGCTGTTATGGCACGATGCGGGCGCGCTTTGTCGAAGGTGCGCCACGCAACCCCTATGATGTTCTGGGGGTCGATCCGGGCGCCGCTATGGAAGACATCCGCGCGGCGTGGCGCAAGGCCGTCATGGACAGTCACCCCGACGCCATGATCGCGCGCGGCATCCCTGAAGAGGCGGTGAAACTTGCCGAACGGCGGCTGATTGCCATCAACGCAGCATGGGACGAAATTTCCGGGCGCCGGGCCGCCTGATGGCACAGCCGGAAACGCTGCGTTTTGCAACCTACAATGTCGAATGGTTCAACGCCTTGTTCGATGACGACGATCGCCTTTTGGCCGATGCAGAACCGTCAGCCCGGTATCATGTCAGCCGTGCGGAACAGGCGGGTGCCTTGGGGATTGTGTTCACCGCCATGAATGCCGACGCCATCCTCGTGGTTGAGGCCCCCGATACAGGCAGCAAGCGCAGCTCGGTCCGGGCACTCGAAGCCTTTGCCCGCACCTTCGATCTGCGGACGAACCGCGCGATCACCGGCTTCATGTCGGAAACCGAACAGGAGATCACCCTTCTGTATGATCCGCTGCGCCTGACACCCCGACATGATCCGAAAGGCGATCCTGTCGGCAAGAAGGGCAGCCGCCACGCGCCCCGGTTTGATGGCACCTTCCGCTATGACCTGGACGCTGACGCTACCCCCGATCTGGTCCGACTTTCAAAACCGCCTCTCGAACTTGCTATCACGACAACCCTTGGCCACAAGCTTCGGATGATCGGCGTCCATGTGAAATCGAAAGCCCCGCACGGTGCGCGAACCCCGGAAGAAATCAACCGGCTGTCGATCGAGAACCGCCGCAAGCAGTTGGCCGAATGTATCTGGATCCGGGCACGGGTTGATGGACACATTGCGAAGGGCGACGATCTGATCGTTCTGGGAGATTTCAACGATGGCCCCGGTCTGGACGAATACGAAAAGCTGTTCGGTCATTCCGGTGTGGAAATCGTGCTGGGTCTGGATGTGCCACCCGAGGCGCGCATGTATGACCCACATGCCGCCATGGCGCAGGCGGGGCGCATGCATCTTCAGCCAACGACGGCGCGGTTCTGGCTGAACCCACAACAGCGCTATTTCGAGGCCCTGCTGGATTTCATTCTTGTGTCACCGCGGCTGGCGGCCACACGACCGGCATGGCGGATCTGGCATCCATGGAACGATCCACCCTGCCTGCATACCCCGGAGCTGCACGAGGCATTGTTGCAAGCATCGGATCATTTCCCGGTCACGCTTGACCTGACCCTGACCTGAGACGTGAATTGCCTTTGTTGAATTGGCACTGCATACTTCGGCGATGAAATCATTCGTTCTGTCATTTGCCTTGCTCTGCGCCCTGCCCGTCGAGGCCCAGACCCTCCCCGCCCCTCAGACCGAGGAGGAAAAGGGGTTTGACCTGATGGAAGAAGGCGCAAAGCTGCTGTTTCGCGGTCTGATGCGGGAAATGGAACCTGCCCTGAACGAAATGGGCAAGGCGTTGACCGAGATGGAGCCCGCGCTCAAGGATCTGATGGCGCTGATTGACGACATCCGCAACTATGATGCGCCGCGCGTTCTGGACAATGGCGATATCCTGATCCCGCGCCGCAAGGAAGTGCCCAAACCCTTGCCACAGCCCGAAGGCGAAATCGAACTGTAGCGGTGATCGACCCCGGCCGGCGCAAAAGCGCCCAACCGGGGCGCGTCTTTAGCGGCGGGTTTGACGGATCAGCGTCAGGATATCCTTTGCAGCCGCCGGAATGTTGGTGCCCGGGCCAAAGATCGCCTTCACCCCGTGGTCATACAGAAACTGATAGTCCTGTTGCGGGATCACACCGCCACAGATCACCAGAATGTCTTCGGCGCCTGCGGCTTTAAGCGCCTGCACCAGTTTCGGCGCAAGCGTCTTGTGGCCTGCGGCCTGACTGGAAATGCCGATGACGTGAACGTCATTGTCAACGGCGTCCTGCGCGGCTTCTTCCGGGGTCTGGAACAGCGGGCCCACGTCCACGTCAAAGCCGATGTCGGCAAAGGCGGTGGCAATAACCTTTGCCCCCCGGTCATGGCCATCCTGACCCATCTTCACCACCAGCATACGGGGACGACGACCTTCCTCGGTGGCGAAGGCTTCTACATCACGCTGGATCGCTTCGAACCCTGCGTCGCCTTCGTATGCAGCGCCGTAAACCCCGGCAAGGGTTTTGACTTCCGCGCGGTGGCGACCAAAGACCTTTTCCATGGCGTCTGAAATCTCTCCTACGGTCGCACGGGCGCGGGCAGCAGTCACGGCGGCCTCCAGCAAGTTACCGCCCTCGGACGCGCGGCGGGTCAGTTCGGCAAGTGCTGCGTCACACGCGGCGGTATCACGGGCGGTTCGGGTGGCATGCAGGCGCGCGATCTGGCTTTCACGCACTGCAACGTTGTCGATATCCAGAATGTCGATCGGGTCTTCTTTGTCCTTGCGATATTTGTTCACGCCAACGATCACATCTTCACCCCGGTCAATCGCGGCCTGACGGCGGGCGGCAGATTCCTCGATGCGCAGTTTTGGCATCCCGGTGGCAACCGCTTTGGTCATACCGCCCATCGCCTCGATTTCTTCCATCAGGTTCCACGCCTCGGTCGCAAGCTGATGGGTCAGGCTTTCCACATAATAGCTGCCTGCCAGCGGATCGACGACATGGGTGATGCCGGTTTCTTCTTGCAAGATAAGCTGGGTGTTGCGGGCGATCCGCGCTGAAAACTCGGTCGGCAGGGCGATGGCTTCGTCCAATGCGTTGGTGTGCAGACTTTGCGTGCCACCCAGCACCGCCGACATTGCCTCATAAGCGGTGCGGATCACGTTGTTGTATGGGTCGGCCTCTTGCAGCGACACGCCCGAGGTCTGGCAATGTGTGCGCAGCATCAGCGATCCGGTTTTCTTGGGGTAGAACTCCGACATTATCCGGTGCCACAGCAAGCGCGCAGCACGCAATTTCGCGGCCTCCATGAAGAAATTCATGCCGATGGCAAAGAAGAACGACAGGCGTCCGGCAAAGGCATCGACATCCATCCCACGCTCGATTGCGGCGCGCACATATTCACGCCCATCGGCCAGCGTGAAGGCCAATTCCTGCACCAGATTGGCCCCGGCCTCTTGCATGTGATAGCCGGAAATCGAGATCGAGTTGAACTTTGGCATCTCGGCCGACGTATATTCGATGATGTCGGCGATGATCCGCATCGATGGTTCGGGCGGAAAGATATAGGTGTTGCGGACCATGAATTCCTTCAGAATGTCGTTCTGAATGGTGCCGGACAGCAGGCTGCGATCCACACCCTGCTCTTCGCCGGTCACGATGAAACTGGCCAGAATTGGGATCACAGCCCCGTTCATCGTCATGGAAACGCTAACTTTTTCTAATGGAATCCCGTTGAACAGGATCTTCATATCCTCGACCGAGTCTATGGCGACGCCCGCTTTGCCAACGTCCCCCACAACGCGCGGGTGATCACTGTCATAGCCGCGGTGGGTGGCAAGGTCGAACGCCACCGACACGCCCTGTTGACCGGCGGCAAGTGCTTTGCGGTAAAAAGCATTGGATTCCTCGGCGGTGGAAAAACCGGCATATTGCCGGATGGTCCATGGACGCCCCGCATACATTGTGGCCTTTACCCCACGGGTGAACGGTGCCAGCCCCGGCATGCTGCCCATATGGGGCAGGTTGGCAGTGTCGTCGGCCGTATAAAGCGGCTTCACGGCGATGCCTTCCAGCGTTTGCCATGTCAGGCCTTCGGGATCAGCACCCTTCAACTCCTTGCTTGCAAGGGCGGCCCATTTTTGCAGCGCGTCGGTCATCTCTATTCTCCGTCATCTACCCTTGGGTTTCTGTCCCGGCCGCCCTATGTTCAGATCATGGGGAACCGTATGAAACCGCTTTACATTCTTGGTCTTGCAGCATTGCTGCCATTCGTTGCCGCCGCACAGGGTGCGGAGGCGATCGATCCGTCAATTCAGGTTGAAACCTATGGCCCGCACACTGCGGCCGAGGTGGTCTTTGCCGACCAGTTGTATCTGCAACGCCCGGTGGTGGTTTTTGCCGACAGCCCGGCCGACCCCAATTTCATCCGCCAGATGGAGCTTTTGGCCCGCGACCTGCCCGCTTTGGAATTGCGAGATGTAATCCTTGTCACCGACACGGATCCCACCGCCAAAACGGAATGGCGGATGACTCTGCGTCCGCGCGGGTTCAGCCTTGTGCTGATGGACAAGGATCTGAAACCGGTGATCCGCAAACCCTTGCCGTGGGAAGTGCGTGAGATCGTCGCGGCGATCGACAAGTTCCCGCTGCGGCGGCAGGAAATGCTGGAGCGCAATCCGGCGGGACGGTAGGCCCGGTTTGGGCTGCGCTCCGGCAGGCATCACTCGAACTCCATGATGACTTCATCGACCTTCAGGCTGGCCCCGGCGCTGGCGGCGATCTTCTTGACCACGCCTCTGCGTTCCGCCTTGAGGATGTTCTCCATCTTCATGGCTTCCACGGTAGCAAGCGCCTGACCTTCCTGAACCTCCTCGCCCTCAGCCACGTTGATCTTGACGACCAGACCAGGCATCGGACACAGCAGGAATTTCGAAGTATCGGGCGGCAGCTTTTCCGGCATCAGCTCGTGCAATTCAGCCTGCCTCGGGCTTTGCACCAGCACCTTCAGGTCAGCGCCGCGCACCCGCAGGCGAAAGCCCATCGGGATCTTGCCAACCTTCAGCACCAATGGCGTGCCATCGACGACCAGACGCGCAAGACTGTCTCCGGGGGTCCAATCCGACTCCACCCGGAAGCTGTCCCCGTCGGCAAAAGTCACGGTCGAGCCTGACTTGTCGGCGTTGATGGTCACAGCATGCGGGATGCCTTGCAACTTGACAACCCAGTCGTCACCCACCCGGCGCTGGTGATTGTCCATCGTGCCTGAAATACGGGTACGGCGGATCTCGGCCACACGGTTCATGGCCGCCGCGGCCGCAGCCACCCGACGCAGGGTTTTTTCATCGAGGGTCACACCTTGAAAGCCATCGGGAAATTCTTCGGCGATGAAGGCGGTGGTGATATTGCCCGAGATAAAGCGCGGGTGTTCCATCACGGCCGAACAGAACGGCAGGTTGTGACCAATTCCTTCCACCTCGAACGTGTCCAAGGCCAGCCGCATTTCTTCGATGGCATCGGCGCGGGTCGGGCCCCAAGTGCACAGTTTGGCGATCATCGGATCATAGAACATGCTGATCTCGCCGCCTTCATAGACGCCTGTGTCGTTGCGCACGATACCGCCGTCGGTCTTGCCCTCAACCGGCGGGCGGTAGCGGGTCAGTCGTCCGATAGAGGGTAGGAAATTGCGATACGGGTCTTCGGCATACAGACGGCTTTCCATTGCCCAACCATGGATCTTCAGGTCGGATTGTTTGAAGGGCAAAGGCTCTCCCGCTGCGACACGGATCATCTGTTCCACCAGATCGACACCGGTGATCAGTTCGGTCACCGGATGTTCGACCTGAAGCCGGGTGTTCATTTCAAGGAAATAGAAGTTGCGATTGCCATCGACGATGAATTCCACCGTCCCGGCCGAGGTGTAGCCAACCGCGCGGGCCAAGGCGCAGGCTTGCTCGCCCATCGCCATTCGGGTGGCCGCGTCAAGAAATGGTGACGGCGCTTCTTCGATCACCTTCTGGTTCCGGCGTTGGATCGAACATTCGCGTTCGTGCAGATAGACCGTGTTGCCATGTTTATCTGCCAGCACCTGAATTTCGATGTGGCGCGGTTGGGTCACGAATTTCTCGATGAAGATGCGGTCGTCGCCAAAACTGCTGGCGGCCTCGTTCTTCGACGACTGGAACCCTTCGCGCACTTCTGACTCTGACCACGCGATCCGCATGCCCTTGCCGCCACCCCCGGCACTTGCCTTGATCATCACCGGATAGCCGATCTGACCCGAAATCTTGATCGCTTCATCGCCGTCCGCAATCAGGCCCATATAGCCAGGAACGGTGGAAACCCCGGCCTCCATCGCCAGTTTTTTTGACGTGATCTTGTCGCCCATCGCTTCGATCGCCGGCGAAGGAGGGCCGATAAAAACAACGCCCTCACGCTCCAGAGCGGCGGCAAAGTTCATGTTCTCGGACAAAAAACCATAACCGGGATGCACGGCTTCAGCCCCGGTCTGACGGATGGCATCCATGATCTTGTCGATCACGATATAGGACTGGTTGGCGGGCGACGGGCCGATATGCACGGCCTCGTCGGCCATGCTGACGTGCAATGCGTTGCGATCCGCGTCGGAATAAACGGCGACGGTTTTGATGCCCATCTTCTTTGCGGATTTGATGACCCGGCAGGCAATTTCCCCCCGGTTGGCGATCAGGATCTTCTTGAACACGGCTCTCTCCCTTCAACCCGCCCGGGCCGGGGCGGCAAATGCGCAAAGGCCATCCGGGGGGTTGCCCCGGATGGCCTTTGACTGGTGGTATTGTCGCGCGCCGAGGCGCGTCGGATCAGATCAGTAGCGCGAATTGCACGGCGGCAGGCCTGGAACGCCGCAAGACGCAGCACCGGCCAGACCGCCAAGGGCAGCACCGGCGACCATGTTAGAATCGGTGGCATCAGCGATTGCTGCGCCGACGACCGCACCGGCAAGACCACGCTCTTGCGGGGTTGCCATGCAGCCGGCCAGCGACGTTGCAAGAATCGCTGCAAGCAGGAAGTGTTTCGTGACCATGTTAGACTGCCTCGTATCAGGGTTATTATTGAACATGAGTCTATCCGATCCATGGCTGTGGAAAAGCGAAATTTTGTGCGCTCCGACCCGTCGGCGAAGGACCGCCATCCGCAAAGGGACGGCCCGGCCCCAAAGGGACCGGACCGCCAGACTGGGGAAAGGTAACGTGTGTGGACTCCGGATCGAAGATGAGGGATCCGACCCGGATAGCCACAAGGATGTCGGCTGTGGACGTTGAAATCAAACGCTATTCCGCTGTCACCCGCGCCATGCGCAAGGCCTTGCCAAAACGGCACGGGGTTCGGCGGAAGGGCGCGCATCAGTCGTCGCCCCAATCATCTTCGTCGTCCCAGACCATTTGCTCGGCGCCTTCCGCAAAGATCTCGGGGAAGGATACCTGAGCCTTTTTCACATCAATCCGCAAAAGGGCTTCATAGCTTTCGGTATCGAACGGGTCTTCGGCGGCAATGACCTCGCGGCCGAACAGCCACGACAAACGTCCAGCATCCAGATTGCCACGCTCAAACGGTTCTTCGCCAAAGCACTGCCAGAGCGCCGCCATGAAGCCTGCATCGGCCTTGCGGTCGGCCGGCTTGCGATCGCGATAGCGTTCCCGCTTGATAAGCTTTGCGGGCCCATCTTTCTTGTTCGCGCGGCGAATGGTGAATTGAAAATCGGTGCCGGGAAGGCGGCCAGGGAAACCGCGATGCTTCAGCATGACGCGCCCGCCATATCCGTCAGGGCACTGAAGGGGTGGGCGGGCGGCAGGCCATGGCCTGATGCCCGCCCAAATGGATTACTTGTATTTGCCGGTGTAGGTCGGCTCGGTCGAAACCGGCTGGTCCACATAAACGACTTCAGATTGCTTGGGTGCGCAGGCGGCCACAAAGGCGACCGTACACAGGGCCAGCAGGGTTTTCGTGCTCTTCGACATCCTCTACTCCTATATTCTTGGAAGGTTGCTTCGGAACGTCCGATAGCACACCCTTCATGCGAGGCATAGGCCGCTTGGGTTCGACCTGACCGAAGTGTAGCCGATCGCGCAAGCGTTTGACATGGCCGCAATCCCAAGTTTGCTGCCTGTGACTCTGCTACATCAACCTGCTTGGGCGCAGGCGCGTTACACACCACATGCTGTGGACGCATCAGTAGATTTCCCATATGCAGATGCCATCCTGATAGCTGAATGCTTCGAAAAACTGTGTCGCCTCGGGGGCCGCGTCGCCAAACAGAACGGGAATATCCGACAGCGAAATGATGACCTGTGATGGCTGCGGCCCAAAGTCGGCCAGACGAGGCAGGGCATAGGTCTGGCACAGGTGCATCATATCTTCGACCGCTGCCTCGTAGCCCACCGTGCCACCGTCGCGCGCGATCTGTGGCGCAATAAAGCGAAAGCGCAGCGTCAACCCTTCTGGTCCCGGCGCGTTCCAGATTACGTCTTGCAGATAGACCAGCTGCCCGGAGGGCACGGCAATCTCTGCATCGTTTCCCTGCGGGATCCGCGCGCCGTCGTCTAGCGCAGGTACAAGGTCGGTCATATCCCACCCCTATCCGCCCCGGTTTGGCCAGCCATTGTTGCACCCTCACTCTCCTGTTCCGTTCAGAGAGGGATGTTATCGTGCTTTTTCCACGGGTTCGCCAACTTCTTCGTGCGCAACGACGCAAATGCACGACAAATGCGGCGACGGGTGGACGATGGCATGATCACTTCGTCGATAAAGCCCTTTTCAGCGGCGACAAACGGGTTGGCAAAACGCATCTCATAGTCCTTCACCCGCGCAGCGATCTTGTCCTTGTCGCCCAGTTCGCTGCGGTACAGAATCTCGACCGCACCTTTGGCCCCCATCACCGCGATTTCGGCTGTCGGCCAGGCGTAGTTGAAATCACCGCGCAAGTGTTTGGACGCCATCACGTCATACGCGCCCCCATAGGCTTTGCGGGCAATGACGGTGACTTTCGGCACCGTGGCTTCGCCATAGGCAAACAACAGTTTCGCGCCGTGCTTGATCACGCCACCATATTCCTGGCTTGTCCCGGGCAGAAAGCCAGGCACATCGACAAGGGTGAGGATTGGAATTTCGAACGCGTCACAGAATCGCACAAACCGTGCGGCTTTGCGGCTGCTGTCGATGTCCAGACACCCGGCCAGGACGGTCGGCTGGTTCGCGACCACGCCCACCGACTGGCCTTCCAGTCGGATAAAGCCGGTGATGATGTTGGCGGCAAAGTCACGCTGGATCTCGAAAAAATCACCCTCGTCCGCGATTTTGGTGATCAGTTCTTTCATATCATAAGGCTGGTTCGGATTGTCTGGGATCAGCGTATCAAGGCTTTTCTCGACACGGGCCGGATCGTCAAAGAACGGGCGCACCGGTGCCTTTTCGCGGTTATTCAGTGGCAAGAAGTCGATCAGGCGCCGGGTTTCGGCCAAAGCCTCGACGTCATTTTCAAAGGCCCCATCTGCCACGGATGATTTCTTGGTGTGGGTGGAGGCGCCACCCAGTTCCTCGGCGGTCACCACCTCGTTCGTGACAGTTTTCACCACATCAGGGCCGGTCACGAACATATAGCTGCTATCCTTCACCATGAAGATGAAGTCGGTCATCGCGGGCGAATAGACCGCCCCGCCGGCGCAAGGGCCCATAATCAGGCTGATTTGCGGCACCACACCAGAGGCCATGATGTTACGCTGAAATACTTCGGCATAGCCAGCAAGACTGGCCACACCTTCCTGAATGCGCGCGCCACCTGAATCGTTGATGCCGATCACCGGGGCCCCGTTCTGGATCGCCATATCCATGATCTTGCAGATTTTCTGCGCATGCGTCTCTGAGAGAGATCCGCCGAACACAGTGAAGTCTTGAGAGAACACATAGACCATCCGGCCGTTGACCGTGCCCCAACCGGTCACGACACCATCGCCTGCGGGGCGGTCTTGCTCCATCCCGAAATCGGTGCAGCGATGGGCGACAAACATATCGAATTCCTCGAAGCTGCCTTCATCGAGCAAAAGGTCGATCCGTTCGCGTGCCGTCAACTTGCCCTTGGAATGCTGCGCCTCTATCCGGCGCTGCCCGCCACCCTGACGGGCCGTTTCACGACGACCTTCCAACTGGGCCAAAATGTCCGTCATGGCAGAGCCTCCCCCCTGAGATTGCGGCACCATAGGTGCGGAACTCCCCGCAGAAAAGCAGATTTGGGAATATTTGCATATCTTTGATTGTTATCAAAAAGCAAAGTGCAAAATTGAAAACTATCTAACGGAAAATCAGCCTTTTTCTTACAAATGGCTAACGCTATACCACAACGAGTCATCCCAAGCAGAATGTACGTCACGGTCATGTCCTTTTCCGTTCCCGTCACAACGATCGGCCTGCTTTTGGCATCGAACATTTTCATGACGTTTGCCTGGTATGGGCACCTCAAGTTCAAGGAAACCTCATTGATCGCGGTGATCCTGATCAGTTGGGGAATCGCCTTTTTCGAATACGTCCTTCAGGTTCCAGCCAACCGGATCGGCCACGGGCATTTCAGCGCGGCTGAACTCAAGACCATACAAGAGGTCATCACGCTTTCGGTTTTCGCCGTTTTTTCCGTATTCTACTTGAAAGAACCGCTGTCGTGGAACCACGGGGTTGGCTTTGCATTCATCGGTCTGGGGGCGTTCTTCATATTCCACAAATGGGCATAGGCGCACAGACGGCCCTGCCCGAACGGCGTGGACATAGGCAGCGCACGGGCATAGCTACCACCGATGGCTGACAGTATTTTTCTTGACCGCCGGACACCGCCGCATATTGCGACGCTGATCCTGCTAGCCGGGCTTTCCGCCCTGACCATGAACATTTTTTTGCCTTCGCTGCCGGGAATGGCGGCCTGGTTCGATGTGCCTTATGCGCTGATGCAACTGTCCATCGCATTGTATCTGGCCTTGTCGGCGGTGCTGCAAATCCTGATTGGCCCGATCTCTGACCGGTACGGACGGCGTAAGGTTCTGCTTTGGTCGCTGGTGCTGTTCCTGATCGCGACGGTGGGCACCCTTCTGGCCCCCACAGCAACGGCATTTCTTGTGTTCCGTATGGCGCAAGCGGTGATTGCGGCGGGTATGGTGCTGAGCCGGGCCGTGGTCCGCGACATGGTGCCCGATGCAGAAGCTGCCAGCATGATTGGCTATGTCACGATGGGCATGAGCATTGTGCCCATGATTGGTCCTGTCATTGGCGGCGTTCTGGAAGAAGCAATCGGATGGCAGGCGAACTTTGGTCTGCTGTTGGTTCTTGGCCTTGTGACGCTTTGGTTGACATGGGCCGATCTGGGTGAGACGGCAACGATCCGGCCGGTGACTTTGGGCGACCAAGTGCGTCAATACCCGCAACTTCTGCGATCGCAGCGGTTTTGGGGCTATGCGCTCTGCGCGGCCTTCGCCTCCGGATCGTTCTTTGCCTATCTCGGGGGCGCACCCTATGTTGGCACCGAAGTCTTCAACCTCTCGGCCTCGGGTATCGGGGCTTTGTTCGCATTGACAGCTGTTGGCTATGCGGCCGGAAATTTCGTCGCAGGGCGATTTTCGGTGCGTGTGGGATTGAACCGGATGGTCTTCTTCGGAACCCTTATCACAGTGGCCGGACTGGGAACCTTGGCCCTGCTGACACTGGCCGGCGTCCATTCAGCCTTTGTCTTCTTTGGCTTCACCACCTTTGTGGGTTTTGGCAATGGCATGACGCTGCCCAACGCGAACGCCGGCATGTTGTCGATCAAGCCAGAACTGGCGGGCACCGCATCTGGGCTTGGCGGCGCGATCATGATCGGCGGCGGCGCGGCACTGGCGGCTTTGGCCGGCGCTCTTTTGGGGCCGGACGCCACCGAAACTCCTTTGGTGCTGTTGATGCTCGCGTCGGCACTTGGGTCGCTGCTGTCCATCCTGTGGGTGCTTCGTCGGGCACGGGTTTTGGGTCTGCGCCCTTGACGGAGATTTTGCAAAGACCATAGTGGCTTTGCAAAATGGGGGACTGGATGGCCACTCAGAAGCTTTATGCAGGGGCGAAACTGCGCGAAATGCGAACCCGCCTTGGGCTGACGCAAAAGGTCTTTGCTGACAAGCTTTCAGTGTCGCTCCCCTATCTGAACCAAATGGAAAACAACCACCGCCCGGTGTCG
This sequence comes from Paracoccaceae bacterium, assembly GCA_046294955.1. Lineage (GTDB taxonomy): Bacteria > Pseudomonadota > Alphaproteobacteria > Rhodobacterales > Rhodobacteraceae > Pseudotabrizicola. The sequence goes on from JBKBOF010000006.1 coordinate 24,644, forward strand.
GCCGGGGTGGTTCTGGCCTTGGCACAGGAATTCGGGCTGGATGTCACCGAACTGACCGTGGGAGAAAGCGAACGGTTGGTCAGCGATATGAAAGAGGCCCTTGCCGACCCTGTATTTGGCGCCGCTGCACCTCCTTTGGCTGACCTGCGGCTAGCGGCTTCAAACGCCCCTGCCCTTGCCCGAGCCTTTCTGGACCTGCACCGGGCCTATCGTCAAACGCATGAACGGCTGGCCTCGCTGGACGAAGCCCTGGGGCGTGAAGATGCAGCATTGCGACCCAGTCCTTGGGAAGAAGTGCGTGATTTCTTTCACTATTGCGACAATTACATTGATGCGGTCGACCGCGCAGCCGAACATTTCGGCGCTTCGGCTCAGGGCCCGCGCGATGTGATGCTGTCGGCCAGCGACGCATTGGAACGACGCGGGATCAGCCTGCATTTCACCGATTCCTCGGCCATGCGCCGCTATGATCCTGCGGCAAAGCGGCTGGACGTGTCCGCGCGGGCGGCCGGTCCAACGCAACGGTTTCAGCTGCTACATCAGCTCGCCCTGATCGCGCAAAATGAATTGCTGGAGGCGACGCTAGACCTTGCCCGCTTCCACACGTCCGAAGCGCGCGAGATCGCCAAAATCGGGTTGGCCAATTACTTTGCCGGTGCGGCCTTGCTGCCCTATCGCGCGTTCATGGAAGCAGCGAGCAGCACCCGCCACGATCTGGAACGGCTTTCGGACATGTTTGGCGCCAGCATTGAACAGGTCGCACACCGGCTATCAACCCTGCAAAGGCCGGGGGCAAAGGGGATACCGTTCTTCTTTGTGCGGGTCGATCAGGCAGGCACCATCACCAAGCGCCACTCTGCCACCCGGTTGCAATTCGCCCGCTTCGGTGGCGCCTGCCCGTTGTGGAACGTGCACCGGGCCTTTGAAACGCCGGGGCGCTTTCTGCGGCAGTTGGCGGAAACACCGGACGGCGTGCGCTATCTTTGTCTGTCGCGCGATGTGTCTAAACCCGGCGGATCCTTCCACGCCCCGACCCGGCGCTATGCGATTGGTCTGGGGTGCGAAGTGCAGCATGCTGCGGCTTTGGTCTATTCCGATGGGCTTGATCTGAAAGGCCGCTTTGAACCCATCGGCATATCGTGCCGGATCTGCGAGCGCCCAGACTGCCATCAACGGTCGGTGCCGCCACTGGAAAGGCGGCTACGGGTGAACCCTGATCGTCGCGATGTCCTGCCCTATGAAATCGCACCTTGAGCACAGGGCTGTTTCCGTTTGTCCAAACCCCGTGCGCACGTCTGGATGCACGGGGGCCTCATTGGCGTTTGGCCCTCGGCATAATACGCTGGCCGCATGAAGGCTCAGTGGCTGACACCGTGCGCCAGATGGTGCGAAATATGATCCTTCAGGTGCGCGCGTTGACGCCGCAGCGCCGTCTCGGCCTCGTCTGACATCACGTCGACACGGGTTTCAGCACGATGCACGGCCCGGTTTACCTCATTGTATTGCTCCAGCAACTTGGCAAAATGCGCATCAGCCAGTTTCAACGCATGGATTTGGTCGGCCTGACCGGGAAATTCTTCGGCCAGATCGTGCGGTGTGTTGGACATCTGCGTCTCCTATTTCGATTGCCTTGCAAGGATAGGGTCTATTTGTCGGCTCTGCCTTGACCCGGATCAAACTACCGCCGTGCCGGACGAAAACCTGCCGCCTTGGCATCACTTTGGCTGCAAAACCACGCCTCGCCTTTGGAAGGATCAATCCGTGTGGCCGCATAGTCCCGCTGGCCGGGGCGATGGTAGATCCGGTTTGAGCCATTGATGTTGCCCTTTATCAGACAGCCAGGCGGCGCGATTTGTCCTTTGACCGTGCCGGCGTGACGGAATGTTTCCGGCGTGACCATGTGCCCGGCCCATATGCCAACGCCCCCCGCCCTTGCGGCTTGTTCCGCGGAAACATACCAATCCGAATAGCGGCGATAGGCGTGTGCCGCACCGGCTTGGATTTGAAGAAGTGACAGATCTTGTCCCGCTGCGGTGCATGTCGCCACGATCCGGTCCCGGTGCATGCTTTCCTTGATGCACGTGACCGCGCCCGCTTGAACCGCACGAAACAGCATGGTGGCGGACCACGCACCGCAGTCCCAGCTTTGGCCATTTCGGTCGCAGCTCTGGCGCTTTTCCGGGGCGTCGATGCCGAACAAGCGCACGCGATGCCCCTGCCATTCCAGCGTATCCCCATCGATCACCCGCACCGATCCGTCGCGGGTCAGCGCGATGGAAACGGGGGCCGCCAGCAGCAGCGCAGCTAGAACGAGAAGAGAACGAAAAGTTAACATGCCGCCAGGAATCGGAGGATTCGGCCCGCGTCACAAGGGCAAAAGTTAACGAATGGTTAATTTCGGTTACCCATGCCCACCAAACCCGACTATCGCTGCGCTGTCCGCCAGTTAGGGTTGATCCACGGCCCACGGTTCATTGGGGCCAGTGGCGCGCGGCCAAGGATGTGGTCGGCCGCCTTTTCCCCCACCATGATTGACGGCGCATTCAGATTGCCGTTCGTCACCTGCGGGAATACCGAACTGTCGGCAAGCCGCAACCCATCTATGCCAATCACCCGGCACTCCGGGTCCACCACCGCCATCGGATTGTTGCGCCGCCCCATCCGCGCGGTGCCGCAGGGATGATAGGCCGACTCGACATGCTCGCGCAGGAAGGCGTCAATCTCGTCATCCGTCTGCACGTCCAAACCCGGTTGGATTTCGCTTTTCACATAGGGCACCATGGCGGGCTGGGCAAAAACCTCACGCGTCAGACGGATGGCAGTACGGAACTCGGTCCAGTCGTCGGGATGCGACATATAATTGAACCGGATGACAGGGCTATCCTTCGGATCGGCAGACCGCAACGTGACCGACCCACGCGATTTTGACCGCATCGGGCCAACATGGGCCTGAAACCCATGCCCGCCTGCAGCAGCCCGACCGTCATAACGCACCGCGATGGGCAGGAAGTGATATTGAATGTCGGGATAGTCGATCCCGACGCCTGACCGGATGAAAGCACAGGCCTCGAACTGGTTGGAGGCCCCAAGGCCCTTGCCCGTGAACAGCCACTGAGCCCCGATCATCGCCTTTCCCCACAGGTTCCAGTATTTGTACAGCGTCACCGGCTGGGCGGCCGCGAACTGGAAATAGATCTCCAGATGATCCTGAAGATTGGCCCCAACACCGGGGCGGTCTGCCACCAGAGGGATGCCATGCCGGGCCAGTTCCGCTGCCGGGCCGACCCCGGACAACATCAGCAGTTTCGGACTGTTGAGCGATGAGGCTGCGATGATCACCTCGCGCCCGGCCCGTACCACGAAAGGATCGCCGCCCTGATCGACCTCGACCCCGGTGGCACGCCCCTCTTCGATCACCACACGCCGGGCGTTGCCGCGCAAAAGGTGGACGTTGCCACCTGCCATGGCCGGTTTCAGATAGGCATTGGCCGCAGACCAGCGCCGACCCTTCCAGATTGTGGCCTCCATCGGGCCAAAGCCTTCCTGTTGCGCGCCGTTATAGTCTTGCGTAACCGGATAACCCGCCTGTTCCCCTGCGGCTATGAAGGCGTTGAACAATGGGTTGGTGCGCGGGCCACGGGTGATGTGCAACGGTCCGTCCGTGCCGCGATAGTCGGCCCCAGATCCCCCGTGCGAAGATTCCATCCGCCGAAAATACGGCAACACATCAGCATAGCCCCAGCCATCTGCCCCCATCTCGGCCCAGGTGTCGAAGTCACGGGCATGGCCGCGAACATAGACCATGCCATTGATGCTGCTCGACCCACCAATCACTTTGCCCCGCGGAGTGGCAAGCCGGCGACCGCCGAGATGCGGTTCAGGTTCGGATTGCAGACGCCAGTCATAAATCCCCATGTTCATCGGATACGACAGCGCAGCCGGCATCTGAATGAACGGGCCGGCATCTGACCCACCGGCCTCGATCACCGTGACCCGCCGACCGGCCTCGGCCAACCGATACGCCATGGCGCATCCGGCAGACCCTGCCCCGATAATCACATAGTCTGCATGCATCTTTTGACTTCGCTTGCTTTTTCAGTGAAAATCGCCCTAGTAGGGCGCGTCCACCGGCCCCATACCGACGTAAACCGACTTGACCTGCGTGTAGTGTGCCACCGCCGCATGGCCGTTTTCGCGCCCGACACCCGAAGCCTTCACACCGCCAAAGGGCGCTTCCACCGGGGTCAGGTTATAGGCGTTGATCCAGCAGGTTCCGGCCTGCAATTGCGCGATCACACGATGCCCGCGCGTCAGATCCGCTGTAAACACGCCGGCAGCCAGCCCGAATTCGGTGGCGTTGGCGCGCGCGATGACCTCGGCTTCGTCGGTGAAATCAAGCACCGCCATGACCGGACCGAACACCTCTTCGCGGGCGATGGTCATGTCGTCTGTGACATCGGCAAAAACCGTGGGTTGGACATAATAGCCGGTATTCGGACTGGCCGGTGCCCCCCCCGTGATCAGACGCGCGCCCTCAGATTTGGCCGTATCAATATAGGCCAGAACCTTGTCACGCTGCGTGGCGCTGACCAATGGCCCCATCTGGGTCGCATCGTCCCTGGGGTCGCCCAGACAGATGGTTTGCGTGCGCGCCTTCAGGCGGGCAAGAAATGCGTCCTTGATGCCTTTTTGGACGAAAACCCGCGTGCCGTTGCTGCACACCTGCCCGGCCGAGTAGAAGTTGCCCAGCATGGCGGCCCCTACGGCATCTTCAAGGCTGGCATCGTCAAACACGATCAGCGGGGATTTGCCGCCCAACTCCATCGTGACATGCCGCACCCCTTCGGCGGCAGCGGCATAGACCTTGCGGCCCGTGGGAACCGACCCGGTCAATGACACCTTCGCCACGCGTGGGTCAGTGACCAGCGCCGCGCCGACACCACCCCGACCCTGAACCACATTGAACAGACCAGCAGGCAAGCCAGCCGCCACAAAAATCTCGGCCAGTTTCAAGGCGCCAAGCGGAGTAACATCGGACGGTTTGAACACCATCGCATTGCCCAATGCCAAAGCAGGGGCCGATTTCCAGCAGGCGATCTGGCTGGGATAATTCCAAGCACCGATCCCGACACAGACGCCAAGCGGTTCGCGGATGGTATAGACAAAATCGCGGCCCAAGGGGATGGTTTCGCCGGTAACTGTCGGGGCAAGGCCCGCGAAATATTCGATTGCATCCGCACCGGACGGCCAATCCGCGACCCGGGTTTCCTGAATCGGCTTGCCGGTATCCAGAGTCTCCAGTTGCGCCAACTCCTCGCTGCGGTCGCGGATCATGTCGGATGCACGGCGCAGAATGCGGGAACGATCCACCGGGCGCATCCCTGCCCAATGCGTTTGCGCGCGGGCGGCGCTGGCCACGGCACGGTCCACCAGCGCAGGTGTGGCTTCGTGCAGGCGGGCAATCACCTCGCCTGTGGCAGGGTAGATCACCTCGATCACCGCACCGGTTGCATCCTCGACATAGGCACCGTCTATGAAGTGGCTGGAAATTGGCTGCGCTTTCATGCGTCGTCCCCAGAGATTTGTGACTTCAGATAGCTGAGTGCCGTTGCCACCGCGGCCAGACCATCGGGCGGGCCGGATTTCAGCACTTCGCGCAAGTAAAGGCCATCTATCAAGGCCCCCAGACCATCGGCAAGCGCGGCCGCTTTTGCCCCTGCCAGTGGCCGAAGGCTTGACACCAGGTTTGACCGCAAACGCCGTTGGTAGATCGCAAGCAATCGCCGGGCTTCGGGTACGGTTTGGGCCAGAACCCAAAAGTTCAGCCATGCCCCCACCGCTTCGCGGCGGAAGTTTCCGGGGCTGAAACTGGCGTAAAGAATCGCGTGCAACCGGGCCTCTGGTCCTTGTGCCGCGGCCAGTGCGCCGCGAACCTCGGCCCCATAAAGCGTAAGGACGTGACGCATGGCGGCCAGAAACATGTCTTCCTTCGACCCAAAATAATGATGTGCCAGCGCAGGCGACATGCCCGCCCGTTTGGCAATCTGCGACACCGTCACATCCAGTGACCCAACCCGCCCGATCTCGGTGATCGTGGCTTTGACCAGCGCCGCCTTTCGGATAGGCTCCATTCCAAGCTTCGGCATTTCGGTGTGACCTTGCGAAAAAACTTGCCAAACCGAATAAGCGTGAAGTTTATTGACTCGTCAATCAACAAAAAACAGGGAGCTATCATGACCCTTCGTTCCGCCCTTCTGGCAACCACAGTCACCTTTGCCTTTTCCGGCAGCGGCTTTGCCGCTGGCTGCGACAAGGTGATCTTTTCCGATGTCGGTTGGACCGACATCACCGCAACCACGGCCGCTGCGGCATTGGTTGTGGAAGCATTGGGATATCAAACGGAAACCAAGCTTCTTTCGGTTCCGGTCACCTATACCGGTCTGGCACAAGGCGACATTGACGTCTTTCTGGGCAACTGGATGCCGACGATGGAAGGCGACATTGCCGCCTACCGCGAGGCGGGCACGGTCGAGATCATTGCCGAGAACCTGACAGGCACGAAATACACTCTGGCCACCAATCCGGCCGGGGCGGCGCTGGGGATCCAGACCTTTGCCGACATCGCCACCCATAAGGACGCGCTCGGGGGCAAGATCTATGGCATCGAGCCGGGCAATGACGGCAACCGCCTGATCCTTGACCGCATCGAGGCGGATGACTTCGGCATGGGTGCCCTTGAACTGGTGGAAAGCAGCGAACAGGGGATGCTGTCGCAGGCCATGCGGCTGGATGCGCAAGGCAAACCGGTGGTGTTTCTGGGCTGGGAACCGCACCCGATGAACGCCGCAATCCAGATGACCTATTTGACCGGCGGGGAAGAATGGTTCGGGGCGGAAGGGTCCGTGTTCACCAACACCCGCAAGGACTATGTCACCGATTGCCCTAACACCGGTAAGCTGTTGCAAAACATGGCCTTCACGCTGGCGATGGAAAACGAGATCATGGGCGCGATCCTGAACGACGGGGCCGACGCCACTGCCGCAGCAAAAGCATGGCTGGCCGGACATCCGGCGACCTGGGAAGCCTGGCTAGACGGCGTCACCACCAAGGACGGCGGCGATGCCAAGGCGGCTGTCGCGGCGGCTGTGCAATAAGCGGCGCATCGGCGCAGCGGGCAGGACCGGGGGTTTCACACCCCCGGACCCCCGTGGGATATTTGTGAACAGATGAATGGGCGCGGCGGGCATGGACTGGTTGACTGGCTACAAAATTCCCGTCGGGCGCAGCGCGAAAGCAGTTTTTGACTGGATGAACGCCCATCTGAGCGGGCTGTTCGACGCGATTTCGACGGCGATGGAGGCGATGATCGGGGCGATCCTGTGGGGCCTGACCGCGCCGCATCCCATGGTGGTTGTTGCTGCGTTTGTCGCGCTCACCTATGTCTTGCAGCGACGCTGGACTGTGGCGCTGGGTGTGTTGCTGGGGTTCCTGTTTATCTTGAACCAAGGTTATTGGAACGCGACCATGGAAAGCCTGACGCTGATCCTGTCGGCCTGCGTGGTGTGCATAGGGGTGGGGGTTCCGATCGGCATAGCCACAGCACATCGGCCCAACCTTTATGCGACGCTTTCGCCCGTGCTTGACCTGATGCAAACGCTTCCGACCTTTGTCTATTTGATACCGGCCATCGTTTTCTTCGGGCTGGGGATGGTGCCGGGACTGATTGCCACGGTGATCTTCGTGCTGCCCGCACCCATACGCCTGACGCATCTTGGGGTAAGCTCGACCCCCACTGCATTGCTGGAGGCCGCGACCGCCTTTGGTGCGACACCAAGCCAGCGGCTGTGGAAGGTGGAACTGCCCTATGCCCTGCCGCAGATCATGGCAGGGCTGAACCAGACCATCATGCTGTCCCTGTCCATGGTGGTGATCGCGGCTTTGGTCGGGGCCAACGGTTTGGGCGTGCCGGTGGTTCGGGCACTGAACAGCGTCAACTCGGCGCTTGGGTTTGAGTCGGGATTCATCATTGTGGTCGTCGCCATCATGCTGGACCGAATGTTGCGGGTGAAGCGATGACGGCTGTGGAATTCGACAATGTGTCGATCGTGTTCGGAGACCACCCAGAGCGCGCCCTGCCCTTGATGGACCAAGGCCTGTCGCGCGCCGAGGTGCAAACCCGGACCGGGCAGATTTTGGGGGTGCATGATTGTTCGCTGACCGTGGCCGAAGGCGAAATCCTTGTTCTGATGGGGCTGTCGGGGTCGGGGAAGTCCACACTTCTGCGCGGCGTGAACGCCCTGAACCCGGTGGTGCGGGGCGAAGTGCGGGTCAATGACGGCAGCGGCATGGTGTCGGTCACACGGGCCGCGCCCGAAGCGCTGCGCAAGCTACGGCTATCGCGCATTGCCATGGTGTTTCAGCAGTTTGGCCTGCTGCCCTGGCGCACGGTGCGCGAAAACGTGGGCTTGGGGCTAGAACTTGCGGGTATGTCAGCCGATGACCGGCGGCGGCGGGTGGACAAGCAATTGGAGCTGGTGAACCTGAGCCAATGGGCCGACCGAAAGGTAGGCGATCTGTCGGGCGGGATGCAGCAGCGCGTCGGCCTGGCCCGCGCTTTTGTCACCGAAGCCCCGATCCTATTGATGGATGAGCCGTTTTCAGCTTTGGACCCGCTGATCCGCGCCAAGTTGCAGGATGAACTTCTGGACCTCCAGGCGAAGTTGCAACGCACCATCATATTTGTCAGCCATGATCTGGATGAAGCCTTCAAGATCGGCAACCGGATTGCCCTGATGGAAGGCGGGCGCATCGTGCAATGCGGCACAGCGCGCGAGATTATCGCGCATCCTGTGAATGACTATGTGCAGGAGTTCGTGGCCCATATGAACCCTTTGTCGGTTCTGACCGCACGCGATGTGATGGTTGCAGGCGACACAGCAGCATTGCAATCGGTCGGAGCAGAAACGCCGGTCAAGGACATCATGGCGGCAATGCGCGACGGCGCGGACGAAATCGCCGTGGTGGAAAACGGCGCGCGCATCGGGGTGCTGCGCGCCGGTGCCTTGATGGGGCGTCTGATCAACCCGCGCGGCGACTGAGCCCTATTCCGCAGCCTTTTTCGCTGCAGCTTTCCTCGCGGGGGCTTTCTTGGGCGCAGCCTTCTTTGCCGTGGGTTTTGCAGCTTTTGCCACCGCTGGCTTGGTCTTTTTTGCGGCTGCCTTCTTTTTGGCAGGCGATTTGGCGACTTTTTCTGCGATGAGTTCAAGCGCCTGATCTAGCGTCACATCTTCAGGCGCAATGTCTTTCGGCAAGGTCGCGTTGATCTTTTCCCACTTGATATAGGGGCCATAGCGCCCCGGCATGACCTGCATGGCCCCACCATCAGGATGGTCGCCCAAGGATTTGATCGGCTCCGCCGGGGCCGTTGCCCCGCGTCCCCGGCTGGCCTTTTGCGCTAGCACCTCCATCGCACGGTTCATGCCGATGGTGAAGACCTCCTCTACATCAGCCACATTGGCGTAGGTCGTGTTGTGTTTGATGAAGGGGCCATAGCGGCCGATCCCGGCCTCAACCGGTTGGTTGTCGTCCGGGTGAAGGCCGACGAGGCGTGGCAGTGACAACAAATCCAGCGCCCGTTCAAGCGTCAGGCTGTCGGCAAACCAGCCTTTTGGCAGGCTGGCGCGGTCGGGCTTGGGTTGATCTTCAGTCGCCTCGCCGCGTTGAACATAGGGTCCAAAACGCCCTGCACGCAGCGATATTGGCAGGCCATTCTCGTCATTTCCCAGAATCCGTCCGTCAGCGGAGCCTGCGTTCTCGCCACCCGAAATTGGACGCGTGTAGCGACATTCGGGATAGTTCTTGCAGCCGATGAAGGCAGAGCCGGACCGTGCCGTTTTAAGGTGCAGCCGACCCGTGCCACAGGTCGGGCAGATGCGTGGATCCGACCCATCAGAGCGCAGGGGATAGAGGTGCGGCGCCAGAAAGTCATCAATTTTTTCAAGCACTTCACCAATCCGAAGATCGGCGGTTTCCGCCACCGCGGCCGAAAAATCGCGCCAAAACCGTTCCAGCACATCCTTGTAATCGCGTGATCCGGCCGAAACGTCATCCAGTTCGTTTTCCAGATCGGCGGTAAAATCGTATTCAACGTAGCGGCGGAAATAATTGGTCAGGAAGGCAGTGACCAACCGGCCCTTGTCTTCCGGGATCAGGCGGTTCTTGTCCTTTCGCACATATTCACGGTCCTGGATCGTGGACAGAACCGACGCATAGGTTGATGGTCGGCCGATACCAAGCTCTTCCATGCGCTTGACCAAGGTCGCCTCGGTATAGCGCGGCGGGGGTTGGGTGAAGTGCTGTTCGGGGGCTACGCTGCGCTTGTCCGCCGGCTCGCCCTGCATGATCTGTGGCAAACGCCCGCCTTCTTCGTCCTCGTCATCGCGGCCTTCGTCATAAACCTTGAGGAAGCCGTCAAACTGCACCACCTGCCCCGTTGCGCGCAACGTCACCTGACCATCGGGACTGCCGACATCAACTGTCGTGCGTTCCAGTCGGGCGGCGGCCATCTGGCTGGCGATCGTGCGTTTCCAGATCAGGTCGTACAGATTGGCCTGATCCTTTTCGGCAAAGCGCAGTTTTTCCGGGGCAGCCGCCATATCCGTCGGTCGGATACATTCATGCGCTTCCTGCGCGTTCTTTGCCTTGTTCTTGTACATGCGGGGCGACTCCGGCACATAGGCCGCGCCAAACCGGTCCTTGATGACATCACGCGCCGACATCACCGCTTCGGGGGCCATGTCGATGCCATCAGTCCGCATATAGGTGATGTGGCCTGCCTCGTACAAACGCTGGGCCGTGGACATGCACTGCTTGGCCCCCATTCCCAACTTGCGGCTGGCCTCTTGTTGCAGGGTCGAGGTCATGAACGGCGGATAGGGGTTCCGGGTCGCAGGCTTGGCCTCGACACTTTGGACGGTCAAGGTTCGGGATGTGACAGCCTGAACCGCCAATTCGGCAGCTTCAGCGGTCGGAATGTCGAATTTATCCAACTTCTTGCCACCCAACACCGTCAGGCGGGCTTCGAATTCCTGCCCACGGGGGGTAACGAGGGTGGCCGTCACCGACCAGTATTCGCGGGCGCGGAACGCCTCGATCTCCATCTCGCGTTCGACGATCAGTCGCAGGCAAACCGATTGTACCCGCCCCGCGCTGCGCGATCCCGGCAGCTTGCGCCACAGCACCGGCGACAGGGTAAAGCCCACCAGATAGTCAAGCGCGCGCCGGGCAAGATACGCCTCGACCAAGGGCGTGTCGATTTCGCGCGGATTCTTCATGGCCTGCGTCACGGCATCTTTGGTGATGGCGTTGAAGGTCACGCGCGACACCTTCTTGCCCTTCTTCAGGCTGCCCGCCAAAGCCTCTTTCAGATGCCACGAAATCGCCTCGCCTTCCCTGTCAGGGTCGGTGGCAAGGATCAAGGTATCGTCGGTTTTCAACGCTTCGGTGATGGCGCGGATATGTTTCTTCGAATCCGCTGCGATTTCCCATGTCATGTCGAAATCATGCGTCGGGTCCACCGACCCGTCCTTGGCCGGCAGGTCGCGAACGTGCCCGTATGAGGCAAGAACCGTGAAGTCTGACCCAAGATATTTGTTTATTGTCTTGGCCTTGGCAGGAGATTCGACAACGACAACGGCCATGAAATACCCTTTTTGCACGGAAGCCCCAAGAGGCGCGGCAAGATGTGGGCGAAGCGACCTGAATGTCAATGCAACAATCTGCCCGACCGGAAGGAGCCAGCCGTCTGCCCCGCCCCTAGTCTGTCCGGCTGAGCAGTCCGCCCGGTGCGCGGTGTACCCGGCCGTCCAGTTCAAGGGTCAGCAGATGTTGGGCCACCGTGGCGGGCGGCAAGGACAGGTCGCGGATCAACTGGTCTTCGGCCAGGGGACTGGGGCCAAGCCGGGCCAATATCTGGCTGTGCACGGCCGCGATATCAGCCAGCGGCCGCCGGGCCGGCACCGGACCGGGCAATGGCATATCCTCTGGCACAGCGTCAGCGGTGGAGGTTGGAAAGGCCACCACGTCGGCACCGATCGCTTCCAGCACATCGGCAGGACCACGCACCAGCGTCGCCCCATCGCGCAAAAGCATGTTGCAACCAGACGCACGGGCATCGAACGGGTGCCCAGGCACGGCCAGCACATCGCGCCCTTGATCCAGCGCCGTCCGCGCGGTGATCAGACTGCCCGACCGGGCCGCCGCCTCGACAACCACCACCGCCCGCGACAGGCCCGACACAATCCGGTTGCGGAGGGGAAAATGGCGCGCTTGCGGCTGCAGGCCCATGGGTTGTTCCGACACAAGGCAGCCCTGCTCGGCAATCTGCGCCATCAGATGCGCGTTTTCTTCAGGATAAAGGACATCAACGCCACCTGCCTGCACCGCCACCGTGCCGGTCGCAAGTGTTGCCTCGTGCACCACTGCATCGATGCCCCGCGCCAGCCCCGAAACCGTAACCAGACCTGCCTGCCCCACACCTTCGGCAAGACGTCGCGCCATGCGCAGCCCAAGCGAGGACGCATTGCGGGCACCGACCATGGCAATCATCGGGCGCTGCATAAGCGCGGCATCGCCTTTGACCCAAAGAATCGGGGGCGCATCGGGCAGGTCCATAAGGGCTACCGGGTATTCTGCACTTCCCCAGACAATCAACCGGGCGCGTGCCACACGGCCCTGAGCCAGTTCGTGCCGCGCCACCTCGACTGGGCAGATGGCATAATTTTCAACGCCCGCCGCACGCGCCACTTCGGGCAACACCGACAGGGCCACGGCCGCCGACCCATGTTCAGCCATCAGCCGGTGCCAAGTGACCGGACCAACCCTGCGGGAGCGAATGAGACGCAGGCAATCCACCGGGTCATCGTCCAGGGGTGTGGGGTGGGGTGTGGGTATGGATGTCAGTCCCATGGCCGCCTTGCCTCATTCGCACGGTCACATTGCACCGCTCAAAGTTAACAAGAGGTGAATCGGTAAACGGCTTTTGGAAAGAATCTGCTCACTCTGGCGAAAACATATCAGACTGCGTCGGTAAGACGATTGCCGGACCCTTAAAAGTTTGATCAAATATCCACAAAAGGCCCACGTCGGGCCGTAAGGGAGCCCAAAGCCATGCTGAACGCCGAAGTTGCCCGCCGCCGGGATGACGCCATTTCCCGCGGGGTCGGGATGATGACCCAGATCTATGCCGACCGTGCCTTGAACGCGGAAGTCTGGGATATCGAAGGCAACCGATACATCGACTTTGCCGCCGGAATTGCGGTGGTCAATACCGGCCATTGCCACCCACGCGTGATGGCCGCCGTGACCGAACAGCTGAGCCGATTCACCCACACCTGCCATCAGGTGATGCCCTATGAAAACTATATCCGTCTGGCCGAACGGCTGAACGCCAAGGTGCCCGGCGATTTTCAGAAGAAAACCATCTTTGTCACCACCGGGGCCGAAGCCTGCGAAAACGCGGTGAAAATTGCCCGCATCGCCACCGGTCGCAACGCGGTGATCGCCTTTGGCGGTGGCTTTCATGGCCGGACCTTCATGGGCATGTCTTTGACCGGCAAGGTCGAGCCTTACAAGAAGGGCTTTGGTGCCATGATGCCCGACGTGTTCCATGTGCCCTTCCCTATGGATGTGCACGGCATTTCGACCAAGGACTCGATGGCGGGAATTGAAAAGCTGTTCAAATCCGATCTGGACCCGGCCCGCGTGGCCGCCATCATCTTTGAACCCGTGCAAGGCGAGGGCGGCTTTTACCCCGCCCCCGCCGATCTGGTCAAAGCCATCCGTGCACTGTGTGACAAGCACGGCATCGTGATGATTGCAGACGAGGTGCAGACCGGCTTTGCCCGCACCGGCAATCTTTTCGCGATGGATGCCTACGGCGTTGCTGCCGACCTGACCACAATGGCCAAGGGTCTGGCGGGTGGCCTGCCCTTGGCTGCCGTGACCGGAAAAGCCGAGCTTATGGATGCGGCAAACCCCGGCGGTCTGGGGGGCACCTATGCCGGCAACCCTCTTGGAATTGCCGCTGCAAACGCGGTGCTGGACGTGATCGAGGACGAAGACCTGTGCGCGCGGGCGAACGAGTTGGGCAGCCGCCTGAAACAACGGCTCGAGGCGATCCGGTCAACGTCGCCCGAAATAATCGACATCCGCGGTCCGGGCTTTATGGTGGCCTGTGAATTCGCAAATCCTGCGACCCATGAACCCGACGCAGGCTTTACGGGCCGGGTACGGGCCGAAGCGCAAAAGCGTGGCCTGATCCTGCTGACCTGTGGCGTATATGGCAACGTCGTGCGCTTCCT
>JBKBOF010000006.1:39012-41896 GCA_046294955.1 Paracoccaceae bacterium
TCACCATTCCCGATGCGCATTTCGTCGAAGCGATGGATATCCTTGAGGCGTCGGTCGCGGCGGCGCGTCAGGGCTGAAGCCTTGACCCATCCCCGGCGCGCAGACACACACCCCCGCAGCGAAACTGCGGGGGTTTTTCATGCCGGACTGCCAGCCAAAACGCCGTCGGGAGCGTCTTTCTGCCGAGTAACAAAATCCTGACTGGAACTGTAACGCTGTCTGGAGCGTTGTATAGGGATGGATAACCCCAACGAGGTCATTATGAAAAAACTTGCTATGATTCTTCCCCTGCTGGCCTTGCCGCTTGCGGCTTGCCAGACCACTGACCAGAATGCGGTTCTGGGTGGTGTGACCGGCGCAGCCGTCGGCGCAGCTGTGTCGTCGCCGTCTGACCGTACACAAGGCGCACTGATTGGTGCCGCCGTCGGTGTTGCAGCTTCGACCTTGATCGGGCCGGCACCGCAGCGTGGCAAATGCTACTATCGCGATGCGAACGGCAACCGGTTCATCGCAGCCTGCTGATCAGCAGGACGCGTAACATGCAGGGCGGCTCCGGATCACCGGAGCCGCCCTTTTTTGTTTGCGGCCTGCGCGGCCTTTTCAGCTCGCCCCCCACCCGGTAAGAGCAAAGCCAGCAGCAAAGGCCCATGCATGACCCAACCCGATCCCGCAGCGACTGACGGCATCCAGCTGACCGACGCCTGCGTCACGCTGGCCGGGCGTCCCGTCCTGCGCAATCTAACCTTGCACCTGAAGGAACAGCGGATCGGCATCATCGGGCGCAATGGTTCAGGCAAGTCAACATTGCTGCGCCTGATGGCAGGGCTGATCGTGCCAGACCAGGGGCAGGTGCGGTTGGATGGGATCGACCCGGCGCGAGATCGCAAGGCGATGTTGTCGCGCTTGGGCATCCTGTTCCAGAATCCCGATCACCAGATCCTGTTCCCAACGGTTGACGAAGAACTGGCCTTCGGGCTGGTGCAGATGGGGCAGACCAAGGCAAAGGCTATGGCGCAGGTCCAAACCCATCTGGCCACCCTCGGGCGCGAACATTGGCGGGGTGTCTCGGTGGCAACCCTGTCCCAAGGCCAACGCCACTGGCTTTGCCTGCAGTCAGTCCTGTTGATGCATCCCCGGACCATCCTACTGGACGAACCACTTGCCGGGCTGGACATGCCCACCCAGATGCGGCTGGCACGGGCCTTTGCGGCCCTGCCCCAGCGTCTGATCACCATCACGCACGAGCCGGCCAGCCTGTCCACCAGTGACCGCGTGATCTGGCTAGAGGCAGGCAAAGTTGCCGCCGATGGGTCGCCGTCTGCCGTTCTTGCGCTGTTCAATGCCGAGATGAACCGCCTGGGAGGGCTTGATGCTGACACTGACCTCGCCGGTTGATACACCTTTGCATCGGTTGCCTTCGGGGGGCAAACTTGCCGCGCTCGCGGCCTTCACCTTTGCGCTGTTCCTGACCAACGCCATCTGGCTTCTGTCGTTGGCCCTGCTGGCTGTCGGCGCCCTGCACCTGACCGGTGGGATCACCTTTGCGCGCCATGGGCTGCGCATGCTGCGCCCGCTTTGGCCTTTTGTTGTGGTGGTGGGCCTTTGGCACCTGTGGTTGTCCGAGGCAGGCACCGGCAGCGCAATCATTATTCGGATGGTCGCTGCCGTCGCTGCCGCCAATCTTGTCACCATGACCACACAGCTGTCTGACATGATCGTGGTGCTGGAACGGCTGGCACGACCACTGGCCCCGATCTTGCCCCCCCGGCGTCTGGCTTTGGCCATTGCGCTGGTGATCCGGTTCATCCCAATACTGTCCGAGCGCGCGGCCCTTTTGACGCAAGCATGGCGTGCCCGCAGCGGGCGCAAGCCGGGATGGCGTCTGATCGGCCCTGTCGCGCTGGCCGCTCTGGACGATGCCGAAAACGTTGCGGCCGCCTTGCGGGCACGCGGCGGGGCAGGCTAAAAGGGCGCAAAAGGAGCCACCCATGGAACGCAGTCTGACGCATATCGCCCTGTTCGCCGCCCTGATCGCTGTGCTGGGCCTGGTGCCGCGCGTTGACCTTGCCGCCGGAGTGCCAATCACCGCGCAATCGTTGGGGATCATGTTGTGCGGTACAGTCCTCGGTGCAAGACGCGGTGCGCTTGCAGTGCTGTTGTTCCTGCTGCTGGTGGCGCTTGGCCTGCCGCTGTTGTCGGGCGGGCGTGGGGGCCTTGGGGTATTTGCAGGCCCCTCGGCCGGATTTTTGGTGGGCTTTCCGGTCGCGGCCTTTGTCGCGGGATGGATCATGGAACGCACGACCCTGTCGCCGTTCTGGGCGGCAGCGTCGGGTGCCGTGATCGGCGGGATCGGCGTACTGTATGTCTTTGGCATCAGCGGTATGGCCATCGTCTTGCACAAAACACTGCCCGAAGCCGCACTTCTGGCGCTTGGCTTCCTGCCGGGAGATGTGATCAAGGCCGTGCTGGCAGGGCTTGTTACCCAAGCCATTGCCCGCGCGCGGCCCGGTGCGCTTTTGTCACGCGCCTGATCTGGTGAACAGAACCGCCGTCCCAATTCCCCCTGCCGAAGCGATGGCGGCAAGTCCGACGCCATCGCGCAAGGCGTGAAACAGATGCACAGCAAGAATGGCGCCGGACGCCCCGATGGGATGCCCGCGCGCCAAGGCCCCACCCTGTAGATTGACCCGTGCAGGGTCCAGCCCGGCGCCCTTCACACAGGCCATGGCCTGCGCGGCATACGCCTCCATCACTTCGGCCTGCGTGACCGATCCCACCGTCAGGCCCAGCCCCAGCAGCGCCGCCGCAATCGCCGGGATCGGCGCCAGCCCCGGCTGCTCTGGGTCCGCCCCGAGCGTCCGCCCCCCCAGAATGCGCATCGCCG
>JBKBOF010000007.1:0-6881 GCA_046294955.1 Paracoccaceae bacterium
CGGCATGGGGGTGGATTGGGCGACGGCGCTGGACCTGATCCAGCGCACGATGGCCGCCGCCCGCGCCCACCCGCTGCGCCCGCGCGTGGCCTGTGGCGCGGGCACCGACCATCAGCCTCTGTCGGCGCTGACCGATGCCGGGGCCATTCTGGCGGCCTATGAACATCAGGCCGAGGCGATTGAGGCGGCGGGCGGGCAACTGATCGTGATGGCCAGCCGCGCATTTCCGGCCATCGGCGCTGGACCCGATACCTATCACGCCGTCTATCGCCGCCTGATCGACGGCGCGAAAGACCCGGTGATCCTGCACTGGCTTGGCGACATGTTCGACCCCGCACTGACGGGCTACTGGGGGTCGCATGATGTTGAAGCAGCATCTGATTTTGTGCTGTCGCTGATCGCCGAGAACCCAACCCACGTTGACGGCATCAAGATTTCCCTGCTGGATCAGGCCCATGAACAGGCGTTCCGCAAGCGGCTGCCTGCGGGCGTGCGGCTTTATACAGGCGATGATTTTAATTATGCGCCACTCATAGCCGGGGACGGCATGCACCACTCGCACGCTTTGCTGGGTATCTTTGCTGCGATCGCCCCCGCCGCCTCGCAGGCGCTGGAGGCCCTCGCCTTGGGCGACCGTGTCGCCTATGATGCGCTGCTCTCGCCCACCGTGCCGCTAAGCCGCGAGATTTTCAGTGCCCCGACCCGGTTCTACAAGGCAGGGATCGGATTCCTGTCCTGGCTGAACGGGCACCAGTCGCATTTCATAATGCCGGCGGGGTTCCAATCCAGCCGCGGTATCGTCCACTATGCCCAAGTGTTCCGGCTGGCCGATCAAGCCGGGCTTTTGGCACAGCCCGATCTGGCGCTGGCACGAATGAAGATGCTATTGACCTTGCACGGGGTTGAACAGGGGTAGGTCATGGACCGCAGGCCGACGATCATCGACGTGGCGCGTCTTGCAGGCGTGTCCAAATCGACCGTCAGCCTTGTCTTGCAAAACAGCCCGGCGGTGAAGGTGGAAACCCGCGCCGATGTGCGCCGTGCGATGGTCGACCTTGGCTATGTCTACAACCGCTCGGCGGCCACAATGCGGTCGGCCAGATCCGGATTGATCGGGCTGGTCATCAACGATCTGCGCAACCCGTTCTTTACCGAATTCGCCACTTCGGTGCAGATGGCGCTGTCCGAGCGCGGCTATGCCACTGTGCTGGCAAATACCGATGAAAGTCCGGCACTTCAGGCGCAAGTCACTGCGGCCATGATCGAACATGGCGCGTCCGCCTTGATCCTTTCGCCCGCGTATGACGATGAGGAGTCAACCTTTGGCGCGCTGCGGAGGTCTGGTGTGCCGGCGATGCAAGTGCTGCGTCAGGTCGTGCAGGCAGATCACTTTCCCTTTGCGGCACCGGACTACGAACGCGGAAGCAGGCTGGCGGCCGAACATCTGCTGGCGCGCGGTGCGCAGCGGATCGCCTTTCTGGGCGGGCTGGATGGTCGGTCGGTGACACGGCGGCGCATGTCGGGCTATCTGTCAGTTCTGGAAAGCGCCGGGATGGACCCGCTGGTTTTGCCGGGACGACCGGGACGGGCCTTTGGCCGTGAGGCGGCGCGGTTGCTGGCAAACCACCATGCGGATGTCGATGCCGTGATCTGTTTCAACGATCTGGTGGCTTTGGGTCTGCATACGGGATGCGCCGAAATCGGATGTCGTCTGGGCAGCGATCTGATGGTCGTTGGTTTTGACGATATCGAAGAATGCGCGCAGGTCTGGCCTGCGCTGACGTCGGTCAGTTGTGGGATTGCAAGCTTTGGCCGGACCTGTGCACAGACTGTGCTGGCATGGCTGGAAGATGGCACGGCCCCGGTTGCGGAAACCTATTCACCGGTGGACCTGATCTGCCGGGCGTCCACAAAAAGCTGATATCGGATGCCGTCAGGTCTCGGTTTCGGGACGCACCAGAGTCCGCGCACTTTGTTCATCGGTGATCAGCGTGGTCGGACAAAGAGTCGAAATCGCGGCCCTGAGTGCAACAGTTTTTTCCTTTCCGCCCGAGATCAGCACCCGTTCAGGCGTGCGCCGCAGGTGGGCAAGGTTAACCGAAATCACCCGCTCGTTGACGTCATGCGTCACCAAGGCACCCGATGCGTCGATGAAATTGTACAACACATCACCTACCGCGCCGGCATCGGTCAGCGATCGGCTTCGGTGATATATCCGGTGCGGAAACTGGTCGTCAGCGAGCCGATGCCGCCAACAGACAAAAGTGCCACATCCAGCTTTTCGGCCATTTCGAAGATGGCCGCCAGTCCGCAGCGTTCCAAAAGAGCATGCTTGGTTGCAGGGCTGTCAACCACGGCGGGGGCCGGGATCAGAAACCCCTCGCCCTGAAACAACTCGGCAAAATGCCTGGCAAACTCGGCGGGGTTGAAGCGGCGGGCAGCCGCAATGCCACCCAAAAGCGAGACCACCCGGAAATCCTCAAGCGACGCGCCGGAAATGAACGGAAGTGTATTGTATAGCGTGCGGCCCCAGCCCACGCCTACGGTCATCCCTGACTTCATCAGTCCCGAAAGGAAACTGCCCGCAGCCGCTGCGATCACTTTGACCGGGTCTTCGTCGGGATCCGCAAACGGGGCGACAATCACCTAGGCTATGCCATAGCGGCTTTCGATCTCGCGCTCCAGTGCGATCAGGTCCGCCAAAGGTGCCGCGATCGTGATGCGAACCTCGTTCCGGCGGCGCGCGTCGGCCAGCAATCACACCACCATGACCCGGTTTATACCGGACCCTGACGGCATGCGAAAAACCACAGGCACCGACACTTCGACCCCTTAGCATATAGCGTAACTTGGCCGCCTGATTGACGATATGTTCCATCGCCAACTTCGCAAAATCCGAAAACTGGAATTCGAAGATCGGCTTGAGCCTGGTCAATGCAGCCCCCACCGCCACGCCTGCCCCTCCCAGTTCGGAAATCGGCGTGTCCATCACCCGGTCGGGGCCGAAGCGGTCCACCAGATCCAACGTCACCTGAAACGCACCGCCATAGACGCCCATATCTTCGCCCATCAGGATGACCGTCGGATCGGCCTCCATAGCCAGCGTCATTGCCTCGCGGACCGCCTGGGCGTAGGACAAGGTGCGCAGTTCAGCGGAGTCATCAGCTGGGACAGTGGCGTTCATCAGTCAGACCTCGGCATGAACATAGCGCGTCACATCGGACACATCGGGGGCGGGGCTCGCCTTGGCAAAGGCGATACCTTCTGCCACGGCCGCAACCGCCTCGGCGGCAATCACATCGGCCGCCGCCTGATCGAACATGCCATGAGTGATCAACTCGGCCTGAAAACGTGCGATTGGATCTCGCGACATTCAGTCTTCGATTTCTTCCTTGCTGCGATACCGGTTGCGGTCGGATTTCGAATGTCCGCGCCAGCGATAGGTCAGGTTTTCGACCAGTGACGGCCCCTCGCCTGCCCGTGCGCGTTCTATTGCCACATGCACCGCCTCGGCCACGGCGGAAAAGTCGTTGCCGTCGACAGTCGTGCCCCACGGCATCGCATAGGCCACTGCACGGTCGGCAATGTTCTTGACCGCTGTCGAGCGTTCAATCGAAGTCGACATGCCGTATTTGTTGTTTTCGCAGACAAAGATCACCGGCACCTCCCAGACCGACGCCATGTTCAGCGACTCGTGGAACGCGCCTTCATTGTTGGCCCCGTCGCCGAAGAAGCACACTGTCACGTCGGATTTGCCCAACCGCTTTGCAGACAGCGCCGCCCCACGGCAATCGGCAACCCTCCGCCCACAATACCATTGGCCCCAAGGTTGCCGGTCTTTACATCGGCAATGTGCATCGACCCCCCGCGCCCATGGCAATAGCCGGTTTGCTTGCCAAAGAATTCCGCGAACATCCGGCCCACATCTGCACCTTTAACGATACAATGCCCATGACCGCGATGGGTCGAGGTGATCTTGTCGTTATCCGTCAATTCCATACAGGTGGCCACCGCGCTTGCCTCCTGCCCGATGGACAGGTGCATGGTGCCGTGGATAAGGCCGCGGGTGTAGCTGTCTTCGGCGCCTTCATCGAAGCGCCGGATCAGATACATCTTCCGTAGCGCCGCGCGCAGGGCGGCGGGCGCATAGGTACGGATGGCAAAGGGCCGATTGTCGGGCATTTTAGGGGCTGTGGTCATCGGTTCATAGCCCAAGCATCTTGTCTTGACGTGCACGCAGCATCACAATCTTGCTGTCCGCAGGAACGGCGGTGTTGTCAGCGGTGATCAAATCGCCTTTGCGGATGGGCTTCGTCACCTTGGACCCGGCCAGCAATCCGCAGGGAATGGCGTATGCGGCCCGTGCTTCGCGCGCTTCCATGATCCACGCGCGATAGCAATATTCGCCGATCTGATCCAAAGTGTCGCCCGCAACCAGATCGCGCTTGGCAATGGCGCAGACCTCGGCCACCGGGCGCGCCAAAGGAACCATATCGGCCTTGCCGTACAACACTGCGCGCGCGCAGGTCAGCGGCACCTCAAGACTGGTCAGATGATAAGGGCGCAGGACGGTAAAGTAGGGGCCCTTACCCATTTTCAGATCTTCCATCCGCTCCCAGATTCGCGGATGATCCATTTCGGCCACCACGAACACGCCCGGCGCCACGCCCTTGCCGATGGTATAATCCACCCGGCCTTCGCCCGACGACAGCATGCCCCCAGCGGATTGCGGGATCAGTACCTTGTTCAACTCGTCCCGCCCAACGGCGGGCCCGTGCATTCCCGGCTTGTCCGGGATCAGACCCGTGGCGTTGGCGATGGCTGCCATTTCCACCATCGTCTTGGACCCATCGACGAACTCGACCAGCATGCGCGGGTTCATGTTGCGCTGCACCGCTTCGGCAAGATAGGCGTCCGGCGTGGCGTCAATGTTCAGCAGGTTGTTCTCGCCCTTGCCCGCACTGACGATCCGGTGCCCCATTGCGCTGACGAATTCGATAAGTTCCATGCAGGACGACGGCTCGTCCCCCGCGCCTAGGGAGTAGATCACCCCAGACGTTCAGCCTCGGCCCGAAGATAGGCACCGATGGTCACGTCAGCCTCGACATTCATCATCACCAGATGCTTGCCAAGCTCCATCGCGCGGAATCCGATCTCGGCGCCGAGGGCCGGGACGCCGGTCGCATCCACCACCACCTGCCCATGCTGCGCCCAATCATCGTGGTTGCCATGACGCTTAGGGGCATCGACATCACCACGATGTTTACCAACGTCTATGTCATGGCCCAAGGTTCCCCCGGTGGCGCCACCGAAACCCAAGCGCACTGAAGAAATCATGGCAGAAGCGAAGCGGCGCGGAGTGATCACCACGCTTGATGTCTTTGCATCGACCGCAGACGACCTGCCCAAGGTCGCCCGGCTGTTGCCCTATACCGATTATTTCCTGCCGTCCGAGGAAGAGGCGCGCGCGCTTTCAGGTCTGAACGTCAACCGCGACCTTGCCCATTTCCTGATCGACAGAGGCGCGGCTTGCATCATTCTGACACTCGGGGCCGACGGGGCGTTTTACTGCCACCTTGACGGAACAGAATTCGCCACACCTGCCTTTGCCGTCGATGTGAAATGCACCTGCGGCTGCGGTGATTGTTTCAACGGCGGCTTTGCGACTGGTCTTGTCAAAGGTCTGAGCGCACCCGAAGCGGTGCAGGTGGCACAGGCAGCTTCGGCGCAAAATGCTACGGGGCCGGGAAGTCAGGCCGGGATGCGGGACTATGCCACGACGCTTGCATTCATCAAAAACACCCCCTGGCGTACGCCGACGGCTGCCTTGGTATCTTCTTCGACTTGATGTAACCTGCGGCCATCCAATCCCGGGATCGCCGTGTCCAGCCAGTTTCCCATTCGTCCGGACCCGATGCCGCTGCGCAAAGCGCTGCGTGGCCTTCGGTTTTTGCTGCGCCGCGGGGGCGAGACGCTGGTGGACACGCTTGTGATCGAAGCCCTGCCCAAACCTGCCGCCACACTGGTCAGCAAGGCGCTGCGCGATGTGGGCGAGCTTGCCCAAGGGGCTGAAAAAATTGCCTCGGGCTTTGCGAAAGCGGTCCTTGGTGGCCATGAGGAAGGCCCGGTGATCCTGGATGATCTGGGTGGCGACCTGCATGCTGACGCGCAGTTCGCAGCCTGGGTCTATGCGGCGCTGCGCTCAGTCCTGCTTCGGCTCGGGGTCCCCGGCGTGTTTGTCAGCGAGGCCGCAGCACGCAGCGCCTATCGGCTTGCACCAACGGTCGATGCCGCCACTCTGACGCTCAACCTGCTGGATGCGCGCGTGGTGCGTGGCACCTCGGCGCATGAGGTGGCTGTCGTTCCCGGTTCAGCGTTGGAAGCCGTTGCTATCTTTGCCGTGATGCTGTGGCTTCAGTCCACCCGGTCCGAAGATGAATCCGAAGACGCGCTGGACGCTGCAGCCGATCTGGCCATTGCCATTGCCCCCGAGGTTGACGCGGCCTGTGTGGCGCGCGACCACAACCGCATCGCGACACTGTACGGGCGGTATGTCGCGCATGTCTGACCTGCATTTGCATCCCGAGGCCCTTCCTGCAAGCAACGAACCCTTGCGCATTGCAGTGCGCCGTCTGCGGTGGTTCAAGCTTGCGTTTCAACGCCATGCCGAAGCTCAGGGCCGCGATCTTGGCTGTCGCTTCGAGGTGGACGAGGCAAAGCTTGCATCGATCTTTGTGCGTTGGCTGGCGGCGATAGAGCTGCAAAAGCCGTCTGACAAAAGCCAGCGGCGGGAATTCTTTGAATTCGCGGCAAGCCTGATGTTGCGGGAATTGATCGCAGATATGCCGCTGACGGCCAAGGGCGATCCCGTGCTTGCCAGA
>JBKBOF010000007.1:6976-41101 GCA_046294955.1 Paracoccaceae bacterium
CAGAGCAGATTCGGCAGCCGCCTTCTGGCCCGAAGGCTATTGCTGCACGCTGTTTTGTCTGTCGGTGCACGCCGCTGCAATGGCGCAGGAATTTCACACAGGAACCCAGATCGATCCGGCGATCGATGATTTGCGTCACTGGTGGTCATTTCGCGAAAACGCTCGGCAGGACGCCAGCTTTTCCGCCGCCTTCCTGCAAATGGTGTTTGGACACCAACCAAACTGGATGTTCCCCGACGTGTTTCGCGAACGTCTGGAGCGCGAGATCAAATAACTGCCAGGCCGGGTCCTCGCCTATGTAATCGATAGGCCATCGGGTCCAAAAACATGCAGCGCCTGCGGGTCAGCGGTCAGATGGACCGTTTCCCCCACTGCCGGCGGATTGCGGCCCGACGCTTTGGCCACCACCTCGCGCCCGCCGATATCGACATAGGCAAGCGTTTCGCTGCCCAAGGGTTCCAGCACCGAAATGCGCCCGCGAAACAAACCGGGGTCTGCCGTGACCACCAGATCATCGGGGCGGATACC
Organism: Paracoccaceae bacterium; assembly: GCA_046294955.1. GTDB lineage: Bacteria > Pseudomonadota > Alphaproteobacteria > Rhodobacterales > Rhodobacteraceae > Pseudotabrizicola. The sequence continues at coordinate 7,505 of JBKBOF010000007.1, forward strand.
AAGCGTAAGGGGCGTGCCGTCGGCCAATGGCAGCACGACCGCCAAACGGTCGCCATCCACGGTCAGGTGGCCGTTGGCATATACTGCATCCAGCATGTTCATCGACGGTGCCCCGATGAACTGCGCCACAAATGTGTTTGCGGGCTTGTGGAACACCTCGGCCGGGGTGCCGATCTGCTGGATGTAGCCATCCTTCATGATCACGATCCGGTCGGCCATCGTCATGGCTTCAACCTGATCATGGGTCACGAAAATGATCGTGTTGCCAACGCGCTGGTGCAGTTTCTTGATTTCCAGTCGCATCTGGGTGCGCAACTGGGCATCAAGGTTCGACAAAGGTTCGTCGAACAGGAACACCGCCGGGTCGCGGACCATGGCCCGGCCAATCGCCACCCGCTGGCGCTGACCACCCGACAGTTGCGCGGGTTTGCGGTCAAGGTATTCGGTCATTGAGAGAATGGCCGCCACTTCTTCCAGCCGCTTTTCCTTGGCTTCGCGCGGCAGTTTCGAGGTGCGCAACCCAAAGCCGATATTCTTGCGCACGGTCATATGCGGATAGATCGCATAGTTTTGGAACACCATCGCGATATTGCGGTCTTTGGGTTCAAGGTTGTTGACCACAGTGCCGCCGATACGGATTTCGCCCGAGGTCACCTCTTCCAAGCCTGCAATCATTCGCAGGGTGGTGGATTTTCCGCAGCCCGATGGTCCGACAAACACCACGAATTCTCCATCGGCCACGTCAAGGTCGATACCGTGCAGCACTTGGATCTTGCCGTAAGCCTTGACCAGATTGCGCAGGGAAAGTGTGGCCAAGATCAGTCCTCCAACAGGTCGGCAAAGGCGGCGTCAAGCGCAGCTTGCGCATCTGCCCCACGGCAGTTGCGCAAATCAGATGCGGCATCCAGATCGTGCAGCGCGTGGCGGTAGCTGGCAAAGGCTGCAGCCAGTGCCGCAGGGGCCGGACCGCCGGGGCGGTCACGACGCGCAACGAAGGTTTCTGGCGCAACGGTGCTGCGGAAGTCTGGCTCAGCCATGCGCGGGGCACGCCCAGTCTCGGCGGAAAATGCCTCTGCGAAAGCCGCATGCGCGTCGCGCAAAGGTTTGCGGGCCGCAATGGCGGCGCGGGCGGTGCGCGCGGCGATCTCATGCGCCTGCCGGAACGACAGTCCGTCGTCGCGCACCAGCGTATCGGCCAACTCGGTGATGGTGATACAGGCGGCGTCAGTGTTTACGGCTACCCGCGCGGCGTCGATGGCACAGGCGGGCAGGAATGCCGCCAGCAGATCAAGCGCACGACCGCCGGAGTCGAAGGCAGCATAGCCTGCCTCTTGCACCGCACCTTCGCTGTCGTTCATGTCGGTGAACGGCGTGTTGTGCATTGTTCCCACCACCATTTCACACCGCCCCGCCGTCACGCTGCACAGATGGCGTAGATGTTCGATCGGCACCGGATTGCGTTTTTGCGGCATGATGCTGGAGATTTGCACAAGGCTGTCGGGCACCCGCAGCTGACCGACCTCGAAGGCCGACCAGAATGCCAGATCCTGCACGAGTCGCCCCAGATGCAGAAATGTCAGCCGGATCGCTGAATAAAGCGCGGTGATATAGTCAACCGACGCGATACTGCCATAGCTGTTCAGCGTCGGTTCGCGAAAGCCCAAGAGTCCCGCCATGCGAGCCCGGTCGATGGGAAAACCGCTGGTGGTAATCGCGCAGGCCCCCATCGGGCAATATTCCAACTGATCCAATGCGGCGTCAATCCGCGTGGCATCGCGCAACAACACCTCAATCGCGGCTGCAAGGTAGTGCCCGAAGGTCGTTGGTTGTGCCGGTTGGCCATGGGTATAGGCCACAATCAGCGTGGCACGCTCTGCCTCGGCCTTGGCGATCAATGCCAGTGCCAACGCCCGCACCTGGGCGAACAACCCCTGCCCCCGTCGGATCAGCGCCCGACGAAAGATGGTGTGATCCATGTCGTTGCGCGACCGCGCGGTGTGCAACATACCGCCCAGATCGTCAAGGCGTCGCTTCAACTCTGCCTCGACAAGAAAGAAGTAATCCTCGTGCTCTCCGGTATAGCGCAGCGAGGTCACGTCCGTCTCGTCTTCGATGGCCCGCAGCGCGCGGGCGATGGCGCGGGTCTGGTCACGGGTCAGGATACCCGCCTCGCCCAGCATCACCAGATGCGCGCAGTTGATCGCAGACAGATCATCGGTATGGTGCAGCTTGACCCCTTCAAACAAGGGCTCCAGCACGGTGCGGGCATAGACGGGGTGGGGAAAGGGCAGCTCTGTCATCCCTTAAGCCCCGCCATCGCGATGCCCCGGATGATGTAGCGCTGAAAGATCAGGAACACGATCAGCGTGGGAATGGTGGAAATCGCGGCACCGGTCATGATCATCTCCCACTGCACGCTTTGTTCGACCGAGAACGTCGTGAGGCCGACCGGGATGGTGTAAAGTTCCTGGCTGTTGGTCACGATCAGCGGCCAGATAAAGGCCGTCCAGTTGCCCAGAAAGATGAAGATTGCCAAGGCCGACAGCGCCGGCGTCACCAGCGGCAGGGCAACCGACCAGAAGATCTGAAACTCGTTCAGCCCGTCGATCCGCGCGGCCTCGAGAAAATCGTCGGGGACGGATTCGAAGAATTGCTTCATCAGGAAGGTGCCGAAGGCAGTCATCAGACCCGGAAACATGATGCCCCAGTAAGTGTCGAGCCAGCCAAAGGTTTTTGACATCATATACCACGGGATGATGAGCATCTCGGTCGGAATCATCAGGGTGGACAGGATGGCGATAAACACGATGTAGCGGCCGCGAAAGCGGAACTTGCACAATGCGTAGCCCACCAGACTGTCAAAGAACACTGCCGAAACCGTGGTGATGGTGGCTATGATGAACGAGTTCAGGAACCAGCGGTAGAAGCGCCCGTCGGTCAGCACTTTGGTATAATTGTCCAGTGTCGGGTTTTGCGGCAGCAGGTTTGGCTCGAACATCTCGGCCGGATATTTGATAGATGCTGACAACATGTAAAGGATCGGCATCACCATCACGATGGCCCCGATGGCCAACAGCGTCCAGCGGACGATCGCGACAGGATCACGGGGACCGCGATAGGGGGCGGGCGCGCGCATCAGCGCGTCGGAAGTGGCACGCATCTGTGTGTCGGTCATCACCGATCCCTCAGGATGCGTAACTGAATCAGGCTGACCATCAACAAAATGGTGAACAAGACCACCGTCTGCGCCGCCGCATAGCCCATGTCAAAACTGGAAAATGCGGTTTCATAGATCATCAACACCAGCGGCTTGGTCGAATTCAGCGGCCCACCGGGGTTGTTGGTAGTCATATTGTAGACCTGATCAAAGATCCGCAAAAAGCCGATGGACGAAAACACCACCAGAAACACCGTTGTCGGCTTCAAAAGTGGCAAAGTAATTTCCCGAAGGATTGCAAAGCCTGACACCCCGTCGATCCGCGCCGCCTCGTAAAAGCTTTGGGGTATCGCGCGCAATCCGGCCATGAAGATGATGATCTGGAACCCCAGCCCCGCCCAGATCGCTGGCACCAAGATGGACGGCAGTGCGTTGGAGGTGGAATTCAGGAATTTCACCTGTGGGATGCCGAATGACCCCAAGATGTTATTGAACACCCCCACGGGAACCGGCTGATAGAACCAGCGCCAGACCCACGCCATCGCCACGGTGGATGTCAGGAACGGAAGAAAATACAGCGCCCGCAAAGTGCTGTGCAAAAATCTTGTTTTATCAAGCTGATAGGCAATCACAAAGCTGATGATCAGTGAGATCGGCGTGCCAAGGATCAAATAGACAAAGGTGTTGCGGAACACTTTCCAGAACACCGGATCGGCCCAGAGCTTGGCGTAATTGTCCAGTCCCACCCATTGGCGCGGGCCAAGCAGGTTCCAGCTTTGAAAGCTCAGAACCATGGCATTGGCCGTGGGGTAGAACCGGATCACCACATAGAACAGGACTGGCAACGCCAGAAAGGCCCAAGCCCAAACCACCTGCTTTTGCGTGATCGAAAGATCGCGATAGAATTTCATCAGGCACCTGCTCCACCCGCCACACTGGCGGGCAAGGACTGGGGCGGCCCCTTGGCCAAGGGAAAGGGGCCACCCGGATCAGCGGTCAGGCTGTCACTTCTTGTAGTAACCGTCCAGAACGGCCTGTTCGGCAGTGGCTGTGGCGGCGAGACTATCGGCCACGGATTGGCCTTCCAGAAAGATCCGGCCAACCGCATCGACCACCACCTGACGCTGTGCCGATTCGTCAGCAAATATGGTAGTCTGCGAATACTCCAGACCCTTGATGAACGGACCATAAACCGGGTTGTTCACATTGGCATCGGTCAGCGCGGCCGATGGTTTGGCCGGCAATTCCCCAACGGTTTCCAGCCAGATCTGCTGCGCCTCATCCGAGGTGATGTAGGCAAGGAACTTCACAGCCGCGTCCAGCTTTTCGCCCTTGGCCTTGGTCGTGATGGCGTTGGCCCAATAGCTTGCATAGTTCGATTTGGTGCCATCCGGCCCGGCAGGAAGCTCGGCCACACCCCAATCGAGTCCATCGGTGCCCTGCAGTGCGCCGATTCGGAATGATCCATCGATGTGCAGCCCCGCTTTGCCGGCACGGAACGCGGCCTGCGGTTCGTCCAGAAACCCGGACTGTGTCACGCCATGTTTCGTTTCAAGATCGGTGTAGAATTGCAGTGCCGCGATGCCGCCTGCATCATTGTAGGCCACGGTCTTGCTATCATCAGAATAGGGGACCGATCCGAACTGACGCACCAGCACTTCACGCCACCAGTGGTGATCTTGCGCGGTCATCCCCGAAGTGATGCCCACTTGCAGGATGTTGCCCGCGCTGTCCTTTTTGGTCAGTTTACCGGCCATTTCGACCAACTCGTCCAGGGTCTTCGGCGGTTCGGTGATGCCGGCTTCGGCAAACAGCGTCTTGTTGTAAAACAGTGCCAATGACCGAACCGCCGTTGGCAACGCGTAATAGGTGCCATCGTACTTCAGTGCCTGCACGATCGGGAAGAATTCGGCATCGATGACGGCAGTTGGAAACACGTCGGTTGGAAGAGGTTGGATCAATTCCGCCTGCACATAGTCATTCAGCCAGCCGTAAAAAAGTTGCACCACATCCGGACCCTGACCTGCCGGAATTGCTGCCGCAACCTTGGTGCGGTAGTCAGCATAGGGAAAAGTCGATTGCTTGACCGTAATACCCGGATTGGCCGCTTCGAAATTCGCGATCAGTTTGTCAATCGCGGTGACGCGGGCATCAAAGATATACTGCCAGTATTCGATCTCGACGGCGCTGGCGCTGCCGGCCCCGGCAAGAGTGGCAAAGCTGACAGCGGCTCTTAGTACGAACTTTCGAAATGCGGTCATGTCGGTCCTCAAAGCTGGAAGCGCCGCATTGGTTCTTTCCCATGTCACGCGGCTGAACATGTTTTCCTAGTTCGAGTGTTGACGGCTTCGGCAGAAAGATCAATTCTTTATTCAAATATTTTGAGTTAAGGACCGTCTCCTTGCATGGCCGCCAACAACGCATCGCCGGAACCAATGCCGAGCGAACAAAGGCGTATAATCGCCGTGTTGTGCTGGCCTACCTTCTGCGCCATGACAGAGCGGGTCGGGCAGAGATTGCAAAGGCCAGCCGGCTGAGCACGCAAACGGTGTCGAACCTGATCACCGAACTGGCGTCCGAGGGTCTAGTCGTGTCGGGCGGCCGCCGTCCTTCTGCGCGAGGACAACCCCCGGTTATATATAGTGTCAATCCCGGCGGTGCCGTGGCTTTCGGGTTCGAAGTGCGCCCTGACGCGCTGTACATGGTGCAGACGGATCTGGCTGGGAGGGTTCTTGACGCGGTTCAGCAACCGCTGACGCTGTGCGATCCATCACAGGTGCTGGACCGGATGGCAGAGATGATCGCGATATCATCCACCGCTTCTGTCCAGACACGCGTCCTTGGTGTGGGATTGGTCATGCCCGGTCCGTTTGGGGTGGAGGGCCTAAGCTCGGCAGGCGAAACGGTTCTACCGCTATGGGATGATATCGATGTGATCGCCCGCGCGACGGCCCGGCTTGGTTTGCCTGTGGTTCTGGAAAAGGATGCGACAGCCGCCGCGATTGCCGAGGGCATCAGCGGTGTGGCGCAGGGTCTGACCAATTTCTGCTTTCTCTATTTCGGTTCAGGCCTTGGGCTTGGCGTCATTGCAGGAAGCCAGCCGCTGCGCGGATCGTTCGGCAATGCGGGAGAAATCGGGCATGTGGTGATCCGGCCAGGCGGCCTTCTGTGCGACTGCCACAATCGCGGATGTCTGGAGCAGTACGTCAGCCGGATGGCACTGGCACGCCACCTTGCGGCGCAAGGCTGGCTGCCCGACGATGGACCTGTCGGACCCGATGTGGTGGATCGCGTCGCTACACGCCTTTTGTCGCAGGCCGACAGTGGCCTGCTTGGCTGGTTGGAACAGGCTGCAGATGCCTTGTCGCAGGCCGTGGGTCTGTTGGAAAACCTCTTCGATCCACAGACAGTCATTCTGGGGGGCGGTCTGCCCGATGCACTGCTGACCGCGCTTTGCGCCCGGATAGACCTGCCACAGGGGTCGGTGGCCCGACACAGGGGGCGGACACTGCCCCGCGTTCAGCGCGGGGCATCCGGTCGGCTTACCGCCGCCATCGGCGCGGCGGCGCTGGTCATCCACGATGCGGTGACCCCACGCCTTGATGGCCCACCCACCTCGGCTATTGGCCGTCTTGCGCTGCCAGGCGACGAAGCAGCCTTAATCTGACCCATTTCCAAAGACCTCAGATCCGGTCATTCCAAAGGACCACAGACAATGCCCCTTTCCGATGTTGACCGGCTGACCAGACAAAGCAGCGCGCCCGCAGCGCTTATGCTGTGGCGCGCGCTGCAACCCTTGCGAAGCGTTGTGCGATTCATGAACTCGGGCGCGCATCCGGATGATGAAACCAGCGGCATGCTGGCTGCACTTGCGCTGCGCGACGGGATCAGCACATCCTACGTCTGTTCGACACGCGGCGAAGGCGGGCAGAACGACTTAGGGCGCGAGGCGGGTGCTGACCTTGGCACACTCCGCACCGCAGAAATGGCACGGGCGGCAGATGTGCTGGGCCTGTCGATGTATTGGCTATCCACCGATCCGACCGATCCGATCACCGATTTTGGATTTTCCAAATCAGGGCAAGAAACCCTCGCCAGATGGGGCCACACCCGCACACTGCGCCGTCTGGTCGAGGTGATCCGCGCAGATCGCCCCGATATCCTGTGCCCTACGTTTCTGGATATTCCGGGGCAGCATGGCCATCACCGTGCCATGACACAGGCCGCACACGAGGCGATAGCGGCCGCAGCAGACCCTGCGTTTGCCGCCGATGGGGATCCGTGGCAGGTGTCCAAGCTGTATCTTCCAGCGTGGTCCGGTGCGGGTGATGCCTATGACGATGACCTGCCGCCACCACCCGAAACTGTTCGGGTGCCGGGACAGGGGCGGGAACCGCTTTCCGGTTGGACATGGGACGAAATTGGTCAACACAGCCGCATGTTCCACGCAACACAAGGCATGGGTCGATGGGTTGGCGGGGCAGAAAGTGCCGGTTGGCCGCTACATCTTGCCTTCAGTACTGTAGGACCGGACCGGAAGACTGTTACGGACAACCTCCCACAATACTTTGCCGATCTGGTGCCAGATCTTGATACAGCCAAGGCGTTGGATTCCGCCCTTGCGGCAACGGCCAATGCCTTCCCCGACACGGCTGCTGTTCTGGAGCAGGCTGCGACTGCGCTTTCCCTCGTGCGCAGGCTGCGCGACACCTGCCCGCCCCATGCGCAAAACACGACGCTGCACCGCCTTGACCGGGCCGAGGGCGCACTAGCCCGGGTGATCTATCTGGCCTCCGGTCTAAGGGTCAGCGGGCGCTTTGCGCGCGACCATGCCCGACCCGGGGACCATATGCCCGCCGCCCTGCACCTGTGGGTGCCTGGTGGCGCAGTTTCCGCGCAGGCAGAATGGCTAGTGCCGGATGGATGGCAGGTGAATGTGGACGGAATCGTTCTTCCGGACAATGCGCCACCTGCCGACCCCTATCCAGCCGTCCACCACGCGCACGGCCCCAACGGCCCGGTGAACCTGCGCCTCACCATGGCCTTGCACGACCAGACCGTAACCCTGGATCTTCCAGCCGAGAGCCCCTTGCTGGTCCTGCCGTTCACCGAGGCGAGCATTTCCCCGGTCGCCGTGTTTTGTAACAGTTTGTCGCCCCGGCCAGTTGAACTGCGGCTTAGCCCCGGCTCTGTGATCGCAGCACCAGAAGGCTTTGCACTTGGTCACGATGGGCCTGTCACCTGGCTTGGCCCGCTGCAATCCCTTAGCCCTGGATTGCAAAACCTTGCCCTAACCCTCGACGGCCGACCCGCGCAGCAGGTCAGCCGGATTGATCATCCCCATACCGGCCCCCTGATCCGGTCGGCCCCTGCGGTCCTGCGACTGCGCGTGGCCGAGGTTGCTTTGGCCAGCGGGCGCGTTGCCTATGTGGGAGGTGGAAACGACCGAGTGGACCACTGGTTGCGCGCCATGGGTGCAGATGTCACCACGCTTTCCGATGGCGACCTGACGTCCGGGTCTCTGACAGGCTTTCACACACTGGTGATCGGCATTTTTGCGCTGCGCTTCCGGCCTGCCCTGCCTGCGCTGATGCCAACCATACGCGCTTGGGTACAGGCCGGCGGCACCTTGCTTACGCTGTACCACCGCCCGTGGGACAACTGGCAGCCGGGAACGACGCCGCCGGCTTGGCTTGAGATCGGCAAACCATCGCTGCGGTTCCGGGTAACAGACGAGGCAGCCACCGTGCGCCACCTCGAACCCGACCACCCCATTCTGACTGGGCCAAATCGGATCGGTGAGGCCGACTGGGAAGGTTGGGTCAAGGAGCGGGGCCTGTATTTCGCCAAAGACTGGGATCCGGTTTATCACCCGCTGATTGAAATGGCAGATCCAAACGAACACCCACAGCGCGGGGCGCTGCTGTCCGGTCGCATTGGCAAAGGCCGCCACAGTCACTGTGCGCTGATCCTGCATTTGCAGATGGAAGCCTTGGTGCCCGGCGCCTTCCGGCTTATGGCGAACCTGATCGCCCCGGATCGATGACGGATCCGGCCCCGCTGGTTGCTTCGCCATCAGAACCCGCCCGCAACAACTTGCGGGGGGCAGCTTGGCTGATGGCGGACATGGCCCTGAACATTTGGGCCCTGACGATTGTTAAGATCATGGGGGTCGATCTGCCAGCCGTGCAGATCGTGTTCGTCCGGGCGCTGATTGGACTTGTTCTGCTGGCGCCGCTGCTGTGGCAAGGTTACCGCTCCCTGCCCCGCCTGCAACAGCCGCGCCTTCATATGTTGCGTGTGGTGCTGAGCACAGTCACGCTTGGTGCCAGTTTTCATGCTGTGTCGCTCCTGCCGCTGGCGCTTTTCACCGCCGTGAACTTTACGCGCCCGCTGATCCTGATGGCGATGGCGGCAGCTTTTCTGGGTGAGCGTATTCTTGCGAAACAGTGGATTGCGGGGGCTGTTGGTTTGGCTGGCGTGGCCATCGCGATGCACCCTGGCGATATCGTTTTGGGCAGCGGCCTAGTGGCACTTGTGGTCACTGTGCTGGCCGGAACAGCGGCCGTAATCGTGACACGCCGGATGCGTACCGAGGCCCCATCGCTGATGATGCTGACTTACACTGGCGGGCTGGCTGCATTGACTGTTCTGCCCGCTCTGTGGTGGTGGCAACCTGTGGGACCGGGCGGTGGCGCTGCGCTGGTGCTTGTCGGAGGATTTGCACAAGCGGCGCAATTTTGCTTTCTGCGGGCGCAATACTGGGGAGAGGCTGGCGTGCTGGCCCCGCTGGGCTATGCGGCTTTGGTTTTTTCGGTCAGTGTCGGCTTTTTCGTTTTCAATGAAGTCCCGACAACAGAGTTCTGGGTCGGCGCAGCCCTGATCATCTTTGCTGCCGTGATGGCAACACCGGACCGATGGCGTGTAAGGTGACGCCCCTAAGTCTTAACAGCTGTTAAGCAGAGACTGTGGTGCTGCGCCCAAGTCTGATATGTATTTAACAGCTGTTAAGCAGTGGCCCTCCGTCCGAGCAGAGCCATGACCATTGGACCGCAGGAAAAAGCCCCTGCGGCAGCCTTTGCGGTCAAGGCACGCAAATATCCTCCGGGTGATTTGATTTCGGCAAAGCGTTCAAGCATCGCAGCAACTACAACGGAGGCTTGTTCCGGACCCATCCACCGTTGTGCCTCTTCCCAAGCGGATGCACTGATGCCCATGGCAGGGCGCACATGGCATGCTGCGGCAAAAAGCTGGTGCCAATGCCGGATATCACTTTGATAGAAAGTCTTGAGCGTTGGACATCCTGTGACAACCAGATGAAGTGGAACTGGTGGCAGCCGTCGCAGGTCAGGTTCATCTGCACAATCAGCGGTGCTGGGTTGTGGATCATCCGTGACACCGGTCGGCGTTTCCTGTTTTTCTATAGGCGGTTCAAAATCTGTAGATTCTATATCTGAATTAAGAAGGTGGTGCTCAAAATGGGCATCACTGGCGATCATATTTTCTGTATCTGGACCGTCAATGACCGACCGTGCGCGATCAAGAAGTGGCTTAAGTTGATCCCGTTGATGAACAAGTTCATCAAGCCGCAGTTTACGACGCGACGCCCGCGTGATCAAAGCGACAGCATCCCGCAGCTCGTCCCAAAGGCCAAGACCGGGCTGCATGTCTTCACCGAATTCGGCCAGTGCCGCCAAGTCGCGCCGCATGAGGCTGACAATCTCTCTCAGCCGCCTGACACGGTCCTCTGCCTCACGCACCGCCTCTGCTGCGTGGGCAATCTCTGTCGCGCGGCAGTACATCGGGGAAAGATCAAAGCCGAAAGCGACGCGCTCTTCGCCGTGCTTACGCATGTAGCGTTTGCCATTCGGGCTGTCGCGACGCACCAGCAGGCCAGCGTCGACCAACCGGGCCAGATGGCGTCGCATGGTCGAGCATGGCATGCCATTGAGCCGTTCACACAGTGCCTTGTTGGACGGGAAGACGATCATTTCGGCCGTGCCGCCTAGGCTGTTGTCAGGATAAAAGCTGAGAAGCCCTTGAACGACGGTCAAATCGCGTTCCGAGATACCAAAGGCGACCTGCGCTTTCGACAAATCACGGAAAACCTCCCATTTGTTGACAGGTTTGTCCGAGACTGACGTGGCAGGTCTTTGGAACGCGCGCAGGTGCACATGGGATATCTGCCGCCCAAAAGGCGAAATTGGTGTGTATTCCATAAGTTTATTCACGAAGGCAATAATTCAAAGGCCCGCGAATCGCTTTGCGCTTGCGGGAATAAGACCAGAACGCTACGGTCAGAGTTGCGAAAACTGATTTTGTAGCGGGCTGTGCCTGATGCGAAACCTAAGAAAGGTCTCGTGAAGCGTGCTTCTCGGGGCCTTTTTCATTGCTGCCTGTATCGTGCCTCCTTTTTCTGGTTGCTCTTCCTCAGTCTCCTGAACGCTTCCAGCGCTCATGAAGCTCGATGATCAGCTGTGAGACGTTGCCCTCCAGCCAATTGATGAATTCGGTGTCCTCGGCCTTCAGGTCGAGTCTAAGCTGCTTGCCCCGACCCGCCGTCGAGACAACCGCCATGCCCACGCCGGGGATAGCGACTGCAGGCGCCCGGACACGGGGCGAAGGGCCGGACAGTCCTGCTTGCTGAACATTGGCAAGGACTGCCAGAAACGCTGTGTCGGATTTCTCGTCTGTCTCGCCGGTATGGGACAATTTGGCGGCACTGGCGACGGCTGAAAGCCTGCCGCGATCAACCTCAACGAAAGCCAAGGATTTCTTGAGATCTTCCCAGCGAGGTCGTCCGATGCCGGGCGCAGCTCCAATGGCAAGGATAAGGTCTTCGCCCACCGACCTGACCACGCTCAACAATTGTGAAACGCCGGCCTCAGTCAGATTCAGCACTTCGGCAACGCCTTTGTTGGTCCGTTCCCGCTCGTGCAGGTGGTCGCCGTCCAACAAGGCTGCGGCGACCAGCGCACGCTCGATGAAGCTCAGATCCCGACGTTCTTGGTTTTCAAGAAGCTGATCGCGCAAAGCCTGGCCGCCATCACTTTCTGTGACGATCGCGCGGACCTTGATGCCAAGTTCCCGGCATACCTCAAGCCGACGACGGCCATAAATCAGACTGTAACGATTGTGGTCGAGGGGCCGAACTAGGATAGGAACGCGCTGACCGTTCTTGGAAATCGACGCAGTAAGACCCTCGATCCCGATTTGAAGTCGGTCGTCAAGGCGCCCTGTGGTTTCAATCTGACCGGGTTCTATCTCGAACACCCCACCGCGCAGGCGACGTCCTTCCAAAGCATCGGGCGCATTTCGCAGGGTTTGCAACGGCAGGCCGAGTTTAGGCTTTCTTGACATGTCGCCCCCAGGTGCTCTGGATGATCGCGGAAATTTCGTCGTTGACAGCATTCATCGAGTCGATGGCGCGATCGAATGTCTGCCGGGTAAAATCCTTCCGTTCAGCTTCGTACAGGGTCTGTTTTGTCAAACCCGCGTCGGAAATTGCGGTGGACTCAACCATGTGGTTGGTCAAGACGGATCGGCCAAACAGGCCCCGGATAAAGGCAATCACTTCGGTTTGTGGCGCATCGCCGACTTTGTAACGGGTGGGCAGGAATCGCAGCCAGTCAAAGCGCAAATTGGCCCCAGCATCGCGGATGACACCCAGCAGATCAGCTGTCATTCGCAGGAATTGCGACATCGACATCAGGTCAAGCATCTGCGGATGAACCGTCACCAGGACACCCGATGAAGCCGAGAGGGCGGACATTGTCAAGAAACCAAGCTGCGGCGGACAGTCGATCACGACCACATCGTAATTCGCCTCGACACTGTCCAGCGCATCGCGCACACGGGCAAAGAACGACCGCGCGCCGCCACGTTGAATGGCGGCCGGCGTTTCGTGTTCGAACTCCATCAGCTCAAGATTGCCCGGAATCAGATCCAACCCGCGGATATAGGTTTTGCGGATCACATCGGAAATCGGAACCGGATCGTCATAACGCACCGCATCGTAAAGCGTGCCACCTTCCATCAAGTCAAGCTCGGGTTGGATGCCATGAAGTGCTGAAAGCGATGCTTGCGGATCCAGATCAATTGCTAAAACCCGATATCCTTTCAGGGCAAGGCGTTGCGCCAGATGCGCTGACGTTGTGGTCTTGCCGGACCCGCCCTTGAAGTTCACGACAGATACGATCTGAAGGTCATCCCCTTGCCGTCGCCCGGGCACATATGTTCCGGGTTTTTTCGCGTTGGCCTCAAGAGAATGGCGGATATCCCAGATATCATCGAGCGAATAGCGTCGGTGACTGCCGGCCGTCGTTTCAACATCGGCTATCTTGCCTTCCCGATGCAACTTGCGAAGATAGGTATGATCGACGCCAAGAAGCTCCGCCGCTTCGCCACTGGTCAAACTGCGCATGACCTTTTTTGCATCCGGAGGAAAATGGGCTGCGCGCTGTGCATGCAGATTTGACGCAAGAAGCTCTGCGAAATGGCCAATGGCGATGTCAAGGTCGTGGTCTGCTTCGCTCATATTGCCCCGATCCGTGGGCGCGTTTTTTATGTAACCGCGCGTTATTTTTCGAGACTATTGCCCGAGCAATCGGATTCGCGCAAGGACTTTCTAGATTTGGTGTGGGAACGACAGGTAACCACAACGAAAGCCAGTTGTCCCGCCCGAGCCGTTATGCGCTCGACCGGCGCATCCTGCACCGTAGCGTCAGCACAGGGTTTGCCGATACCGGGTACGGCCAGAAAGCTACAATCCTGCCGCTTTGGTGAGGTTTACCCGGAACCTGTCGCGGCGGCGCTGATACCGGCGTGTCATTTCGGCCGAGGCATGGCCGAGTTGCTTTTGCACATAGCGCTCATCCACCTCGGCGCTGCTGGCAAGGCCCGCGCGCAAGGAATGGCCTGAATAGAGCCTGAGCCGCTCCGCCTTGGAAAGTTCGGGGCGCAGGCCCGCATCTTCCACGGTCTGCTTGATCAGGCGGGCAACATGCTTGTCTGAAAGCCTGCCTCCGGCGGCCCGGCGACCATCGCGGCTGACGGCAACAAAGAGCGGGCCAAAGTCAATCTTGGCGAAATGTAGCCATTGGCTAAGCGCATGGACCGGGCAGGTCTGGTCGCTGGACCCACGACCGATTTCCACTTCGCGCCAGCCAGTCTTGCCGCGCAGGGTGATCAGCGCTCCACCATCAAGGATCTGCACCCAGCCGCCAGAATCCGGTGTGTCGTCCTTGCCATGGTCCAGGGCGACAATCTCTGATCGCCTGAGACCGCCCGCAAATCCAATCAAAAGAATCGCCCGGTCGCGCAAGCCGCGCAGGTCATGGGGCAGGGTGGCGATCATATCGCGGATATCTTCGGGCAGGATCGCCTCTTTCTGAACCGGCGGCCGCGCGTGTTTGCGGCGGATGCCCGCAAGCACGGTGGCGATGTGACGGTCCTTGCGATCAAGGGCAAGGCCACGCTGCGCATATCCCCATGAAAGACCCGACAGACGCCGCTCGATCGACGCAACCGTCAGGCCAGGGGCTTTGCTCTGCGGGGCGGCAAGATCGGCGATATAAAGCCCGATCACCGCGGGCGAAGGTGGCAGTGGATCTGCACCGCGCATCCGGCACCAGCGGGCGAATTGCGACCAGTCCTTGGCATAGGCTTTAAGCGTATTTTCAGACACTGCCGCGCGGGCATAGCCGCGCGCGGTCTCTGCCAGACGATCAAGTGCGCCGGATCCGACCATGGCCGAGGGCAGGGGGGGATCTAACGTGTCCTCTTGAGCCGGAGGGAAGGTTGGATTATACTCCGGGTTCATACGCATATTCCAAGAGGACACAATGGGCCGGGTTAAAGTCAATCTGACACTCGACGCTGACGTGGCGCAGACTGCGCGGGCACTTGGTCTGAACATGTCGCGCCTCGCCGAAGCGGCAATTGCCGAGGCCACGAAGGTCGAGCGCAACCGGCTCTGGCGTGAGGAAAACAAGGCTGGCATCGCTGCCTACGCCGAGGAAGTGACACGGGATGGCCTGCCGCTTGCGCCGTTCCGCAGCTTCTGAACACAGCGTCCGATGGCCCAGTTCGATGTCTTTCGTCTGACCTCCGGCCAGCTGGTGGTGGACCTGCAAACCGACCTGATCGGGGTCGACGCCTCTCGCATCGTGGCCCCGCTGCGAGAGGCCGGACGCTATGCCGCGTTTCCCGGTCTTACCCCGCTGGTCGAGGTCGAGGGCGCTTCGTGGATTGTGCGGGTGCAAGAACTGGCGGCGGTGCCGGGGACAGAACTGCGCAAGCCCGTCGGCACGCTGGCGAACCATCGCGACGCATTGAAACGCGCCTTGGATATTCTTGTCGACGGCATTTGAAGGTCGCGCGGAAAGCATATGATAAGGGTAGTTAAGAACCACCGATAATGCAAGATTATTGGACGCATGTATGCTGCCGAAAACGCGGCGCTAATCGTTATAAAATGTTGTAATAAACGCCGCCATACACTACTCTTGCTCTATGAAGCATGTGGTGCAATCCCCTCAGGCCAGTGCAATCGATAGTCCCGTTCTGCCGGGCTGGATTTCAGGACGTTTGTCGGACAGCATTGAAGAGAGCGCGTTTCGGTCAGGCGCAGCCTTGGCCTATCTGCACCGTGTTCGTGCCCGCGCAGAGGTGCCGCAGCCGTTGTGGCGGGCGCGGTTGGCTCTTGATGCCGCAGAAGCCTGCGTTCGAACCGCAGGGCGGCCCGAACGTGCGTCTGACCTGCGCGATGCGCTGTGCCTGTTGCGGCCGGGGGACCATCCCGGTCCGGCCGGCGAGGTGTTCACCGCCTGGCTCCGGGCGGTGACTCAACCTGTTTCTGTGGCAAGTCTTGCGCGGGCCTTGCCGAAAATGGATCAGGAAACCATTGCCGCGCTGCTCGACACGGCCCAGGGCGGGCCGGTTTCGCGGGCCGCTGCGGTGATCGAGACCGTATTGGTCGATGCGCGCGGGGCAGAAACGCAGGCGCTCATCCTAGGCGATGCCGTACTGGCGCACGCGCTTGGCTGGACGCATCTGGTGCCGCTGCTGGCCGCGGGACTGAAGTCGCGGGATCTTCGCAAGTCGGGGGAGGAACTCCGGCTTGCATGCCATCATGCCGTGGTCACGACCGCGCGCCCTGCCGTGCAGATGGCGGCGGATCTGGCCCGGCGGGCCGGTCGGCTGCAGGCCGTGGCGCCCAAGCTGCGCGCCAAGGCGGCTGGACAGGCGGTCGGGATGTTCCTTGAGCGCGACGCACTGGCGCCCTCGGCCCTGACCGGGGTGATGTCGGATCGTGCCGCGCGACGGCTGTGTGACCGGCTGGTGGACCTTGGGGCTCTGCGCGAAATGACCGGACGTGACACCTTCCGGCTTTACGGGGTCTAGCATGGCGCAGCGCGATCCAGCCAGATTCGACCGTGAACTGGCCGATCTGCCCGCCGATCTGCGCTGGCACGAATGGCTGCGCCGGATCGAGGCGGTGTTGTTTGCCAGCGCCACCCCCGTTGAGCGGGATGATCTGGCGCGGGTGGTGGGGCAGGGGGTGTCGGTTGATATGCTGATCTCAGATCTGGCGGCCGATCTGCACGGCCGGCCCTATGACATTGCAAGATGCGGTATCGGCTGGATCCTGCGCACGAAATCGGCCTATGCCGATGCTATCCGGGTTGCGGCCGATGTTGCCGACAAGGCGCTTAACCTGACAGATTTCGACACGGCCGTTCTGGCCGCCATTGTCTATCACCAGCCTTTGACGCGTGATGGCTTGAAAGACATTTTCGGCAAAGAGATCAGCCGCGACCTTATCGGACGCTTGGTCGATCTGGGTCTGATCACGACCGGACCCCGTGCCCCACGGCGCGGCGCACCCTATACCTTTGTCACCACCGATGGGTTTTTGGCCGCCTTCGGTCTGGAAAGTTTGCAGGGCGTGCCAGACATGGAACAGTTGAAGGACGCAATCGGTCAAGACCGCTGACGTTGGGCATGCCTCACCGAGTGTCGTGTCGACAGCCGTCCAGCAACAGCGGCGCGTTGATTGCAAATTTTGCCAAAGCCGTCCTTTCAAACGCGTGCGGTCTCTGCTAGCCCGTTCCGGCGATCACGGACCCTTTTTCACACCGTATCCCTGCACGGCAAGTGTCCAAAGCCCCACGATAAACTCTGCACCGGAGGATCCGACTGGATGACCAGTCTGATTGAATTCTTTCGCCGAAATGCCCCGTGGCTTTTTGCCGGGTTTCTTCTCACATTCTCGTCCAGTTTCGGGCAGACGTTTTTCATTGCGATCTTTGCGGGCGAGATTCGTGCGGACTTTGACCTCAGCAACGCCGCATGGGGCGGGGTTTATGCTGTGGCCACGATGGCATCGGCCGCTGTCATGGTTTTTGCCGGCGGTGTGACCGACCGGTTCCGGGTGCGGGTGATCGGGCCGGTCATTCTGGTTGGACTTGCACTTGCCACAACCCTGATGTCGCTATCGACCGGACTGGTTACGTTGACCGTCGCAGTCTTTTTGCTGCGGCTGATGGGGCAGGGCATGATGAGCCAGACAGCAATGGTCGCCATGTCGCGCTGGTTTGTGGCGACACGCGGTCGGGCCATCTCTGTCGCGGGGCTTGGGGTGGCTTTGGGTGAAGCCTTGTTGCCACTGGCTTTTGTGGCCCTGATGGGCGTATTCCACTGGCAGACGCTTTGGCTTGTCGCGTCCGTCTTTCTTGTGATCGCTGCCCTGGTGATCATCCTGATCCTGAAGGCGGAACGCACTCCGCAAGCCATGGCGCGCGAAAGCACCGCTGTCGGCATGTTCGGGCGCAACTGGACCCGGACAGAGGTGCTACGACATTGGCTGTTCTGGCTGACGCTACCTGCAATTCTGGGTCCGGCTGCGTGGAACACTGCGTTCTTTTTCCATCAGGTTCATTTTGCCCAAGCCAAGGGGTGGGCGCACTTTGATCTCGTCGCATTGTTTCCGATTTTCACCCTGACCGGTGTGGCCAGCATGCTGCTGACCGGATGGTTGGTTGACCGTTTCGGGTCGGCAAAGCTGGCCGGGCTGTATCTGTTTCCGGTGGCAATCGGATATGTCCTGATCGGCATTGCTGATGGTCTTGGGCTTGCGGCGGTTGCGCTGATGTTCATGGGAATTTCCGTTGGCGCAAACTCGACGATGAGCGCAGCACTTTGGGCGGAATTCTACGGAACGGTACATCTTGGTCGCATCCGGGCGATGACCGGTGCCGTCATGGTTCTGGGTTCAGCCATTGGCCCCGGCCTGTGTGGTTGGCTGATCGACCAAGGCATTGCGATGCCGCAACAGGCATACGGGATCAGCGTCTTTTTCGTTTTTGCCGCAATTCTTGCCGCAATTGGCGGACGCAGGGCCGCGCGATACCTTTGAGTCGGACGGGGTGCTTCAGATGCAGCCCTCTGCAAGGTTGGTTGACAGGGGCACGTTGTCTTCCAACAATGCCCGTCCGCTGCGGCTTGGACGGCAGACGCGTACAGCCAGAGGCATACATGTTCACAAATTTCGGAAAATCTTGTATTGGCAACCACCGGATCGGCTCAAGCGCACGATGATCTGCCCGGTTTGCATTGCCGCTTCTGTTCAGCCCCTGATGGCGATTGACGGACGGCGCTATCTGCGGTGCCCGACCTGCAAGGCGACGGTGCTTGATCCGACGTTCCATATCACGACCGCCGAAGAAAAAGCGCACTATGACCATCACCAGAACGACCCGGAAGATCAAAGGTATCGCGCCTTTCTGGGAAAACTTGCCAATCCGCTGATGCAACGTCTGGCGCCGGGGTCCAGTGGGCTTGACTATGGGTGCGGGCCCGGTCCTGCCTTGGCGACAATGCTACACGAAGCGGGACATAGGATGGCGATTTACGATCCATTCTATGCTGCCGACGCCAGCGTCTTGAAGCAGACGTATGATTTTGTCACCTGCACGGAAGTCGCCGAGCATTTCCATCATCCGGCGAAAGAATTTGCCCGGATGATGGCCACGGTGCGCCCCGGTGGTTGGCTTGCCGTGATGACCTGCTTTCAGACCGACGATTCCCGCTTTGCCGATTGGCACTATCGCAAGGATCCGACTCACGTCGTGTTTTATCGCGAAGAAACCTTGCGCCATATCGCTGCCGCGCAGGGATGGTCTTGCGATATTCCTGCAAAGGATGTGGTTCTGATGCAGCGCCCTGACGCGGCTTTGTCCAAAAGTCACGAATGACGAACGCGAAGGCCTGCGCCACCTTGACCACTACATCGCGCGGATTGACGACAATCTGGACCTGATCGCCACGCGCCTTGTCGGCCGTCAAGTCCAGATCCAGGCCGCGCACGACCATATTTGGGACGCGCGGACCGCACCAAAACGGGCAAAAGCCAGTGTCGCCATTCACTGCCACCTAAAAAGCATGTTGACAATAAATGGAACGTTCCAATACTATAATGGAACGTTCTTATACAGAGTTGGGACGGTCCAGCAGGAGGATGACGATGCGTTGGGGCCTGATCGGTGCGAGTGCGATTGCCGAGACTTTCATGATTGACGCGCTCCGTCAGGGCGGTGCAGAGGTTTTCGCCGTGGTCAGCACCAATGCTGCGAGGGCACAGTCATACGCACAGGCCAATGGCATCCCACACGGCGGTGCCGACATCGCGGCGCTGCTCGACAACCCAACAATCGACGCGGTCTATATCTCGTCAACGAACGAAAAGCACTTTGCGCAAGCCATGGCGGCGATTACCGCAGGCAAGCATGTGCTGTGCGAAAAGCCGCTGGCGATGACGCTCGACGAGGGCCGCGCCATGGTGCGGGCAGCGGAGACGGCGGGGGTGACCTTCGCCACCAACCATCACCTGCGCTGTTCGGGCAGCCATCGTGCGATCCGCGACCTGATTGCGGCGGGGCGGATCGGTCGGGTGCTGTCCTTGCGACTGTTTCATGCGGTCCATCTGCCGGAGGCTTTGCGCGGATGGCGACTAACCGACCCGAACGCGGGGGGTGGAGTGATCCCCGACATCACGGTGCATGACGCCGATGTGGCGCGGTTCCTGTTGGGTGAGGACCCGCAGACGGTAGTGGCGCAGATGTGCGCCTCGGGCCTCGGGCAGGGGGTCGAAGATTCGGCCATGTCAGTCTGGACACTGCCATCGGGTGCGATGGTGCAGGCGCATGAAAGTTTCACCCACCCTTTCGCGGGCTCTGGATTGGAAGTGCATGGCACCGAAGGGTCGATCTTCGCGACCGACGTGATGACACAACAGCCGGTCGGCGAGATTACATTGGTCACAGCGGAAGGGCGGGTAAATGTGCCCTATCCAGCGCACAACCTTTATGTGCAGGCCGTGCAGGAATTCGTCGCGGCCAGCGAAGGGCGCGGCCAGCCGGCTGCGACCGGCTGGGATGGGGTCGCCTCGCTCGCCGTCGCCTTGGCCGTGCGGCAGGCGGCGGCGACGGGGTTGCGACAGCCCGTGGACTACCGGGGGCGGGCATGAGCAAGCTGGTATCCTCTGCCGAAGCCGTTTCGCGCATCAAGGATGGTGCGGTTGTCACGGTCTCATCATCCTCGTCGCTTGGTTGCCCTGATCTGGTGCTGCGCGCGCTAGGCGACAGGTTCCGCGCCGAAGGCCGTCCACGCAGCATCACTACGCTGCACCCGATTGCGGCGGGCGACATGTACGGCGTTCCGGGGATGGAGCATCTGGCGCAGGACGGCCTCTTGGCGCGTGTGCTGGCGGGGTCTTACCCCTCGGGGGCATCCAACCTGCCGATGCCGGAAATCTGGCGGATGATCGTTGAGGATCGAGTGGCAGCGTGGAATGTGCCCTCGGGGATCCTCTTTGACATGCACCGCGAGGCGGCGGCCCGGCGGCCCGGCGTGCTGACCAAGGTCGGGATGGAAACCTTCGTCGATCCGATCCGCGAAGGCTGCGCGATGAACGCGCGGGCGGCGGCCCGGCCCATCGTGGCGCGGGTGGAGTTTGGCGGCGAGACCTGGCTGCATTTCCCCAACATCTATCCCGATGTCTGCATCCTGCGCGCCACCACGGCGGATGAACGCGGCAACCTGACCTATGAACATGAGGGCGCCTATCTGGGCGGGCTGGAACAGGCGATTGCCACCCGCAACCACGGCGGACTGGTCATAGCGCAGGTCTCGCGGCTGACGGCGGCGGGGTCGTTGCGCCCGCATGACGTGCGGGTGCCGGGGCATCTCGTGGATCTGGTGGTGCTTGACCCGGATCAGAAACAAACCTGCGAAACCCCCTATGATCCCGCAATTTCGGGCCAGGTGATCCGGCCGTGGTCCAGCTTCGCCTATGCCGAACACGGCGTGGAAAAGGTGATCGCGCGACGGGCAGCGATGGAGTTGCGCGCAGGCATGACCGCGAACCTTGGCTTTGGCATTTCCGCCATGGTGCCGCGCATCCTGCTGGAAGAGGGCTGTCCCGAAGCCGTCACCTGGGCCATCGAACAAGGTGCCGTGGGGGGGATGCCACTGACCGGCTTTGCCTTTGGCTGTGCGTCGAATGCCTGGGGGTTCATGCCGTCACCTCAGCAGTTCATCTATTTTCAGGGCGCAGGGTTCGACGTGTCGTTTCTGTCGTTTCTGGAGGTCGACGTGGACGGCAATGTCAACGTCTCAAAGTTGGGTAAAAAGCCCTATCTGACCGCCGGGTGTGGCGGGTTTGTCGATATCACCTCGCATGCGAAGAAAATCGTGTTTTCAGGATGGTTTGAGGCCGGCGCGCAGATCGCGTTGTCCGGTTCGGGCATCACCGTGCAGGCGCCGGGCAAGTTCACCAAGATGGTGCAAGCGGTGGAGCATGTCACTTTTGCCGGTCAGCGGGCGCGCAGGCAAGGGCAGGATGTGCTCTATGTCACCGAACGCTGCGTGATGCGGCTGGGTGATGCCGGGCTGGTTGCGACCGAAATCATGCCGGGGATCGACCCCGCACGTGATATCCTGGGCGCCAGTCAGGGTCGGGTGCAGGTGGCGGCGGATGCGGTGGTGATGCCGCTGTCGCTGCTGGCCGAGGGCCCGATGGGGTGGCAGCCATGAGCACGGTACATCTGCACGTCCGGGACCGGGTGGCCGAGCTGCGGCTGGACAACCCTGCGCGGTTGAACGCCTTTACTGTCACGATGCTCGACCAGATGTCGGCGCATCTGAACGCCATCGAGCGCAACCCGGATATCGCTTGCGTCCTGCTGACCGCCGCACCCTCGCGCTCCTTTTGTTCCGGGGCTGATATCGAGGGCTGGGCAGACCTGTCACCTGCCGAATTCGCGCGGCACTGGGTGCGGGATGGTCACCGCATCTTTGACCGGCTGGCCCGGTTGGCCCGGCCCACGATTGCAGTGATCGAGGCACATGTCCTGGGCGGCGGGCTGGAACTGGCGGCGGCCTGTGACGTGCGGGTGATGGGGCCGAAAGCCACCATCGGCCTGCCGGAAACCGGCATCGGCATCGTGCCGGGCTGGTCGGGCACGCAGCGGCTGGCGCGGTTGCTGCCTGAACCGGTCCTGAAGGAAATGGCGCTGTTCGGTCGGCGGATCGCGGCTGAACGCTGTGTGGCCCTGGGGTTCGCGGCGGAAGTGGCCGATGACCCCCGCGCGCTGGCCGACGACATGGCGGCGCGCGTCTGCACCCTGTCACCCCGCGCGGTGGAAACCGCCAAGGCCATGATCCACGCCGGGCTGGGCGAGGATGCGGGCGCGATGATCGAGGCGCTTGGCAGCGCCGCCATCGCCGCCAGTGCCGACCGGACCGAAGGCATCGCGGCCTTTCGGGCCAAGCGAAAACCTGAATTCCCCGGAACCTGAGCCATGCAAGACCTGACCATCATCTCCGCCACCGGCACTGCGTTACCCGCCTCACGCCACAACCGCCATTTCATCGGCGGTGACTGGCAGGACAGCGCCTCGGGCGAGACCTTCGACCGCCTGTCACCGGCGCATGGCGTGCTGGTCAGCCGGTCCGCCTTGGGCGGGGAGGGAGAGGCCGACGCGGCGATCCATGCCGCCCGCGGCGCCTTTGACGATGGCCACTGGAGCCGCCTGCCGGGCAAGAGCCGTGCGGCCGTGTTGACCCGCGTGGCCGATCTGATAGAGGCAAACGTCGAACCCTTTGCCCTGATCGAGACGCTGGAAACCGGCAAGCCGATCAGCCAGTCACGCGGCGAGATTGCGGGCGCAGCCGACCTCTGGCGCTATGCCGCCGCCTTGGCGCGCACCGTGCAGGGCGACAGTCACAACGCACTTGGCCCCGACATGCTGGCGGTGGTGCTGAAGGAGCCGATCGGCGTGGTGTCAATCATCACGCCGTGGAATTTCCCGTTCTGGATCTTGTCGCAGAAGCTGCCCTTTGCGCTGGCCGCCGGTTGCACTTGTGTTGTGAAACCGTCCGAGATGACGCCGTCAACCACCGTGATGCTCTGCGATCTACTGGTGCAGGCGGGGGTACCTTCCGGCGTGGTCAACGTGGTGCTGGGCTTTGGCCAGCCGGTGGGCGCGGTGCTGACAGCGCATCCGCATGTGGACATGGTCACCTTCACAGGCTCCACCGCCGTGGGCAAGATGATCACCCGCACCGCTGCTGATTCGCTGAAGAAGGTGGCGCTGGAACTGGGCGGCAAGAACCCACAAGTGATCTTTCCCGACGCCGACCTCGACAGTGCCGCCGATGCCGTGACCTTCGGCACCTATTTCAACGTGGGCCAATGTTGCAACGCAGGCAGCCGGATCATCGTGCACGAGGATGTCGCCGATGAATTTATCGCCCGCGTGGTGGCCCTGTCGCGACGCGTGGCCTTTGGCGACCCGCTGGATGCGAAAACGCAGGTCGGGGCCATCGTCACCCCCGACCATGCCGCGAAAATCGACGCGGCGGTGCAGGCGGCCCGCGCTGCGGGGGCGACGGTCGCAATGGGAGGGGCGGCGCTGACCGTGCCCGGCCTCTCGGGTCAGTTCTATCAACCCACCGTGATCCATGATGCCACCCCCGGCATGGCGATTGCACGCGACGAGGTGTTCGGCCCGGTGCTGACGGTGCTGACCTTCCGCACGCTGGATCAGGCCATCGCCCTGACCAATGACGCCACCTATGGCCTGAGCGCGGGGGTGTGGAGCGAGAATGTCCACACCTGCCTCGCCTTTGCTCGCGCGGCACAGGCGGGCACCGTCTGGACCAACACCTGGATGGATGGGTTCGCCGAAGTCACCTTTGGCGGCGTCAAGCAATCCGGACAGGGCCGCGAGGTGGGCCGCTACGGGATGGAGGAATTCCTGGAGGTGAAATCGCTGGTGATGCGAATCGGCCGCACCCGCGCACCTTGGGTGAACGGCCCCTGACTGTGTGTCAGGGGAAGAAGACGACAAGCGCAAACATCGGGAGGATGAACCAATGCGTGGATTTTTCGGACGGAACCTGAGCGTCGCGGCGATGCTGTTGGCAACCACTGGCATGGCCGTGGCAGAGGATGTGGAAGTGCTGCACTGGTGGACCAGCGGCGGCGAAGCGGCGGCACTGAATGTGTTGAAGGACGACCTGGCCACCAAATCCATCGGCTGGGTCGATATGCCGGTGGCAGGCGGCGGCGGCGAAGCGGCGATGACCACCCTGCGCGCCCGTGTGACCGCAGGCAACCCGCCGACCGCCGTGCAGATGCTGGGCTTCGACATTCTGGACTGGGCCGCCGAGGACGCGCTCGGCGATCTGACGACCGTGGCGACCGCTGAGGGCTGGGATGCCGTAGTGCCCGCTGCCTTGCAGGGCTTCTCCAAGGCAGATGGCAAATGGATCGCTGCACCTGTGAACGTCCATTCCACCAACTGGGTCTGGATCAGCAAATCGGCGCTGGACGCCGCAGGTGGCAAGGCCCCCGAAAGCTGGGACGATCTGGTGGCGGTGCTGGATGCGATGAAGGCTAATGGCATCACGCCTTTGGCCCACGGTGGGCAGGCATGGCAGGACGCTACGGTTTTTGACGGCGTGGTGCTTGGGATGGGGGCCGATTTCTACAAATCCGCCTTCATCGACCTTGATCCCGCTGCGCTGGGTGGCGATCAGATGGCCGAAGCCTTCAATCGCCTGATCAAGCTGAGCACCTACGTCGATGCCAACTTCTCGGGCCGTGACTGGAATCTTGCCTCGGCCATGGTCATCAATGGCGAGGCTGGCATGCAGATGATGGGCGATTGGGCCAAGGGCGAATTCCTGAAGGCGGGCAAGGTACCGGGCACCGATTTCGTCTGCATCCGTTTTCCGGGCACCCAGGGGGCGGTCACCTTCAACTCGGACCAGTTCGCGATGTTCGGGGTGGATAGCGATGGTGCCAAGGCAGCGCAGAGCGCGATGGCGAGCGCCATCATGAATCCGGTGTTCCAGTCAGCGTTCAACGTGGTCAAGGGCTCGGTACCCGCCCGCACCGATGTTCCGAACGACGCCTTCGACGACTGCGGCAAGAAGGGCATGGCCGATCTGGCCGAGGCCAACACAAACGGCAAACTGTTCGGTTCGATGGCACACGGCCACGCGGCCCCGGCCTCGGTCAAGAACGCGGTCTATGATGTTGTGACGGCCGCCTTCAACGGCAGCTATGCCGATGGTGCCGCCGCCGCCAAGGCTTTGGCCGACGCTGTGGCCGCCGCCCAGTAACCCATGCCTACCCGGGGGGCAGCACGCTGCCACCCGATTTCTCCGACCCTTGTCGCCCAGGCGACCCGAAAGGCACATCATGTCATCCGAGGCCGATTTCCGCACCCGCCTGCAAGACTGGCTGCCCAAGCTGGTGCTGGCCCCATCTTTCGCGGTGACGCTGCTGTTCGTTTACGGTTTCATCCTGTTCACCATTGTCCTGTCCTTCACCGGGTCCAAGATGCTGCCCCGCTTCACCTGGGTCGGGTTCGAGAATTACCACAAGCTGTTCGCGCTGCCCGCCTGGCACACCGCCATCGCCAACATCGCGATCTTTGCCAGCCTTTACATCGTGATCTGCACCGCCATCGGTCTGATGCTGGCGATCTTCCTTGACCAGAAGATCCGGGGCGAGGGGATGCTGCGGCCGATTTACCTTTACCCGATGGCGCTGTCCTTCATTGTCACCGGCACCGCGTGGAAATGGTTTCTCGACCCCGGCATCGGCTTGCAGAACGTGATGCGACAATGGGGTTGGGACAGTTTCACCTTTACCTGGATCAAGGACAGCGAGATGGCGCTTTACACCATCGTCCTTGCGGCGGTCTGGCAAACCTCGGGTTTCGTGATGGCGATGTTTCTGGCCGGATTGCGCGGCATCGACAACGAGATCCTGAAGGCCGCCCAGATCGACGGCGCCTCGAACTGGCAGCTTTACCGGCGCATCGTCATTCCACTGCTGCGGCCTGCGTTCCTGTCGGCCTTCGTCATCCTCGCGCATCTGTCGATCAAGTCCTACGACCTGGTGATCGCGCTGACGGGCGGCGGGCCGGGCCGGGCGACAGAGATGCCTGCGACCTTCATGTATTCCTACACCTTCACCCGCAACCAGATGGGCATCGGGGCGTCATCGGCCGTGATCATGCTGATGACCATCGCCGCAATCATGGTGCCCTACCTTTACGCCGAGCTGAAGGAGAAGTCGGAATGAGCGCCTCCGCACAGGACACCGCAGTTTCCACCGGCCGCGTTACACGGATGTTCCTATACCTAGTGCTATTGCTGTTCGCACTGTTCTACCTGCTGCCGCTTTATGTGATGCTGGTAAATTCGGTCAAACCCTTGGCCGAAATCACGGGGGGAAACATGATGGCCCTGCCGAAGGTCTGGACGCTGGCGCCCTGGGCATCTGCCTGGTCCACCGCACAGATCGGGGTGGAGCCGACCGGGTTGAAACCCTATTTCCTCAACTCAATCTTGATGGTGGTGCCTGCCGTCGCCATTTCCACCTTCGTCGGCGCGCTGAACGGCTATGTGCTGACGAAATGGCGGTTCCGGGGCGATACCTGGGTGTTCGGGCTGATGCTGTTTTCCTGCTTCATCCCGTTCCAGATCGTGCTGATCCCGATGGCGGTGGTCTTGGGCAAGCTGGGGCTGGCGGGATCGGTGGCCGGGCTGGTGTTGGTGCATGTGGTCTATGGCATCGGCTTTACCACTCTGTATTTCCGCAACTATTACGCCGCGTTCCCGACCGAGCTGGTGCGGGCGGCCCAGATCGACGGCGCGGGGTTCTTCCGCATCTTCTGGCGCATCCTGCTGCCGGTTTCCGGCCCCATAGCGGTGGTCAGTGTGATCTGGCAGTTCACCAACATCTGGAACGATTTCCTGTTCGGGGCCTCGTTCGGCGGCACAAGCCAGCCAATGACCGTGGCGCTCAACAACCTTGTGCAGTCGTCAACGGGGGTCAAGGAATACAACGTCCACTTTGCGGGCGCTATCCTTGCCGCCCTTCCCACCCTCTTTGTCTACATCGTCGCAGGCCGATATTTCGTGCGCGGGCTGATGGCGGGGTCGGTGAAGGGGTAAGCCGACCGCCGGGCGGCTGGCACCGCCCGACGGTCCTGTTCAACCCAAAGCCCCGTTAAGCGAACCAAGGGCGAACGACAGAAAGGAATACCAGAATGAGGTTTTTGTCCACAACCGCGCTGCTTTTGGGCATGGTGGCCCCGGCGCTGGCCGACCCATCGGTGGAGGTCATGCATTTCTGGACCAGCGGCGGCGAGGCATCCGCCCTGTCTGCCGTGCGCGACAAGGTGGTTGCGGGTGGCGTCAAATGGACCGATGCGCCGATTGCGGGGGGCGGGGGCGACGCCGCCAAGACCGCTCTGCAAGCGCGTATTGCGTCGGGCAACCCGCCCGCCGCTGTGCTGATCCTTGGGCAGAACGTGCTGGATTGGGCCGCCGAGGGGATGCTGGGCAACGTTGATGCGCTGGCGATGGCCGAGGGCTGGGACGCCGCCCTTCCGCAGGCGGTGCAGGATTTCACCAAGGTGGGTGGCCAATACGTCAGCGTGCCGACCAACGTTCACCGCACCGACATGATCTGGGCCTCGAAGGCCGCGTTCGACAGGATCGGTGCTGCCTATCCGAACTCGTGGGCGGAACTGAACGCCCTTGCCCCGCGCTTCACCGAAGCTGGCATCATTCCGCTGGCCCATGGCGGGCAGGCCTGGCAGGAGGCCTATATGTTCGAGGCGGTGGCAGCCGGGGTCGGCGGGGCGGACTTCTATCGCCGCGCGCTGATAGACCTTGACGACGCCACTCTGCGCGGCCCCGAGATGGTCGCGGTGTTCGACCAGTTGGCCGCCCTGCGCGGCATGGTGGACCCGAACTTCCCCGGCCGCGACTGGAACCTCGCCTCGGCCATGGTCATCAACGGCGAGGCCGCAATGCAAATCATGGGCGACTGGGCCAAGGGCGAATTCACCAATGCTGGCAAGACGCCGGGCACCGATTTCGCCTGCATCCCCGTGCCGAAGGCCAAGGGCGACGGCTTTGTGTATCTGGTGAATTCCCTGTCCCTGTTCGCCCAGACCGATCCCGACCTGATCCGGGGGCAAGAGGTGCTGGCCAGCGCCATTATGGACAAGGGCGTGCAGGTCGCCTTCAACCTGGCCAAGGGCGCGATCCCCGCCCGCACCGACATTGACCTGACGGAGATGGACGCCTGTGCGCAGGCCACGTCAGCCGCACTCGCGGCCAATGACGCGGGCGGCACGGCGGTACCGACCTTTGCCGGCACCCACGCAGCCAACGCGGCCGTCGTGGGGGCTGCCACCGACGCCATCACCGGTTTCTTCAACTCCAACCAGTCCGCCGCCGATGGCGCGGCTGCCCTTGCCGACGCCATCGCGGCGGCGCGGTAGCACGCCCGCCCTGCGCCGTGGCACTCCCCCACGGCGCAGGGCAAACCTGAACCCTTACCCCGGAGCGACCCAATGGGCTTTCTCGAGATCCGCAACGTCACCAAGTCCTATGGCAACGTCCAGGTGCTGCACCACGTCGATATCTCGGTGGAGGAGGGCGAATTTCTGGTGCTGGTCGGCCCCTCGGGCTGCGGAAAATCGACCCTTCTGAACATGATCGCGGGGCTGGAGGGCATTTCCAGCGGCGAGATCGCAATCAAGGGGCTGGTGGTGAACAACGTCCATTCATCGAAACGCAACATCGCGATGGTGTTCCAGAGCTACGCGCTTTACCCCAACATGACCGTCGGCCAGAACATGACTTTCGGCCTTGAAATGCACGGCGTGCCCAAGCCCGAGCGGGACCGTGCGCTGGCCGAAGTGGCCAAGCTGTTGCAGATCGACCATCTGATCGACCGCAAGCCGGGGCAATTGTCGGGCGGCCAGCGGCAGCGGGTGGCGATGGGCCGGGCGCTGGTGCGTAACCCCGATGTATTCCTGTTCGATGAGCCTTTATCGAACCTTGATGCGAAACTGCGCGTCGATATGCGCACCGAGATCAAGAAACTGCACCAGAAGTTGCGCACCACCATCGTCTATGTGACGCATGACCAGATCGAGGCAATGACGCTTTCGACCCGCATCGCAGTGATGAACAAGGGTCTGGTGCAGCAGCTTGGAACGCCAAAGGAAATTTACGACACCCCGGCTAATGTGTTCGTTGCCACCTTCATGGGCAGCCCGGCAATGAACATCCTGCCCGCGCAGGTGGTGATGGACGGCGGCCGCCCGCAGGCGCGCATCACCGATGCCGACGGGGCGGTGCGATTGCTGCCATTCTCGCAGGCCAATCTGGCCGATTGGGCGGGGCGCGAGATCCTGCTCGGCATCCGGCCCGAGGCGATCACCGATCCCGAAGGGGCGGATCGCAAATCTGGGAACATCGTGGCGCTGTCGAACCGGGTCAGCGTCACCGAACCAGCGGGGTCGGATACATTCGTGACGATGACCCTGTCAGGCCGCGACGCCATCGCGCGGATGCGGGCCGATGCCGATGTGGCGGCGGGCCAAGTGTTCGATTTTGCGGTGAATATGGAAAAAGCTGTGGCGTTTGACCCCAAGACCGAGGAACGGATCGCGCCGTGATGCAGCCCGATATCCTCATCATCGGGTCGGGCATGGGCGGGGCCACGCTGGCGGCTGGGCTGGCGGCGACGGGGCGGCGCGTGCTGATCGTCGAACGGGGTGAGCGGTTGGCCGATAGTGTGGAAGCGCGCGATCCGGTGGCGATTTTCCAGCGCTGGCATTTCCGCCCGGCCGAGGTCTGGCACGATTCGGCAGGGGCACCCTTCAACCCCGGAAATTATGCCTGCGTCGGCGGTAATACGAAGTTTTACGGAGCGGTTTTGTTGCGCTACCGGGAGGCCGATTTCCGCCCCCTGCGCCATATCGGCGGCGTGACCCCCGGTTGGCCGCTGTCCTACGCCGATCTGGAACCCTTCTACAGCCGCGCCGAAAACCTCTACCGCGTGCGCGGCGATGCGTCCGGCGACCCAACCGAACCGCCCCATTCCACCCCCTATCCGCACCCGCCAGTGCCGGATGAGCCTGACATCGCCACCTTGCGGCAGGCATTTACCGCACAGGGCCTGCATGTATCCCCCTTGCCTTTGGGCGTGGACCTCGACCGCTGGCTCGCCCGTGCGCCCACGACATGGGATGCCTTTCCCGACACCACCGGGGCGAAATCCGATGCAGAAAGCTGCGCCCTGGCGATGGCCTTGCAGCACCCGAATGTCACCCTGCTGACCGGCGCGCGGGTGGTGCGTCTGCTGGCCGAAGGGCGACGTGTTACAGGGGTAGAGATTGAGCAGGATGGCAAGCGCGAGGTGATCGCGGCGCCCATCGTTTGCCTGTCTGCCGGGGCGGTGATGTCGGCTGCGCTGCTGCTGGCCTCGGCCAATGCCGACCATCCGAACGGGCTGGCGAATGGCTCTGATCAGGTCGGGCGGAATTTCATGAACCACAATCTGACCGGGATGGTGGCTTGGAACCCACTGAGGCGGAACCTGACCGTTTATGAAAAGACCATTCAGTTCAACGACTGGTATCTGACCGGCGGGCCGAACGGCGAGCCCTTGGGCAATATCCAGATGCTGGGCAGGATCACCGGGCCGATTCTGGCGGGCGAGGCGGGGTTGCCGCTGTGGCTGGCGCGGCATGTTGCCGATCATTCGATCCACATCATGGCGATGTCCGAGGATTTGCCCGACCCCGAGAGCCGCGTGCTGTGGCGGAATGGCGGCGTGGTGCTGGATTGGCGGCGGACCAATGTGGCGGCGCATGATCTTCTCGTGAAACGGCTGGCGCGGGCGATGCGGCGGGCAGGCTGGCCCATCGTGCTGTCGCGCGGGTTTCCCAAATCGAAGCCCAGCCACCAATGCGGCACGGCGCGGATGGGGGCGGACCCGGCAACCTCGGTGGTGGATACCAACCTGCGCACGCATGATCTGGACAACCTTTTCATCGTCGATGCCTCGGTCTTGCCGACCTCGGCCGCCGTCAATCCGTCGCTGACAGTGGCGGCGCTGGCGCTGCGTGCCGCCGACCATATCGCGAGGGCCGCATGACGCCGCTTGCCCTGATCACCGGCGGCCAGCAGGGCATCGGCCTTGGTATCGCCATGGCGCTATCCGAGGCCGGATTCCGCATCGCCATCGCGTCCTTGCCCGGCCCGGACGACCCGCAGGTGCAAGCGGCGCTTTCCCGGCTTGGCCCGCAGACCCACTATGTCCAGCACGATCTGGCAGAGGTCGAGGCCACCCCCGCCCTGATCGACCGGATCGAGGCCGCGATGGGGCCGATCACGACATGCGTGCAAAATGCCGGAGTGCCATCCAGGGTGCGCGGCGACATGCTGGAGATCACGCCTGCGAATTTCGACCACGTTATCGGCATCAACCTGCGCGGCGCGTTCTTTCTGGCGCAGGCGGTGGCGCGGCGGATGGTCGGGCGTTCGGATGGCCCCTATCGGTCGATCACCTTCATCACCTCGGTCTCGGCGCAGATGGCGAGCATCGAGCGCGCCGACTACTGCATCTCCAAGGCTGGGGCGGCGATGGCGGCGCAGGCGCTGGCCTTGAGGTTGGCTCCGCACGGCATCGGCGTGTTTGAGTTACGTCCCGGCATCATCGACACGGCGATGACGGCGGGGGTCAGCGAAGCATACACCACGCGGATCGAGGGCGGTCTGGTGCCAGCGGCCCGTTGGGGGCATCCGGCAGACATCGGTGCGGTGATGGTGCCGATTGCGACAGGGCAAATGGCATTCGCCACCGGGGCGGTGATTGCGGTGGATGGCGGGCTG
Organism: Paracoccaceae bacterium; assembly: GCA_046294955.1. Taxonomy (GTDB): domain Bacteria; phylum Pseudomonadota; class Alphaproteobacteria; order Rhodobacterales; family Rhodobacteraceae; genus Pseudotabrizicola. The sequence goes on from JBKBOF010000007.1 coordinate 39,945, forward strand.
TCGGTGCAAAGGTTGTAGGCATGGAAAGTTTTGACTTTATCATCGTGGGCGGCGGGTCGGCGGGGTCGGTGCTGGCGGCAAGATTGTCGGAGAACCCCGATACAAGCGTGCTGCTGTTGGAGGCGGGGGGGCGCGACCGACACCCCTATTTCCACTTGCCTGCCGGGTTTGCCAAGATGACCAAAGGCATCGGGTCCTGGGGCTGGCACACCGTACCGCAGCGCCACATGAACGGCATGGTGATCCGCTACACTCAGGCCAAGGTCATCGGTGGCGGATCGTCGATAAATGCACAGATCTACACCCGCGGCGCGGCGCAGGATTATGACGACTGGCGGCAGGCGGGTTGCGCAGGCTGGGGCTTTGACGATGTGCTGCCGTATTTCCGCAAGGCCGAGGACAATGACAGCTTCGACAACCGTTGGCATGGCAAGGGCGGCCCCTTGGGCGTGTCGAAACCCGCAGCCCCTCTGCCGATCTGCGAGGCCTATTTCAAGGCGGCGGAGCAGCTTGGCATCCCCTACAACCCCGACATGGCGGGCGAGCGGCAGGATGGGGTTGGATATTATCAACTCACTCAGCGCCATGTGCGGCGGTCCTCAGCCTCGATAGCCTACCTCAACCCCAACCGGGGGCGGGCGAACCTGACCATTCGCACCGACGCGCAGGTGCGGCGGATCGTGGTGGAACAGGGCCGCGCGGTGGGGGTGGAAACCGACCGGGGTGTGATCCGGGCGGAAGGCGAGGTGATCCTATCCTCGGGCGCCATCGGGTCACCGCGCCTGTTGCAACTGTCAGGCATCGGGCCTGCGAACGATCTGGCGCGCCTTGGCATCCCCGTGGTGCTGGACCAGCCAGAGGTGGGGGCGAACCTGCATGACCATCTCGACCTTTTTGTGATCGCGGAATGCACCGGCCCACACACGTATGATCGTTACGCCAAGCTGCACTGGTCGGCGCTGGCCGGGCTGCAATATCTGATGAAGCGTACCGGACCGGTGGCCTCGTCTCTGTTTGAAACCGGGGGGTTCTGGTATGCCGAACCCACGGCGCGGTCGCCCGACATCCAGTTTCATCTGGGGCTGGGGTCGGGGATCGAGGCCGGGGTGGCGGCGATGCCGCAGGGGGGCGTCACGCTCAACTCCGCCTTCCTGCGG
>JBKBOF010000008.1:0-21578 GCA_046294955.1 Paracoccaceae bacterium
TCGCGGGCCAATCCGGCGATCCCCGGCACGGGCGCACGTGTCATCCCGGCCGGGCAGTTGACAGAAGGGCGCCTTTCGCGGCGCGACTAAGCATTTTCTGTCGATTGTAAATTTGACGCATGACTGTAAAGATTGGCCATCGCACAGCCGGTGGGCCGCCATGCCGCATAGTCAACCCCAAGTCCCCGCCAGCCTTTCGGGAAGCCTGATTCGCGAAAGGCGTCTGGCCTTGGGCCTGCGTCAAAGCGATGTCGCGCAGTCTGTCGGAATATCGGCCAGCTATCTGAACCTGATCGAACACAACCGCAGGCGTGTTGGCGTCGATGTTCTTGAACGACTGGCCGCAGCACTGGGAACCGAGGCCGCGTCGCTGTCAGAGGGGGCTGGCGGGGCACTGATTGATGACCTGCGGGCCGCAGCCGCTACGGCGCCGGGGGTGCAGGCCGAATTGGACAGGGTCGAGGATTTTGCCGGGCGCTTTCCGGGGTGGGCGGCGGTTCTGTCCGCGCAGCACAGCCGTGCCGCACAATTGGAGCGTGCGGTCGGTGCGCTGAATGACCGGCTGACCCATGACCCATACCTTTCGGCATCGCTGCATGAGGTTCTGTCGTCCTTGTCATCGGTACGGTCCACCGCGGCGATTCTGGCCGATACCGAAGATATTGATCCCGAATGGCGCGCGCGGTTTCACCACAATCTGCATCAGGACAGTGAACGTCTGGCCGCCGGGGCCGAAGCGTTGGTTGCCTATCTGGACGGATCCGATGCCGCGCTTGATGCGGGACTGGCCGCACCTCAGGAGGAAGTCGAAGTTTGGCTGGCCGGGCGCGGATGGCATCTGGCAGATCTTGAACGTCCCGATGGGCTGCCCGTTCTTCTGGCTGAAGTGGCGGGGTTGGCTTCGGCAGCGGCGCGGTCGCTGGCGGTTGATTTCCTTCGGCAGGCCGCAGATGAGGCGCAGCATCTGCCCGAAGTGGATTTACGGACGGCCATGGATCGGGGCGAAGACGACCCATCGCTGTTGGCACAACGATCGGGATTGTCGATGTTGGCAGTGATGCGCAGAATCGCGCTCTTGCCGGACTCGCGCGCGGGGCTTGTGATTTGCGACGCATCCGGCACGCTGCTGTTCCGCAAGCCGGTCGATGGCTTTGCCCTGCCGCGTTTTGGTGCGGCATGCCCGCTCTGGCCATTGTTCACAGCACTGGGGCATCCGATGACCCCCCTGGCGCAACGCGTGGAAACGGCTGGCCGCGCGCCCCGCCGGTTCCTGACATTGGCCATCTGTGAAACACGCCTGCCGCAAGGCTTTCGTGGCCCGGAACTGCGCGAGGCAGCGATGCTGATCCTGCCCGATGACACCCCGCTGGATGCAGCCGAGCCTGTGCCATTGGGCTCGTCGTGTCGGATTTGCCCACGCAGGGCTTGCCCCGCCCGCCGCGAGCCGTCGATCCTGGCTGAAGCTGGCTGAGCAATAGTTCTTTGACATGGCCCGACTTTCGCCGGATAGTTTCGATGTGTCCGGCTTCAGACCGGAGGGGGGAACCGAAACATATGACGGCGCGTGTGCTGCTCATCGAGGATGAGCCGAACATCAGCGAGGCAATTCGTTTTATCTTGTCGCGTGATGGATGCGACGTGACGGCGCTTGCCGACGGTCATACAGCGCTGGCAAGGGTGCGTGACTGGCATCCGGATCTGGTCATTCTGGACCTGATGCTTCCGGGCATCAGCGGGCTGGAACTCCTTGCGCAGTTGCGGGCCGACCCAGCGACCCAAACAATTCCAGTGCTGATGCTGACCGCAAAGGGGCAAGTGCGCGACCGCGAGGCGGCCGAACGGGCCGGGGCCAACCATTTCATGACAAAGCCATTTTCCAACGATGACATGCGTGCGGCAGTTCGTGCCCTGACCCGGACCTGACGCCATGGCACAAGCGCCCCGCAACATCCCGCTGTTTCTGCGCCCTGCCAGCTATCGCCGGCGCCGGCGGCGTGATGCGGCCCGGTTGTTGCCAATCGTCGGGTTGTTCCTGATCTTGCTGCCTGTCCTGTGGGCCCCGCAGGACACTTTCCGGCGGGATACCGCGCCGGACGGGATTTACCTGTTTGTCGTCTGGGGCGTTCTGATCGGGCTTGCCATGCTGATTTCGCGCAGCCTCAGCGCGCCCGGAGATGTGGACGACCCCGATCCGGCCCCGGATCAGGATCTTGGGCAATAGGGGGCGGCGAAGATGCCCTTCAACATTCTGGTTCTGTCCTGTCTGGCCTATGTGATCTTTCTGTTTGTGGTCGCCTGGGCGGCAGAGCGGCGGGCAGACCGTGGGCAGTTGGGCTGGCTGCGCTCGCCCATGATCTACACCCTGTCCTTGTCGATTTATTGCACCGCGTGGACGTTCTATGGTGCCGTCGGTTACGCGGCCCGGTCGGGGCTGGAGTTTCTGACAATCTATCTGGGGCCGACCATCGTCTTTGTCGGCTGGTGGTGGGTGCTGCGCAAACTGGTTCGGATCGGGCGACAGCAGCGTGTCACGTCCATCGCAGACCTTATTTCCAGCCGGTTCGGCAAATCCAACCTGCTTGGCGTGATCGTTACGGTCATCGCGGTGGTGGCCGCGACGCCCTATATTGCGCTGCAATTGCAGTCGGTCACGCTGTCGTTCAGCGTGTTTGCCAGCCCGACCGATGACGGGTTTGCCCCCCCGGGCACCGAAGCCACGGCAGTCTGGGTTGCGGGCGGGCTTGCGCTGTTCACCATTTTGTTCGGCACCCGCAATCTGGACGCCAAGGAACAGCACCACGGCATTGTCACCGCCATAGCGGTCGAGGCGGTGGTCAAACTGATCGCGCTGATCGCTGTGGGGGTGTTCGTGGTCTGGGGGCTGGCCGATGGCGCGGCCGACATGATCGACCGGATCGACAAGTCGTCAATCGCCGACTGGAACCTGCAACCGGGTCGCTGGGCGGGCCTGTTGTTCGCGGCGGGGGCGGCTGTCATCTGTCTGCCCCGGATGTTTCAGGTGATGGTGGTGGAAAACGCAGATGAACGCCATCTGGCCACCGCGTCCTGGGCGTTTCCGCTGTATCTTTTTGCCATGAGCCTGTTCATCGTGCCGATTGCGGTGATGGGACTGGAGCGGTTGCCCGCCAACGCCAACCCTGACATGTTCGTGCTGACGCTGCCGCTGGCCGAAGGGCAGGGTGCTTTGGCCATGCTGGCGTTTCTGGGGGGATTTTCGTCCGCCACGTCGATGGTGATCGTCGAATCCATCGCGCTGGCCACCATGGTGTCGAACCATATCGTAATGCCGGTCTGGCTGCGGGTGCGGCCAGCCAAGGCGGTGTCGGGCGATGTGCGGCGGTTGGTGTTGCTGTCGCGCCGGATTTCCATCGCGGTCGTGCTGGGGCTTGGCTATGCCTACTACCGGATGTCGGGCGGATCGGCGGCCTTGGCGGCGATCGGCTTGATCGCCTTTGCCGGGGTGGCGCAGTTCCTGCCCGCGATGGTGTTCGGCATCTTCTGGCGCGGGGCCACGCGGATCGGTGCGGCACTTGGCCTGTCGGTCGGGTTCGTGGTCTGGGCCTATACCTTGTTCCTGCCGTCCTTTGGGCCGGGTGCCGTGATCCCGGCGATGGTGTTTATTGACGGCCCATGGGGAATCGAATGGCTGCGCCCGCGTGCGCTGTTTGGGGTGGCGACGATGGACCCGCTGATCCATGCGCTGTTCTGGTCGATGATAATGAACACGGCGGCGTTTCTGATCGGGTCACTGTTCACCTTTCCCGGACCGGTTGAACGCATGCAGGGGGCGGCCTTTGTGCGCGTCTTTGATACCGTGTCGGGCAGTCCCCGAGGCTGGCAACGCGGCATGGCGGAACCCGAGGATCTGCTGGTGATGTCGCAGCGGATCATGGGCGACGACGACGCCTTGGCATTCTTCGAAGTCGAGGCCAAGGGGCAGGGCAAGGCTGGCTATCTGCCTGATCCGACGCCCGAATTCATGGCTCGTCTGGAACGTCGGCTGGCCGGGTCGGTGGGCGCTGCCACGGCGCATGCGATGATGAGCCAGCTTGCCGGTCGCGCCACGGTGACGGTCGAAGATCTGATGGCGGTGGCCAGCGAATCCGCCCAGATCATGGAATACTCAGCCCGACTGGAAAGCCAGCAGGAAGAACTGACCCGGACCGCCCGGGCGCTGCGGGAAGCAAATGAAAAACTGACGCAACTCTCGGTGCAAAAGGACGCGTTCCTAAGCCAGATCAGCCACGAATTGCGTACCCCGATGACATCAATCCGGGCGTTTTCCGAGATTCTGACCGAAGGCGATCTGCCGCCTGAAATGGTCGCAAACTATGGCCGGATCATCCACGACGAAGCCAAACGGCTGACGCGGCTGCTGGACGATCTGCTGGATCTTTCGGTTCTGGAAAATGGCACCGTACAGTTGAACCTTGGGCTGTCCAACATCAGCCAGATGATCGACCACGCCTTGGCATCGGCCAGCCACACCAAGCCCGAGCGCAGTTTCGTCATTCACCGTGATCTTCCGATGGAAAATATCTTCATCCGCACCGATGCCGACCGGCTGGTGCAGGTATTCATTAACCTGATCTCGAATTCGCGGAAATACTGCGACGCCGCCGCGCCCGAACTGCGCATTTCAGTGCGCCAGAAAGGCGGGCGGGTGACGGTGGATTTCGCGGATAATGGGTCGGGTATTCCCAAGGAAAGTCAGGCGCTCATTTTTGAGAAATTCGCGCGGCTGACCGATCAGACCCGTGCCGGTGGGGCAGGACTTGGCCTTGCGATCTGCCGCGAGGTCATGGCCAACCTTGGGGGCACGATCACCTATTTGCCGGGGCAGGGTGGGGCCGCGTTCCGGGTATCGGTTCCCCTGCGGCTGGACCAAAAAGCGGCGTAGAGCCGGGCTGCATCAACTTTTTGGTAAGCTTCCTGGGCGACATTCTGGCAAAGAATGACTGGGCGAGGTCGTCGTGGCGGGTGAAGTGTTGCGCAAGAAGCTGCTTGCCGGACAGCAAATTGCCGCCGAGGGCGGTCCCGGTGCCGACCGGGCATGGCGACTTTCGTTTGCGCGTGCCGTTCGCGATATGATGCAGGTGCAGGTCGATTTTGTCGGCTTGTCCCTGAACCGTGTGTCTTTGACGGAACTGCTGGATCTTCCGCCCGACCGTGCCCTGATCCTGATGCTGGAAGGACCCGAGGAAGGCTTGGGTTTGCTGGTCCTGTCGCCTGAACTTTTGTCAGCCATGATCGAGGTGTTGACGATCGGGAAATGCGGCATGCAAGTGCCGGATCCACGCAAACCCACCCGTACCGATGCGGCCATGCTGTCGCCTTTGGCAGACCTTGCCCTTGCCAATCTGGAAGAGGCTTTGGCTGAAGATGGTGATCTGATCTGGACCAGTGGCTTTCGATATGCGTCGTTCATTGAAGAAGCACGGTCTTTGGCCCTGCTGCTGGAAGATATGGCTTATCGGACGCTTACGGCAAAGGTGGCAGTGGCCCAAGGTGCGCGGGTGGGCGACATGATCCTTGTTTTGCCGGCAGATGGTCGGGGCCGGAAGCCGCGATTGAACGCCAGGGCCGTACCCGATTCTGTCGCACGTCCAGCTTTTTCTGCGGCTTTGGCCGCGCGTGTGGACACTGCACCCTGCCAGCTTGAAGCGGTCCTTGCCCGCGTGTCGATGCCCTTGGCCGATGTGATGGCTTTATCGGTGGATGCGATCCTTCCCTTGCCAGAGGCAACTCTTGACCAGATCAGCATCGAAGGACTGGACGGCCGCCGTGTGACCGACGGCAAACTGGGTCAGCACCGCGGCATGCGTGCGGTCAGACTGATGACGGCCAAAATGGACCTGGGGACACGGGATTCGGGCGTATTGATCCACGCCGTGGAAAGCCGGGCTACCGCCGCCGCTTGGTCAGGTGATGCCCTCGGACTCGGTGACTCCAATGCCTTTGACATCAATGCACTGTCCGCAACCGGCACAGATTGACACAACCGTGCTCGCGCAGCGTCAGCCTTTGGCCAATGCCTCCAACTGCGGGCGCAGCCCCTCCAGATTGTAGCCATGCCGTGCGGGAAGGCTGATCAGCTCATCCGCTGGCATCGTGCGCGCCTTGGACAGCGCCCAACATATCGATGACCGGTTGCCGCTTGCACAATAAGCGAGAACCGGGCCGGTTGCTGTCGCAATCGCATCGGCCTGGGACGCGACATTGGCCATGGTCAGCGCCCCACCGATGACAGGGTTCACCACGAATTCCAATCCCGCCGCCTGCGCCGCCGCCTGCATCACTGATGCGTGGTGGGAGGGGGGAATTTCTGCATCGGGGCGGTTGTCGATGACGCACGTGAAACCGGCGGCCTTGATTGCCGCAAAATCTTCGGGGTCGATCTGGGGCGAAACGGCGTAATCGGGCGTCAGGGGGCGGATGTCCATTCGGTGTCTCCTTACGGTATCAGGGCGCGGCGCAACGCGGGTGCGGCAACCATAGCTGCGACCATCGCAACAAGAAAGACCGCTCCGCCAAAACCATTAAGCAACGCGGCGGCCAACGCCGGGCCGGGGCACAGGCCCACCAACCCCCAACCGGCCCCGAACAGCATCGATCCAACGATCAGGCCCCGGTCCAATTTCTGTTCAAGTTTTATGGGGATCTCTGTGCCCAAAAGAGCCACCTTGCGCCGTTCGGCCACGCGCCATGCAATTGCCATCGGCAAGATCGCGCCGCCCATCACAAAGGCCAGCGTTGGGTCCCAATCACCGAACACGTCCAGCCAGCCTTGCACCTTGACCGTGTCGATCATGCCCGAAACCAACAGCCCTGCGCCAAACAGTGCGCCAGAAAAGATTGCAAAAACAATGCGCTGCATCTTAGATCACCCCCAACCAATGACGGAAGGCAAGCACCACGATCCCGCCTGCAAGGATATAGACCCCCGTCGCAACGATCCCGCGCACCGAAAGGCGCGAGATGCCGCAGACCCCATGGCCTGAGGTGCAACCATTCGCCAGCCGTGTACCAAGGCCCACCAGAAGCCCGGCGCCGACCAGAAGCCACAAGTTGTCCGTAAGGCGGGTATCGACTTTGTCATAAAGCGGCACCAGCAGCGGAGGAAAAAGCACAAGGCCCGCCAAAAACGCCAACCTTTCCCGCCATGTGCCGCGCCCTGATCCATCGACCAGTCCACCCACGATTCCCGATGCGCCCATGATCCGGCCGTTTGCAAGAAGGTATAGCGCCCCTGCGCAACCGATCATCACTCCGCCGACAAAGCCCCAGATCCAGTCCTGTTCAAGCATCGAGTTTCCTGCATTTTATGTGTTTTGGCCGCAGATTGCCGCAACACGGCTCTGCTCGGCGATTTTTCGGACGGTGGATTGTCGTGGCGCAAAGGCGGCTATAGTCCGTTGATCGGCACTTTCAGATAGCTTTGACCATTGTCTTCAGGCTCGGGCAGATGCCCCGCCCGCATATTGACCTGCAACGACGGAATGATCAGTCGGGGCATCGCCAGCGTTGCATCGCGCGTTTGCCGCATGGCAACGAAATCTTCGCGGGTTTTTCCGGCGCCGACATGAATGTTCAACGCCTTTTGCGCACCGACCGTGGTTTCCCACGCATAGTCATCCCGCCCCGGCGCTTTGTAGTCATGGCACACAAAAATGCGGGTTTCATCTGGCAAAGCCATGATTTTTTGAACAGAATCGTAGAGCATCTCGGCCGAGCCACCTGGAAAATCACAGCGCGCGGTGCCAAAATCCGGCATGAACAGGGTGTCGCCGACAAAGGCTGCATCGCCAATCACATAAGTCAGACAGGCCGGCGTGTGGCCGGGGGTGTGCAGCACGTCGCCGCGCATCTGGCCGATGAAAAAGCTGTCGCCTTCGTGGAACAACTGGTCAAACTGTGATCCGTCGCGCTGAAACCGTGTGCCTTCGTTGAAGATCTTGCCAAATGTGTTCTGCACGACCGTTATCCGGTCGCCGATGCCGATCTTGCCGCCCAGTTGTTCCTGGATATACGGCGCGGCAGACAGATGGTCGGCATGGACGTGGGTTTCCAAAATCCAGTGCAGATCCAAGTCCTTGTCCCGGATGAAGGCGATCACAGCGTCTGCTGATCGGGTGTCTGTGTGGCCAGACGCATAGTCGAAATCGAGAACGGAATCGATCACGCCACAGGCGCGACCGTTCGGTTCTATCACCACATAGGTGATGGTGTTGGTCGCTTCGTCGAAAAAGCCCTGAACTGTCGGGGTCATGCGCGGCTCCTGCGATCACGTTTCTCTGGGACAAACATAAGCAAGAAAAAATACATTTCAACAATTGAATATGAACGTGTGCGGTAAAATGGCTTTGTCTTGACCTGTATCAAAGCCCGATCGGCAGGCCCGAGCCATCATGTTCGAAACCCGAAGGAGGATTCGATGCACAAATCCGTTGCCGACCGCAAGGTGCAGCTCTTGGCCCGAAGGTCAGACCTGTCGGCCCGCATGGCCACTATCGAAACCGAATTGGACAGCCATCACGATGCCGACTGGGAAGATCTGGCGACCGAGCGTGAAACTGACGAAGTGCTGGAAGGCATCGGTCTGTCCGCGCAATCCGAGATTCGGATGATTGACGCCGCTTTGGTCCGGATCGAGGACGGCGAGTACGGCTATTGCGCCAAATGCGGGGCGAAGATTGGCGAAGAACGGCTGGATATCCTGCCCTACACGCCGTTTTGCCGCAACTGCGCGACATAATCCAGACAGCAACAGAGAGGGGAACAGAATATGGGAACCGAAGAAGATCTGCGGCGGATCGCTGCCTTGGCGCAGACGGCGGCTGATCAGGCTGCACGTGGCGCGAATGTCGGGCTGAGCGTCCTGCTGGCCGAAATGCAGGCATTGAGTGCTGTATTGCCGGGCGTCGTCCACCCGCATCCCAAGGAGGCGGCGACCCTTGATGCCGAAGTCGAGGCCGGCTTTGACAACATGCCGGTCTGACCGGATCGCCGATCCGCAGCTTTGGGCGCCTTGACCACACGGCAGATTGCGCGGCACTGTGTGACAAATGGCGTTAAGGCAAAGGGATGGCAGTGACCGAAAGTATTGATGTCACCATCAAGGATGGGTTGGCTGAAATCCTCTTGTCCCGGCGCCCAGTCGGGGCATGGCTGGATGCAACACAGCGCGGTGCGGTCCTTGCTGTGCTCAGTTCGCTGGATCCTAAGGTATCGGCTCCAAAGATGCGGGGGGTGTTGATCCGGTCAGCGGATCGCATTCTGGCTGCTCATGCTGAAGCAGGTCCGGACTTGCCCGGACATGATGACACAAAAGAACCTACGCTTGCCGAGTTGTGTCATGCGGTGGCCACCTGTCCGGTTCCGGTGGTCGTTTTCATGGACGGTCCGGTGTCGGGGGCCGCCGCCGAACTTGCGCTTGCGGCCCATGCGCGGATTGCCACGCCCGATGCGCGCATCGCTTTTTCTGCAAGCCGGTTGGGGCGGATCAGCGGCGCAGGTGGCACCCAGCGATTGCCGCGCCTGATCGGGGCCGAGCACGCTTTGCATGTTCTGGTCGCGGGCAGGCCCGTGTTGGCACCCGAGGCTCTCTTGCTCGGGCTTGTGGACAAGATCGTGGACGGAAACGCCCCGGCGGACAATCTGGCCTTGGCGGCCGATTGGGCGCGGTCAGATGCGGCGACGGTGCTCCGGTCGTCGCCCTTGGCCGATGCGCGCGGCTTTTTGCGTGCCGTGTCCGAAGCACGGGCCGGGGTGGCACCCGGCACTCTGACGGCCGCTTTGGCGGATTGCGTCGAGGCGGCGCTGCTGCTGCCGCTGGATCAGGGGCTGGCGTTCGAGGCGGCGATGGCGCTGGAACGCGACGCGCTGCCGGAAATTTCCGCTTTGGCACATTTGTTCCGTGCGGAACGTGCAGCTGCCGAAACGCCGCAGGCCTTGCAGGCGGTCAAGGTTGCGCCGGTTGCCCGTCCGGCATTGGTCGGAGCGGCAGTGTCGGTTGCGGGACTGGTGCTGATGGCGTTGTCGCGCGGCCTGACGGTGACTGTGCAGGATCAGGACCGGGGCCGGTTGGTGCCGATGCTGGAGTCCATCGCGGCGCGGCAACAGGCTGCGGTGCAGGCGGGCAACCTGTCGGCGGAGCAACGCGATGCCGATTGGGCGCGGCTGACGCCCGTGGCCGATGCTTCGGCGCTGGAGCAGGCCGATCTGGTGATCGTGGCACCCGATACGCCACTTCCTGTCGTGCGGCCTGCGGTGCCGCTGTTGGTCATGGGGCGCGCAGAATTGCCCAAAGGTGCACTGCGATTGGTTTTGTCCGGCCGGGTGGCCGAACTAGGGTTGCCACAGGCCTGTCCTGCACAGCCCGCAGCACAGGCTTTGGCGTTCTTGCGCCGGCTTGGCATGACCGTGGTGCTGACCGGTGTGCAGTCGCCCTTGGGTATTTCGGGTCGTCTGGCGGGGGCGGGCGGTGCGGCGATGCGCAGCCTGCTTGAATCCGGTGTCAGCGCCGATGCGATCCAGTCAGCCCTGAAGGACTTCGGTCTGACCGCAACCAACCTTCCCACGCCAGAGGCCGCGCTTGCGCCGCGCCGCATGGCGCCGGATGAAATCCTGAACCGCTGGCTGGGGGCGCTCGCCAATGAAGGCGCGCGGCTTCTGGCGTCAGGTCTTGCGCTGTCGCCCGCCGATATTGATCTGGTGGCGGTGCACGGTCTTGGTTTGCCGCCCGACTGTGGGGGCCCGATGCATTCGGCCGATCAGCGCGGGTTGATGATCCTGCGCCGAGATCTGACCCTTTGGGGTGATGAGGCGGACGTGTGGAAGCCGGTTCCGGCGCTGGACGCACTGGTGTCGATCGGGCGCGGCTTTGCCGATACCCTCAGCCGAGGATGATGCCGACCACGACGGCCATCAGCCCAAGCGCCGAGATCGCCAGGGCCCCAAGATTTAGCACCACCACGCGTTGCAATTGTGCCTTGATCTGATCCTCTGGCAGGTCTGATTTGCGTGCGCGCACCGCCAGAATGATGCACCAGACCAACGCCAGAACGCCGATCATCGTCAATCCCGCGCCGCCCCAGATCAGCATGTCCATATGCCGGCATCCCTTGGAAATTCCTGTCCGCCGCCTAGCCCAGCTTTGCCCCGCGTGCAAGCCTTGAACCCTGCCCACGGCCAAGATAGGGATGGGTAAAACACACCAAAGCACGAGGCTAACATGAGCGACATTACCGACAACTATGCTGTCACGGCTGACGAGTTGCGTCAGTTCATTGAACGGGCTGAACAACTGGCTTCGGAAAAAAAAGACATCGCCGAGCAGGAAAAAGAGCTGTTCGCAGAAGCCAAGGGGCGCGGCTATGACACCAAGGTGATGCGCAAGGTCATTGCCCTGCGCAAGCGCAAGCCGGACGAGATCGCCGAAGAAGAAGCCGTGCTGGAGATGTATAAAACTGCCTTGGGCATGGCATGAGCCAGTCTGAAAGAAGCGGCGTGCAGTCCGGATCAGGCCGAAAGGAAAGTGACCCCCGGCAGTGCCCGGATGCGTGCAACATCCCGGTAGTAGGATGCTGTCAGGCTGGCAATGGTGTCATCGGTCCAGCCCGGCAGATCCAACTCCATCTCGACCCGGTCCGGAAGGGCGAACTTGTCAAGGAATGCCGACACGATGCGGCGGCGCTGCACGATGGATTGTGGCGGATGCCCGTCCATATAGGTTTTCATCCGCACGATGCCTTCGGGTGACATGATACTGCCCAGCAGGTCATCCCGGTCGGTCAGGATCGTGCCTTCGGCATGTCCCGACACCGCCTGAAGCACTTCGGGCCAGATCAAGGGCGTGTCTTCGTCGCACCAGACAGTGAAAGGCACGTCGGGATTGTTGGTCAGCATATCCTCGATCACCTCAGACCAATACAGATCCTGCGGCTGCGCCCCGGCCATGAATTGCTCGTAGGTCTTGTCGCGCTGCTTGGCGAAAAGGTCCGGCAGGAATGTCGCCGGGTTGCGGATCGCCAGGTGGAATTCGGCCTCGATTTCCGGAAAGATCTGGGTAAAGGCACGGATACGCTCTGCCGCTGCCGGATACAGCCGGTCTTTCAGCACCCATTGCGGAAAGGACAGGAAATTATCCCATGACAAGATCAGACGATCGGCACGGTCGGCCTCCATGATCTGTTCCAGAACAAGTGCTTGCGTATCGCGGTTGGCCGGTTGGCCTTTCAGGGTGATGGCGGTGTCACGCAAAAGCGCACGATAACGTGCAGGGCCGGGCACCACGATGCCTTGGTCCGCCAGAACCTGACGGTTCTTCAAAAGACAGCGCACGAGACGCTCTTCGTCGGTGCAATGGGCGCCAAGGTGATAGACGATACGCATGCTGCTCTGGACCTGTACCGGTTCATTCTTGCGCGCAACTATAGGCATTTTAACCGGCGATGACATGGGGCATCACAGAAGAATTGGCGACAGGGTCCCCTGCGCCACGTTGTCGTGGCCACGTCGTCTGGACAGGGCAGGGTGCCCGGTGCTATCCCGGCTGCAAGATGACCGAGCAAAACACTCAAGTTCCAGCCCCGCCGCACCTGCGCCTGCCGCGCCTTGACCTTTGGACGGTCGGCGCCTTTGTGATCGCGCTTGTGGTGGTGGCTCCGATGTTGTCGGTTCTGTGGATCGCGTTTCACCCGACGGAAAACATCTGGCCGCATCTGATGGCGACCGTCTTGCCGCGGTATTTGGGGAATACGTTGGTTCTGATGCTGGGGGTGGCCGTGGTGACCGCTATGGTGGGCACCGGGGCTGCTTGGTTGACTACGATGTTCCGCTTTCCCGGCAGTCGCTGGCTGGACTATGCGCTGCTGTTTCCCCTGGCGATCCCGGCCTATGTCGGGGCCTATGCTTTGGTCGATTTTTTGCAATATGCAGGGCCGGTGCAATCGGGGTTGCGTGGTCTGATGGGCTGGGAAACCGCGCGGGACTACTGGTTTCCTCAGGTCAGGTCACGCGGGATGGCGGTGGTGGTCCTGTCGGCGGCGCTGTACCCTTATGTCTATCTGTTGGCCCGCGCGGCATTCCGCGAACAATCGGGCTGTTCGTATGAGGTGGCGCGGGCCTTGGGCTGTGGCCCCTGGAGCTTGTTCGGCCGCGTCGGATTGCCCTTGGCGCGCCCCGCAATCGCGACCGGGGTAGCATTGGCGCTGATGGAAACCGTGGCGGATTACGGCACAGTGCAACATTTCGGTGTGCAGACATTGACCACCGGCATCTTTTCCACATGGCTGAACGGCAACAACGCCGGTGGTGCCGCGCAAATCGCGGGGGTTCTTCTGACACTGATCCTGCTGTTGGTCGGTATGGAACGGATCAGCCGCCGCAATGCCCGTTTTCACCGTGTTGGTCGGTCGGCGCGTCCGGTTGAGCCATCCGGCTTGGAAGGCTGGCGCGGTTGGCTGGCCTTCGGGCTGTGCTTGCTGCCGTTGGCCGTTGGCTTCATCCTGCCGGTGTCGGTGATGGGTTGGCACGCGCTGCGCCGGCCCGAGGTCTGGTTGGCACCGGGCTTGGCCGAGGCTTTTGTCAACACGCTGATCACGGGCGGCGTTGCCGCTTTGCTGACGGTTGGGGCGGCCGTTTTTCTTGTCTATGGCCTGCGGATGGTCAGCCAGACCGTGGCGCGTTGGGTGCTGTCGGTTACGACCTTGGGCTATGCAGCACCGGGGGCCGTGCTGGCGGTTGGTATCCTGATCCCGCTTGCGGCGCTGGATCACCGGCTGGCCGATGCGATTCTGGCGGTCACCGGTTGGGATCCCGGGCTTCTGCTTACCGGCACCGCCGCAGCCCTTGTGCTGGCCTATGCGGTGCGGTTCTTTGGCGTGGCGCAGGGCGCGGTGGATGCCGCCTTTGGCCGGATTTCGCCATCCCTGCCCATGGCAGCACGTTCGTTGGGACGCACGCCGGGCGGCACGTTGCGGGCGGTGCACCTGCCGCTGATGCGCGCGTCGGTCGCCACGGCCTTGCTGGTGGTTTTTGTGGACTGTGTCAAGGAATTGCCCGCGACGCTGCTTCTTCGGCCGTTCAACTACAACACACTGGCCACCCGTGTGTTCGAACTGGTCAGTCTGGAAAGGTTGGAAGATGCCGCACCTGCTGCGCTGGTGGTGATGGCCGTGGGCTTGCTTGCGGTCGCCCTTCTGGCAAGAACCAACCGCTGAGGGGCTTGCACCCGGACCGTAGCAAGGTTATTTCAGCATCATGCCTCTATAGCTCAGCTGGTAGAGCACCTGATTTGTAATCAGGGGGTCGCGGGTTCAAATCCTGCTGGGGGCACCATTTTCATCAACAGCTTGCCCGATCGGTCTTTTGCGTCCGGAACAGCAGCTGCGGGTTTGGTGGCTGCGGCGTGGCAAGCTGGCGATGGGTCATCCCGGTCTGTTCAGGGTCACGCGATCATATCGAAGCGCGATTCAGGATCCGGCGGTGCGCCAGACCGAGCAACGCAGACGGTTGCATTCTCTAAATCGCACGGACGGTGCCGGGATCAATAAAATCCCACCGCTTGGACGTCGATCCGGGCGTCATGGTCCCGGCCATAGGCAACGACGGCGACCGACTTCAGGCTGCCCGGCCGTGGAACGCCACGCAAAAGCGCGCCAGAGGCTTTGAAGGCATCAAACGGCAGGCGCACCTCGGTCCAGGTTTCGGCCACATCGAAGCCAGCCTGATAGTATTGCCAGGGCAACATCGTCCCGCCCGTGCGCAGATGCACGAAATACTGCTGGCTGTTGCCCCGCACGACAAGCCGAATACCGGTTGTGTTGTCTGGCGGCGGGGAGGTCAGGTCCAGCCGCATCTGGATGAACCCGCCCCGGTTTGCTGTGCTGACGCGCCCGGTCATGCGCGCAAAGGGCTGACCGTCCTGATCCAAAAAGGCGACGCCCCCGGTGGACACGCCCCCCATCACCTGATCGGTGAAGAACCGCCAGCGGGTTTCAGGCTGCATCGCGAAATCCTCGATTGCGTAAAGGTCTGGCAAGGCTTGGTCGGCCGCCGTAGTCATGCTTTGCCCAGCAAGCATCAGCGCAAAAGTTGCAAAAGCGACCAACTTGCCAAACGACATTACCACGGTCCGATCTGTTTTCTTCGCATATCTTACCAGTGCCGCGTTCCCGGTGCACCTTTGATCTGCCCGTCCAGATTGGGCGTGACCCAGCCGCCGTAAAAATCGCCCGGCTGTGGGATCACGCGCAGATCCCCGACCCAAGCCTCGTCCACTTTGCCTGCATAGAACGCCACATGGCCGGCAATCATGGCAAAGCGGGCGGTGGGGTGGTCATACGCCCAGGCGGCGCGCATCGCCGTTGCAGGTCCGGCCTGCACATCGAAATAGCGCGCAACCCCCTTCCACTCGCAAAAGCTGCTGCCCGGAACCGGGCACAGGGTGGCATGGATGTCTGCAACCGGCAGGTAGTAGGCCGGGGCATGGTGTGTCTCCAGCACCCGCAAGGCGTGGGTTGTGTCTGCCACCAGCACGCCGCCATGCCGGATGGTGATGCGCTGCGGCACCGGCTCCAACGCCGGGGGGCGGGGGTAGAATTGCACATTCTCGCGTGGCATCGCGGTCATGCGACGGCTCCGGTCGCAAGGGCCGGTTTGCGCGCAATGCCCATATACAGGATCGCAGACAGGGGCAGGGGACCAAAGGTCAGGTCAAGGCGACGGTTGATGCCGCGTGGGCCAAGGCCCGAGGTCGGCCCCGGCACCAGCCCCGCGCCCTGCATCGCTGCGCGCAACTCGGCGGGCTTGATGAACATTGCCGGGTCATGGGTTCCGCGTGGCAACAGCCGCAGGATATCTTCGGCGATGGTGATCGTGGCCAGCCGCGCGATCGGGTTGCGGTTGATGGTGTCGAACAGGAACATTCCGCCGGGGCGCAGGGTGCGGGCAACTTCGGCCAGAACCCGGTTCAGGTCGGCCACATGTTCAAGCGCATCGACACAGACCACCACATCAAAGCTGGCGTCGGCATAGGGCAGAGCCTCGCCCACGCCGACATCATACCCGATGCGCAGGCCCTGCTGTCGGGCGTGGGCGCGGGCGGCGTCGATCGCTTCGGCGGCGGGGTCGATCCCAGTCACCCGCGCCCCGCGTGACGCCAGCGCCTCGGCCATGAAGCCGCCGGCGCAGCCCAGATCCAGCACATCGCAGTCCTGCCAGTCGATATGCCGGTCGAACCAGGCCAGCCGTCCGGGCACAAGGTTTTTCAATGTGCGCACCCAGCGGATGTCATCCGACCACCAGCGGTCGGCCACCTTGTCATAGATCGTCAGGTCATTGCGCATGGGTCTGGTCCTTGGCGGGGGGCAGGCGGGGAAGGGCATAGGGCACCACGGCCCGGTAGCGGTCGAACCGCTGGCCATAGCGCGCGGCAAAGCGGCGTTCCTTCAGGCGCGGGGCCAGCAGGCAATAGGCGGTATAGCTTGCGGCCAGCACCAACTGGTCCGGCGTCCAGACCGGCACGGTCCACAGCGTCAGCGCAAAGGCCACATAGATCGGCTGGCGGATCAGGCGGAACAGCCCTTGGGTCGGCATGTCGGGAAATACCGGCCGGATGCGCGCCAGCAGCGACATCCAGCCAAGGGCGCCCGATTGCACCTCGGCCCCGGCGTCAAAGCTGGCTTTGAGCAGGATCAGCCAGCTAGTGGCGTAGGCGGCGGTCACTGCCCAGAACGCCGCCCCTTCGGCCCGCCACCAGATGATGCCCGACGGTGTCCACAGCGTGAACAGCGCCAGAAGCTGAAGCGAGGCAATCAGCGCATAGGTGGTGGTGGCCAGCGTCTGCCCGTGCGGGCCGGGGATCAGACGGGCCAATACCCGCCCGCCTCGGCTGGTCAGCAGCAGAGAATGGGCCAGTGGAAATTGTACGATCAGCGCGGCATTGGCCAGTGCCGCCAAAGGCCAAGGCACGGTGCCAAGGCTTTCGCTCAGGCCAAAGAACATCGCCACGATCATCGCCAGCACACCTGCCGCGAACAGCACGTGGCACAGCGCCCCAAGGCCAAGCGCCAAAGCGATACGTCCCATACCAGCAGGCGGGCGCAGGGCGGCGCGGATCAGGGTGATCAGCCGGGCAATGCGGGGATCGGCCAAAACAATGCGGGGCACGGTCATGCGGGCAGCGCCTGTTCGAGGATGCGGGGGATGTTCTGCTTGACCTTGAAGAACCCGGCCGTGGCGTGGGGCCAGATCGCGCAATCCCAGTCGCGCCGCCATTCGCAAAGGGTGATGCCCTGTATGGCAAGCGCGGGTGCGGCCTGATCCAGCCAATCGCGCAACGGGCCACGGGTGATGTAGGGCGTGGCGATCTGGGTAGCCCCGGCCTGCGCCGCCCATCTGGCCAAAGCGGCGGGGTCACTTGCGTGCATCGCGGTTGCATCATATCCCGCGCGCCCGGCGGCATCGGCCAGAGCGCCTTGCTCGAACCGAATGACCAGATCCGATACCGGCAGCGGCGACCGCAGATGGCTTGCCGACAGCGTGGTGGCGGCGCGGATATCCAACGCGGCCAGACCGAAATCCTCGACCCGGCAATCCTCATCCGTGATCAGCAGGGCGGTCGGGCGACCCGGCTCTGGTGGCGTGGTGCCGCTCAGCGGCAGCACCGAGGGCAGGCCGTCCGGCTCGGTCGCCTCCAGGCCTTGCGTCACCTCGGCCAGATCGCCGGGGCGGGGGGCAAAGCGTCCGGCGGTGAAGGTGGCAATGTTCTGCGCATCGGCCGGATAGGGCTTGCCGCGCGTGTGCAGCCCCGCCACCCAACGCCAACCAAGGGTGTTCGAGGCCGCATCACCATCCAGCAGATGGCGGTAAAAGAAATCCGCCCCCAGCCGCCAAGGCAGCCCCAGCGTAAAGATCCAGATCGAGGCGAACCACATCCGCGCGTGGTTGTGCAGATAGCCGGTTTCCACCAACTCCTCGGCCCAGGCATCGAAACAGGCAAGCCCGGTCTGACCATCCATCGCGCGGTCCACATCGCGGCGCAGGCGGCGGTCGCGGTCCACGGCGGCCAGATCGGCCTCCAGCCCACGCCGGTAGCTGTCCCACACCTGTGGGCGGCGTTCCAACCAGCCCTTGAAATAGCCGCGCCACACCACCTCCTGCACAAATTTCTCTGCGCTTTCAGGCCCGTGTGCCGCTAACGCTGCCGCCACGGCATCTGACTCCAGTACCAGCCTGCGCCGGATATAAGGCGACAGCACCGATACCGCCTTGTGGGCGCCGGGGCCGTGGTCGGTGTTGCGGCCATTGGCATAGCGACGACCCATCCGGGGCGTGAAGGCCGCAAGTATTTTATCGCCCTCAGCGCGCGTCGGGGTCCATTGGGTCATCAGTTTGTCTTTTTGCTTCTTGGTCTGACTTCGGTCCGGTGGAATGTGATGCACGCTGTCTGAATTTCAACGCAGTCGCGTGGTGTCGCGGCAATCGGTCCCGGCCTTCGTGGCACAGCCGCACGCGCCCCTGCGTCGGACGCAGACCGATCGCGAAAAACGGCGCGCAAACAGGAACGGGAATAATGCGGGGCTTGATCCGTTGTTCTGATGCAAGGCCGTGACCTTGTTTCAATGAATGGAGAGACCGATGAAATCCTTCAAACTGATCGTTCCGGCAACCCTATTGGCGCTTTTGCCGTTTGGTGTTCAAGCCGGCATTGCCCCACTGAAACTGACAACCGCCCATATCTCTGCCACCGGCGAGGGCATCGAACAGGTGCAGTTCAAGAAGCGCAAGACCGATCGCAAGTGGCGGTTTGGTCAGGGCGGCGGCTCGAATTCAAATTCCAATTCGAACAGCAATTCCAACTCGAACTCGTCGCCAAATTCCAGCTCTAACTCGTCAAGCAATTCGAACTCCAACTCCTCCAGCAACTCGGGTTCGAACTCTTCGTCGAACTCGAACTCCAACAGTTCTTCGAATTCCTCGTCAAACAGCTCTTCGAATTCGTCCAGCAACAGCTCGTCCAATTCTTCGTCCAACTCGTCCGGCAACAGCTCGGACGGCGACGACGATTGATCTGTTCCGCAAGGTTGGCAGAATTTGGCATCAGGCGGCCCCTTCGGGGGCCGTTTTCGTTGCTGCTGCAAGGACCATTTACGCCCCGGCGAAAAAGCCCCGGGAATTGCTTTGCCGGGGCCGATCATGAGGCGCGGGGCGTTACCGTGGCGCGCGGGCGAACAGCCGATACCAACCCGCCCCTGCCTGCGTGTTGCGCAAGATCTTTTTGCGCACCGCGGCCTCGTCGGGCCGTTCAGGGCCGATGTCGGGGGCAAGCTGGGTGGCATCGCGCTTGAACGGGATGATCTGCACCAAGGGCGAGCCTTTTTCGATGGTGTAAAGCCCGTCTTCACCTGTCGCAAAGAACGGAAAGTGGATCGGGCTGCGGTAGGTGTCGGTATCGACCACGCCTGCGACCACCTCGAACACGCCGTTGGGGCGGTTCAGCGGGTTGACGAACAGGCAACTCCACCCCGGAGGCGTGGTGATCGTCCAGAAGTTAATGAACTTGCATGGCGGGCGCGCGCCCATCGGGTTCCCCTTGACCTGATGCATGCCGTGGCTGGCCACCAAGGGGCGGTCGAAATCCCAGCCTGAGTCGACTTTGGTGCCGCCTTCCGAAATCTCCAGCCGCACGGTGGCAGGCAGCGGGATGATCCAGCCGGTGGTCATGGCATCCAGAAACGGCAGGCACCGCTTGATGGTCAACCCTGTATTGGTCGGGCTTTCGACGTCGGGATCCACCGGCGGCAGCTTTCGGAACCAGTCCGGCAGATAGGATTTGGCGGCAACTGGCGGGGCGATCACGCCGTCATCGCCGGGGTCGCAGGAAAAACGAACTGTGGCGGGAGGGGCAAAGCGGAACATGGGGGGACTCCTTCTGTTCGTGTCCAGTGGAACAACGCACGAGGGGCCGGCCTATTCCGGGATCAGACTGAAAAAGGTGCCGCGAGAAGCGGTGGGCCTGCACGCGATGCGCGCACCACGGCTGCTGCGCCATGGTCAGGCGGTAGCGGCCTCGGCGCTGCGCAAGGCAAGCGCCATGATGGTCAGCGACGGAGACTCGCCAAAGCCTGTTCCGGGAAAAACCGACGCGTCGGTGATCCAGAGGTTGTCATGATCATGGGTGCGCCCCTGTGGCGTGACGACAGACTGCGCGGCATCCTCGCCCATTCTGGCAGTGCCGAAAACGTGGGTGGCGGTGAACGCATCACGGCTGCTGACGTCTTCCACCCGTTGCGCCCCAAGTTGGTCAAGCACGGCATGGGCCGTATCGCGCATCTGGCGCAGGCGGGACAGCGTATCTTGCGTCAGAACCGATGCAATCTGCGCGACCGGCAGGTTGAAGGCATCGCGCTGATCGGGATCAAGCGTGATGCGAGAGCGTCCGTCCGGCACGACCTGACCAACCGACCCCACCGCAACGGCCGTTCCGAATCGCGCCCGCACTGCTGCCTTCAGATCGGCGCCAAAGCCGGGCAACAGCCGGGTTGCATAGGCGATGGGGCCGTTCAGGCCCGTTTCTGCCGTTGTGTGGTTCAGACGGAACCCCGCCTTCGGGCCGGGCCCCCAGCAGATTGCATCTGCCGGCAGCCCGAAGGCGCTGCCCGACAGGCCCTGCACCAGCCCGACGCTGCGCCATGACAGCGTTTCCATGAAATTGCGGCCAACCTGATCCGAGCTGTTGGCAAGGCCCGTGGGGGTTTGCGCTGTGGCGGACATCAGCAACAGCCGCGGTGTCTGGACGGCCCCGGCCGCCAGAAACAGCAAGGGCGTTTCGATCCGTTCCACCGATCCATCAACGGCAACCGTCGCATGCGTGATCCGCTTGCCCGGACCGGGATGCAAACGCATGACGGTCGCCCTGGACACAAGGGTCAGGCGACCCGTGGCTTGCGCGCGCCGCAGAAAGGTGACGTCGGATGATCCCTTGTCGCCCAACGGACAGCCGCGCGAGCACTGTCCGCAATAATTGCAGGCGGGCCGGTCATCATACGGGGCTGAAAGGGCAAAGCGGGGGTTGGCCTGCCACGCTTGCCCGATGGCCTTGCCCGCATCCGTCAGGGCAACAGCCCCCGGACCAAGCGGGTGGGCGGCCAAGGGGAAGGGTGCGCTGCGCCAACGGCCATCTTCGGCCGCGGATCCGGCAACGCCCGCGATCTGTTCGGCACGAGTGTAGTAAGGTTCAAGATCGCCATAGCGGATCGGCCAGTTTTCCCCTGCGCCGGTCAGGTCATGGCTGCGAAAGGCGTCAGGGTGCAGACGGTGTGCTTCGCCCACGAAATGCAGCGTGCTGCCGCCAACACCCATGACGTGCGAATAGCCGCTTGCCGATGGCGGACGCGGTGCCCCCGGTGGCAGACGCCATGGAAACCCGCCGGCAGACCATGACGCCAAATCCTCGTCCTCATCCGCCAGGGTGCCAAGATCGCCATATGTCACCATTGCCCGGCTGCCGGGTTTGGCGGGAAAGGCACGTCGTTCCCAGCCAGGGCTGTCAA
>JBKBOF010000008.1:21588-40089 GCA_046294955.1 Paracoccaceae bacterium
CAGCAGGACGTTCAGTCCAAGGTCGCACAGCCGCCAGGCCGCAGCAGACCCGCCCGCCCCGGATCCGATCACCACGGCGTCGTGGCGCGACATCAGGCCCATGGTGGCGGATAGCCCAAAGGCTGCGGCGCAGGGTTTATCGGAAGTCCCGCCAATGCCTCAGGCCGGGCGTAGTAGAATTCTACCGCCAGCGCCCGGATGATGTGATAAAATCGACCGGGGATCTGGTTGAAGTCGGCGTCCGACATCTGGCTCAGAAGGTCATGCTGCTCGTCAGGGCTCGCCGTGCGGAACGATCCGCCGCTGATCTGGTCCATCCAGCCAAGGGCCGCGCCGAACAACTGGGTCAGCATGTCATTTCCGGCCAGAAAACCCCGCAGGTCGTGTTCGATGCCAAGCGCGGTGGCCGCAGGGGTCACGCCATCATCGGGCAAAAGCGCATCAAGCACCGCACCAAGCGACGTCAGGTCATCGCTGGCTTGGGCCGCTGCCACATCCGGCAAAACTGCAGCCAGTCCGGCAGACAGGCTTAGCGACAACGCCTGACGACGGGTGATCAAAAGCCTTTCGCGCGCGGATTGCGGGCCGGATGTGGATCCTCTGGTATCGGGTCGCACCGAAGCGGTCAGTCCAGCGCAGGGGCCACTACCTTGGGTTTCTTGGTACCACCAAGCCCCATCTGGACACCGCGCTTGCAAATGTCATAGCCCAGTGTGAC
The DNA here is from genome assembly GCA_046294955.1 of Paracoccaceae bacterium. Lineage (GTDB taxonomy): Bacteria > Pseudomonadota > Alphaproteobacteria > Rhodobacterales > Rhodobacteraceae > Pseudotabrizicola. Next base: position 22,307 of record JBKBOF010000008.1, read on the forward strand.
GGTTGCATCCGTGCCATTATGGGCGACACCCAGATCACAGCCAAAACTACCGTCGAAATTGTATGTCACACCGGCGGCAAGGGCCTCGGCGTTGCGCTTGTTGGTGGACAGCAATTTCAGGGTGACACCCGGCGTGCCGCCAGCATTGCCGTTGCCGCCGAACGTCCAGGCCAAGCCAAGAAACAGCGAAGCATCGTTCTTGGTGGTTGTGGTGCCAACGGGCGGAAGCACGACATCCCCTGCGGTCACAAAGGTTCCGGCACACGCGATGGGAAGTGCCAGAGCAAGAGCTTTCAGGTTGATAGGGGTGAGCAAGGACATTCAGGAAACCTTCCCTTGAAACGGCGCAGCGCCTACCGCGCAGAGCCGAAGCGGCATCAAATGCTTAACGTAAGGTTAATGTGGACACATGTTCAGAGCAAGGGATTTTCACCGCATCCGTATGCCTTTTGGGGGTCGTGTGTCAAAGCTGCACGCTGTTTGTCTTGCCACTGGCCGCTGCTGCCGGTCCCGACCCGACGATCCACTGATCCGTGCGGTCTTGGCTGGCGCGGTGGCGGTTTTTAGACAAGGACCGCGACACGCAAAGCCCGCGTGCACCGGAATATTTTGCGATGCGCACAAAAACGACCGGTGCGGTGACAGTCTCGATAGAGACGGTGGACCTCTTGTAAATCATCCCCTACGCTCGACCCGGATCGCCCGCTTGTGGCGGCATAGACAACTGACAACTTGGAGGAGCCTCGTATGAAATTTGTTTCCTTGAAATCCCTTGCGGGTGCGGCGCTGGCGTTAGGCCTGATGGCGCAGGCAGGGCTGGCGCAGGACATGCAGTTCTTCCGCATCGGCACTGGCGGTACGGCGGGCACCTACTATCCGATCGGCGGGCTGATCGCGAACGCGATTTCCAATCCTCCCGGTTCGCGTGCTTGCGACGCAGGTGGATCGTGCGGTGTGCCGGGGCTGATCGCGACGGCCGTCGCCTCGAACGGGTCGGTTGGCAACGTGAACTCGATCGCCGGCGGCACGTTGGAGTCGGGGTTCAGCCAGTCGGACGTGGCCTATTGGGCCCAGACCGGCACCGGGATCTGGGAAGGCAAGCCTGCGGTCGAAAAGCTGCGGCTGATCGCCAACCTTTACCCTGAAAGCATCCATCTGGTGGCCAGCAAGGCGTCGGGTATCACATCGGTGGCTGACCTTAAGGGCAAGCGGGTGTCGCTGGATGAACCGGGTTCAGGCACGCTGGTGGACGCCAAGATCATCTTGGGCGCCTTCGGTTTGACCGAAGCCGACATCACGCCGGAATATCTGAAACCCGATCAGGCGTCCGACCGGATGCGCGACGGGGCGATGGATGCGTTCTTCTTTGTTGGTGGCTATCCAGCGGGGGCGATTGCCGAATTGTCCAGCCAGGCTGATGTGGTCCTGGTGCCGATCACCGGCCCCGAGGTTGACGCACTGCGTGCCGAATACAGCTTCTTTGCCAATGACGTGCTGCCCGCTGGCACCTACAAGGGACAGGACGCCGAAGTGGCAACCCTGTCAGTCGGTGCACAGATGGTAACAACGGCCGATCTGTCCGACGAACTGGTCTATGGCATCACGGCGGCGATGTTCAACGACACCACGCAAAAGCTGTTTGGCAATGGGCATGCCAAGGGCAAGTTCATCACCCTGGAAAACGCCGTGCAGGGCGCGGGTATCCCGTTCCATCCGGGCGCCGAGCGGTTCTACAAGGAAGTCGGCGCGATCAAGTGATCGAACTGACCTGATCCGGGCAAACGCGGCCGTTATGGCGGTCGCGTTTGCCCAAATCGCATCCCAACACCGAGGCCCCCGATGACCGACGCCCCCCGCGCGATGACTGCGGCAGAGTTGGCCGCTATCGAAGAGCAATTCGATCCCGAGGCCCGCTTTCGCACGGTTACGCGGCCGGTGGCATTGCTGTCCGGGGTGATCCTGTTCGCGCTGGCCTGTTATCACTACTACACTGCCGGCTTTGGCATCCCGCGCGCGACCACGCATCGCGGCGTGCATATGGGAGTGTCTTTGTTCCTGATCTACCTCAGCTTTGCCGTGCTCGCCTCACAGCGGCACCGCACGACCGGATTTGTCATTCTTGGCCTGCCGGTGCTGGACTGGGTCTTGGGTCTCGGTGCGTTGGTCAGCGCGCTTTACGTGCCTTGGATCTATGATCAACTGGCGTTTCGCATCGGCAATCCGCTGCCGGTTGACGTGATCATGGGCACCGTTCTGCTGGTCACCCTGTTTGAGGCGGTGCGTCGGTCGATGGGCTGGCCCTTGCCGTTCATCGCGCTGATGTTCATCGGCTATGCGTATTTCGGGCGGTCGATGCCGGGAATATTCGTGCACCCCGGTGCCGATTGGTCGGGGATCGTCAACCACCTGTATCTGTCATCGCAGGGGGTTTACGGCACGGCGTTGGGCGTGATTTCAACCTATGTGTTCCACTTTGTGCTGTTTGGTGTGATGGCGCAGCGCATCGGGCTGGGACAGTTGTTCATCGACCTGGCCACCGCGCTGACCGGGCGCTATGCGGGCGGCCCTGCCAAGGTGTCGGTGGTGTCTTCGGCGTTGCTGGGGTCGATTTCCGGCTCGTCGATTGCCAACACGGTGACCACGGGCGCGCTGACCATTCCCACCATGATCAAGATCGGCTTTCAGCGCCACTTTGCGGCGGCGGTCGAGGCGGCCTCGTCCACAGGCGGGCAGATCACCCCGCCGGTGATGGGGGCGGTGGCGTTCCTTATGGTGGAATATCTGGGCATTCCGCTGCGCACGATCCTGATCGCGGCCATTGTGCCCGCGTTCATGCACTTTTTCGGCGTGCTGGTGCAGGTGCACCTAGAGGCGAAACGGCTGGGCATCCGCGGCCTGCGCAAGGAAGAGTTGCCCAACGCAATCGACGTGCTGCGCAAGGGCTGGCTGTCGGTGCTGCCCTTGGTGCTGCTGGTGTGGATGCTGATGTCGGGGCGCACCCCGTTTTTGGCTGCATTCTGGGCGATCACCGCTTGCATCGTGGTCTATGCGATCCAGCGGCTGATGGAGATGGGGCCGATTGAGGGGGCACGCGCCTTTGTCGTCGGCATCTACGACGGGTTTGTGGCCGGGGCCAAAAGCTCGCTTGCCGTTACGGCGGCGGCCGCGCTGGTCGGGGTGGTGATCGGGGTGGTGACGCTGACCGGCATCGGGTTCAAGATCGCCTTCATGCTGACCAGCGTGGCGCAGGGCTGGGCGGAAAGCACGCATGCCTTCCTGTCCTTCCTGCCGTTCGAGTTGGTCACCATGCCATCGCTGGCCTTGCTGTTCACGCTGATGATGACGGCGGTCGTGTGCATCCTGATGGGCTGCGGCATTCCCACCACGGCGAATTATATCATCATGGTGGCGGTGGCGGCCCCGGTTCTGGCGATGATGAATGTGGAACCGATGGTGGCGCATTTCTTTGTGTTCTACTACGGCGTTTTGGCCGATGTGACGCCCCCCGTGGCGCTGGCAGCCTATGCCGCGTCTGGCATTGCCGGGGCCAATGCGTTCAAGGCGGGCAATACCGCATTCCGGTTGTCGATGGGAAAGGCGCTGGTGCCGTTCATGTTCGTGTTCTCCCCTTCGTTGTTGCTGGTCACGGCCGATTTCACCTGGGGGTCATTCGCGCTCGCGTTCAGCGGGGCCGTTTTGGGCATCATCGCCTTGTCGGCGGCGATCACAAATTGGCTGTTCCGTCCGCTGCAGGTGGTTGAACGGGTTCTGTTGCCGATTTCGTCGCTTTTGATGATCGCCCCCGAGATTGTCTCGACCACCATCGGGGCGGCCATACTGGGGGCAGTGGCCTTGCGGCAGTGGCTGTCAGGCCGCACCCAGACCCCCGCCATGGTCTGACCGCATTGCGTGGCAGGGGGCATGTGCAGCGCTCCGCGCTAACCCAGGACAATCCGACACCACCACGGCACTAGAACATTTCAGGACGTTCCGGGGCCTGAGGTGATGTTGGACAGCACGGTCGCGATCATCTGTTCGATCCGGTCGGTTGGCACACCGGAAATGCGCTTTTCCAAGCCCAACAGTACGATCCCATGCACAGACGAAAACAGCGCCCGCGTCATCAGGTCGATCTGGCTGTCGGCCCATCCGGGGAAAATCTGGCGCAAGGGGGCCGCGATAAGGGCGAAAAGTGCCGCCAGCTCGGCCAGATACCAGTCCGGAACCGGCTGTTCGGTGGACATTTCCAGATCAAACAGCGCCCGCCATGACCTGGTGTTGCGGGCGGCAAAATGCAGATAGGCGTGTGACATGGTGATCAGCGTATCGCGCGGATCGCCCCCGCGCCCCGCAAGTGACGCCGTGACGCTGGCACCAAGGCGCCGAAACGTGCGACCGTTCACCGCCATTCCCAGATCATTCAGGTCCGCAAAGACATTGTAGATCGCCCCAATCGAACAGCCAGCCTCGGCCGCCAGATCGCGTGCCTTGAGCGCGCCCAAGCCCCGGTCAGCCACCGTGCGCTCGGCGATATCAATCAGCCGCGTGCGCAATTCTTCGCGTCGTTCTTCGGTTCTTGTCGGTCTTAAGGGCATTGATCCATCCTTGAACTGCGTTCAACAGATAGACCGGACGCCAGTATGGGGCAAACCGAAGATCAGGTCTTGTGCGGGATACTGCTTGGTGCGCCGCCCTCGAACCGGTTGCCGTTGGTGTAGTCGCAAGGCGCTTCCTGCATTTGAAGGTGCAGTCCTGTGCCGGTGTAGGGATGGGCGCGGGCCAGATCCTCGTCAAAGTCGATGCCAAGGCCGGGGGCGTCTGGCGGCAGGATATAGCCTGCCTCCCATGTGATCGCATTGCGGATCAGCCTTTGGTGGAAGGCACCGCCGGATTCGATGGTTTCGGCCATCAACAGGTTGGGGATCGAGACCGCAAGATGGACATTGGCGGCCCATTCCACGGGGCCGGCATACAGATGCGGCGCCATTTCGGCGTTGAACACTTCGGCCATGGCGCTGATTTTCTTGGCCTCCCACAGACCACCGACCCGGCCAAGGGCGGGTTGCAGGATCTTCACCCCGCCATGGCGCAACAGGGCGCCGAATTCGGCCTTGGTGGTCAGCCGCTCGCCGGTGGCCAGCGGTATGCGCACCTGCCGCGCCACTTCGGCAAATTCCAGCAGGTTGTCGGGCGGGATGGGTTCTTCATACCACAGCGGATTGTAGGGCTCCAACTCACGCCCCAGACGGATGGCCCCGGCGGTGGTGAACTGGCCGTGGGTGCCGAACAAAAGATCGACGCGATCACCTACGGCTGCGCGGATGGCGCGGCAGAACGCAACAGACCGGGTGATGTCGGACATCGCCGGCTGATGCCCGCCGCGCAGGGTGTAAGGTCCGGCAGGATCGAATTTCACCGCCGTGAAACCAAGGTCCATGAAGCGCACGGCGGCCCCGGCTGCGGCATCCGGGTCCACCCAGAAGTCAGGATTTTCATTGCCCGGTTCGGGATAAAGATAGGTGTAGCTGCGGATACGGTCATTGATCTTGCCGCCCATCAGCGCCCAGACCGGGCGGTTGCGGGCCTTGCCCAAAATGTCCCAACATGCGATTTCCAGCCCCGAAAACGCCCCCATCACAGTCAGATCGGGACGTTGGGTGAATCCGGCGGAATAGGCGCGGCGGAACATCAGTTCGATGTTCTCGGGATTTTCATCCAGCATGTGCCGCTGGAAGACATCCTCGATCACCGCGATCATCGCCTCGGGGCCGACGGTCGAAGCGTAGCACTCGCCATAGCCGGTGATTCCACAGGCAGTGGTCAGCTTCGGAAAGATCCAATAGCGCCCGCCCCAGCCCGGAAAGGGCGGAGCCACGACGAAGATTTCAAGGTCTTTCAGCTTCATACCAAGGTTCCTTTTGCGGCAAGCGCCGGGGGACGTCGCGTCCCCCGGACCCCCTGCGGGATATTTGGGCCAAGATAAAGGCTAAGCCGGGTTGGGGCTGTGGGTATGGCAGAACGCGACGCGATCTGTCGCTATCTGGCTGTCAGGCGCGGTCCAAGGACGTGCAGGGCGAGACAGGCCATCATCATGGCCGAGGCCAGGAGGAACGGTGCTCCGGGGGAATAGACGGGCGCATCGGAGCGGGTGAATACGCTGAAGGTGGATGTCATGATCAGGGGAGAGGTGATCATGGCGATGGCATTCAGGCTGGCCAGCACGCCTTGCAATTCGCCCTGGGCGTCGGCGGGCGCGGCGCGACTGGCAAGGGCTTGCAATGCAGGGGTGACTGCGCCGCCGAGGGCTGTCAGGGGAGTGATGATCAAGACGAGTGCGGGCGAGGTGACAAAGCCCAGAGCGGCGAGGGTAACCACATCCACCCACATGCCGTATTGCGCGGCGCGGTGTTCCCCCCAGCGGCGGATCATCGGGCCAACCAGAAGCGCCTGACCCAATGCAAAGCTGATGCCATAGACCGCCAGCGAGAGGCCGACCATTTGCGAGGTCCAGCCAAAGCGGGCCTGGCCGTAATACGCCCAGACCGACGGATAGACGTTCATCGCTATTCCGAGGATCAGAAAGCAGGCCAGTGTCAGGCGGACACCGGGCAGTCTGCTGACTGCGCGCAAGGCCCCGAGCGGGTTGGCGCGGGACAGCGAGAACGGGCGGCGCGTGGCATCGCTGACCGTTTCGGGCAAGACCAGTGCGCCAAAGACCAGGTTGGCCATCGCCAATGCCGCAGCGGCATAGAAAGGAGCGCGGGTGTCGATGCTGGCGAGCAGGCCGCCGATCAGTGGTCCCAGTACGAAGCCCACGCCGAAGCCCGCGCCGATCAGCCCGAACCTTGCCCCCCGTTGGTCGGGTGGCGTGATGTCGGCGATATAGGCGGTGGCGGTGGAATAGGTCGCCGCAGTGATGCCCGCCACCAGTCGCGCGGCCACAAGCAGCCAGATCGTGGGCGCCATTGCCATCACCAGATAGTCGGCAGACATGACAAAGAGCGAGACCAGCAGCACAGGGCGGCGGCCGAAGCGGTCCGACAGGGAGCCAAGGATCGGCCCGAACAGGAATTGCATGACGGCAAACGATGTAGCCAGAACGCCGCCCCACAGCGCCGCATTGGCGAGATTTCCGCCTGTCACCTCGCGGATCAGATCGGGCATGACCGGAAAGATCAGACCGATGCCGATCGCGTCGAGCGTGACGGTGGCCAGAATGAATGTCAGCGCGAGCTTTGGGCTTTGGGGCACGGCTATTGGGCCTTTGTCATCAGTGAAATTTCGTGAAGGCGGTTAGCCAGAGCCTTGGGGCAGGCAAAGAAGGGCGAATGGGAGGCAGGTAGGGTGGTGTGATGGCTGGGCGGCAAGCCTTGCGCCATGGTCGCCTGATACTCGGGCGGGATGGCGCGGTCATCGGTGCAGCGGATGTAGTGACGCGGCACGGCCTGCGAGCGCGGGGTCAGGGTCAGCGGTGTTTCCTGCGGCAGGATCGGCTGCGGTGTCAGGCACAGGTGTGCAAGGCTCTGCGCCTGCGGGTCGCAATCGTGGTAGAACAGGGCGTTTGTTTGCGCCGTATCAAAGGCAAAGGTGGTGCGAGTGGCATCCACCCGGATCGCGGAGGCAAGCGGCTGCCGCGGGCCGGCGCGGCGCATGTCGGCCAGTGAGAGGCCTGACACGGGCGCATAGGCGCAGAGATAAACCAGTGCTGCGATATGCGACGGATCATGCTCGGCCGCAGCGGTGATCGGGTAGCCCGCCATGGAGTGACCAACCACGATGGTGGGGTTGTGCAATGCGTCGCAGATGGCGGTCGCGTAGCTGTGAAGCGTGACATCGCCTGCGGGGGTGTGGTCCCGGCCATGGCTGGGCAAGTCGATGGCACGGGCGGTGTGGCCAAGCGCCTCCAGCGCGGGGATCACACGGTGCCAGCACCAGGCGCCGTGACAGGAGCCGTGGATCAGAAGGAAGTCAGACATGGCCAATACTTTCGAGGAACGCGGATAAAAGCTGCGCGTAGTCGTCAGGTTTTTCCACCATTGGCAGGTGCCCGGCGCCACGAAGAAGGGCAAAGCGGCTGCCAAGAATCAGGTCGGCAGTTTCCTTGACCAGATCGGGTGGGGTTGCACCGTCATTCATCCCGGCGATGGCGAGGGTGGGCAGGGTCAGAGCGGCCGTCTGGGTGTAGAAATCGGTGCCAGCGATTGCTGCGGCGGCGCCCATCCACCCTTCGTCCGGAGTTGCAAGCAGCATGGCGCGCATTCGTGGCAAATCGGGCAGGGCGCGCCACTGGCGGCCGAACCACCGCTCGAGCGTGGCATCGGCAATCGTCTCCAGCCCGCCCGCGCGCACAGCGTCAATCCGCGCCTGCCAATGGGCGGCGATGGCGATCCGGGCCGCCGTGTTCGACAGGACAAGCGCGCGCACCAGATCGAGCCGCTTGGTCGCCAGCCCTTGCGCGATCAGCCCACCGATCGACAGCCCCACCACAACGGCATCGCGCATTTCCGCGTGTTCGATCAGCCGTTCGGCATCATGAATAAGTGCCCCCATCGCATAGGGCGCGCGCGGCACGTCCGATGCCCCGTGGCCGCGCATATCGGCGCGCAGGATCCGGTGGTGCGGCAATTGCGCCACCACGGCGTCCCATAGATGCAGATTGGTGCCCAAGGAATGGAGCAACACCACAGCAGGGCCATCCGGCGGGCCAGAGAGTTCGACGTTCAGCCGCAGGTCGGGAAAGTAGATCAGGGGCATGTGTCAGCCAAAACGTGCAAGGGCGTCACCGAACAGGGCGGGGTCGGCATTGCCACCGCTGGCGACGCAGATCACAGGATCGGATGTGGCCTGAAACAGCGCTGCGGCAAGGGCCACGGCACCGCCGGGTTCCAAAACGATGCGCAGGTGGGTGAAGGCAAGCGCCATGGCCTGCAGGGCCTGATCGTCACTGACCGTCATCCCCGGTCCGGCCAACCTTTGCAGGATCGGCAGGGTCAGGATCCCCGGCGCAGGCGTCAGGATGGCATCACAGACCGATCCGGTTGCCGCCGTGTTGCGCTGGGCGTGCCCGGTCTGCAAGGATCGGGCCATGTCGTCAAATCCGTCCGGTTCGACCGTGCGCACCCGCAAACCCGGCGCCTTCGCCTCAACGGCCAAGGCGATGCCGGCCGACAACCCGCCCCCGCCGCAGCAAACCAGCAGATCGGCCATGTCCACCCCTGCATCCCGCGCCTGTGCGGCAATTTCCAACCCGACGGTGCCTTGCCCTGCGATCACCTGACGGTCGTCAAACGGCTTGATCAGCACCAGACCGCGTTCGGCACACAGCTTTGCCCCGATGGCGTCGCGGTCCTCATGTTGACGGTCATACAACACCACCTCGGCCCCGTAGGCGCGGGTGTTGGCAATTTTGACCTTTGGTGCGTCGGCCGGCATCACCACAACCGCCACCATGCCATGACGGGCGGCGGCAAGCGCCACGCCCTGACCGTGATTGCCCGACGAATAGGCCAGAACGCCTTTGGTGCCCTTTGGCAGGGCCGATACTGCCGACCATGCCCCGCGAAATTTGAACGATCCGGTCAATTGCAGACATTCAGCTTTGACAAAGATCCGCTTGCCATACGCGGCATCCAGAAGCGGCGCGTTCAAAAGCGGGGTGAGGCGGGCATGGCCCTGCAGCCGCTGTGCTGCGGCCTCGATCATTGAAAGGGTCATGCGCAGGCTTTCACAAAAGCGTGAAGAATGGCCACGGACTCGGGTTCATCCAGAAACGGGATATGCGCCCGATCCGGCACTTCGGCAAAGATCATGTCGGGGCGGCGGCGGCGCATTTCTTGCGCGGTCTGCACCGACAAAAGGTCCGAATTTGCCCCCCGCAGCAGGGCCAGAGGCAGCCCGGCACAGGCATCGAACAGCGGCCACATATCAAGCGGCGGCCCCTCAAAGGCCGCCAGAAACGAATCGCGCAAGGCCGGGTCATAAGTGATGCGCAGCCCATCCGGCGTTTGCGTGTAGTGCAACCGCGCTTCTTTTTGCCAGCGCGAATCTGGCACATTGGCAAAACCCGTCATCACGGCAGGCAAGTCCGCAGCAAGCGCTGCGTGGGTTTTCAGCGCCGGGTTGCGCCCGACATAATCAAAGATTCGCTCCAGTCCGGGGCGGTGGATCTCGGGGCCGACATCGTTCAGCATCAGCCCGATCAGACGCTCATGCGCGACGGCCGCCAGCATCATGCCGATCAATCCCCCGCGCGAGGTGCCTATCACTGCCACACGGTCAAGGCCCAGATGCGCCAGAAGGTCAAGCGCATCGCGCCCTTCCATCGGCACGGTATAGGTCTCGGCCCCGGTCCACTGGCTTTGCCCGCGCCCCCGGTAATCCATGCGGATCACGCGGCAGGGGGGCAGGTGCGGCAGCATATAATCGAAATCCCCCATTGTGCGGGTCAGACCGGGCAGGCACAGCACGGGCAAACCATCGCCCCGGTCGTCAAAGGCAAGGCGGATGCCGTCCTGGGTGGTGAAAAACTGGGTCATTCGGAAGCCTCAGGCAAAATCTGGCAAGGGGGAAAGGTCCGGAAGGATATGGGCCGGAAGATGCGAAAGCCGGTCAATCGGGGCACCGCTGCGGTTGATCCATGACGTGGTGAACCCAAAACGCGCAGCGCCCGCGATATCCCAGCCGTTGGATGACACGAACATCACCTGACCGGGGGGCAGGCCAAGATGCGCCTCGACCAATGCATAAACGGAGCTGTGCGGTTTGTAGAGGCTGACATCCTCGACCGAGATCACGGCCTCGAAGCTCTGATCCAGACCGGCGGCCTGCACCGCGCGCGCCAACATCTGCGGCGATCCGTTTGACAAGATCACCAGCCGCGCCCCCTTGTCACGCAATGCCGTAAGGGCACCTGCCACATCCGGATATGCGGGCAATTCGTCGTATAGCGCCAGCAGACGGGCACGCATCTCATAAGCCCTGCCAAGCCCCTGCGATTCGAGCGCCCAGTCCAGCGCATCGGCGGTGACGGCGGCAAAATCCATATGCGCGCCCATGATGGTGCGCAGCCATGCGTATTCCAACTGCTTGCGGCGCCAGTCGTCCGCAAGACGCGGCCACAGCGCGGCAAGCGCCGCACCATCGGGTTCGCTTGCCGCACGACGGGCTGCTGCCGCTACGTCGAACAGCGTGCCATAGGCATCAAAGACAAAGGCGCGAAATGGCATCAGTCCCCCCGGGATTGACTGGGTCTTGCCGTGACCGTTGCACAGCAGACGGGCGGCGAAAAGGGGGCGCGGCAATCGGGGCGCTTGCCCCCGGTGCATTCGTTGCCTAAACCCTGTGCGCGACACAGGGCAGGACCACATGGCACGCACACCGACGATAAAAGAGGATCGCGCGACTTCAAAGAAGGTCAGCGCCTTGGGGGGGCTGATCCCTTTTCTGGCCCCGTATCGCGGATTGGTCGGTTTTGCGATGGTCGCTTTGGTTCTGACGGCGGCCGTCAGCCTGATCCTGCCCATGGCCGTGCGCAGGGTGGTGGACAATTTCAACGCAGATGCCGCCATCCTGGACGTATATTTCAGTGCGGCCATCGTGATCGCCGGACTGTTCGCCTTTGGCTCGGGCATGCGGTATTACCTTGTCACCCGGTTGGGCGAGCGTGTGGTCGCCGACCTACGCCGCGCCTTGTTTGACCGCGTTCTGGTGCTGTCCCCGGCATTCTTCGAAAAGATCCTGACCGGAGAGGTGCTCAGCCGGATCACAACCGACACCACGCTGATCCTGTCGCTGATTGGCTCGTCAATCTCGATCGCCCTGCGCAACAGTCTGATTTTGCTGGGTGGTCTGGTGTTGATGTTGCTGACATCGGCCAAACTTGCAGGTCTTGTGCTGTTGATCGTGCCCGCCGTGGTGGTGCCGATCGTCATTCTGGGCCGCAAATTGCGCCGGTTGGGACGCGAAAATCAGGACTGGATCGCCTCGTCCTCTGGCTCTGCGTCCGAAGCCTTGTCGTCGGTGCAGACCGTGCAGGCTTTTACGCATGAAACCCAGACCCGTGCCGCGTTTGCCGATGTGACCGAGAAAAGTTTTTTGTCCGCCAAGACGCGGATCGGCACCCGTGCGGTGATGACGATCATCGTGATCTTTCTGGTATTCACCGGCATCGTCGGGGTGCTGTGGATGGGCGCGCGCGACGTGCGCGGTGGCGTTCTGACGGCGGGAGAGTTGATCCAGTTCGTGATCTATGCCGTGATGGTCGCCGGTTCTGTCGGGGCGCTTTCGGAAATCTGGGGCGAGTTGCAGCGTGCCGCCGGGGCCACCGAACGCTTGATCGAATTGCTGCACGCGACCGATCCGGTGAACGACCCCGCAAGCCCCAAAGCCCTTCCGCGCCCGGTGCGGGGCGAGATTGACTTTGACGCCGTGACCTTTCGGTATCCGGCCCGTCCCGAAACCTCGGCGCTGGACGGAATATCGTTGCACGTCAGCCCCGGCGAAACCGTAGCGCTGGTCGGCCCGTCGGGCGCGGGCAAGACGACGATCCTGCAACTTCTGATGCGCTTTTATGACCCGCAACAGGGCGCCGTTCGGCTGGATGGCATCGACCTGCGCGACATGAACCGCGACGATTTCCGCCGCTTTCTGTCGCTTGTGCCGCAAGATCCCGTGATCTTTGCGACCTCGGCCCGCGAAAATATCCGTTTTGGCCGCCCGGAAGCCACGGATGCCGAAGTGGAAGCCGCCGCCCGTGCCGCTGCCGCACATGATTTCATTGCCGCTCTGCCACAGGGCTATGACAGCTATCTGGGCGAGCGGGGCGTCATGCTTTCCGGGGGCCAGAAGCAGCGTGTGGCCATCGCGCGCGCCATTCTGCGCGATGCGCCGGTGCTGCTGCTGGATGAAGCCACCAGTGCGCTGGACGCGGAATCGGAACGTCTGGTGCAGGCGGCCGTGGAGAGCCTTGCTGAAGGCCGCACGACGCTTGTGGTGGCGCATCGTCTGGCCACTGTCAAACGGGCTGACCGCATTGTGGTCTTTGACCAAGGCCGGATCGTCGCACAGGGCAAACACGAAGATCTGGTGGCGCAGGGTGGCCTTTACGCCCGCCTGGCCCGGCTTCAATTCACGGATGGCGCGGTTTAGGGGAACTTTCACCCGGAATTCCCCTTTCGTTTTTGCGCCCTGTCATTGTGCTTTGATCCTGAATGGCGATACTCGGGTGTAACGGTCGCAGGTTTTTGGCCTGGCAGTCCGGTGACATTGAAAAGGAGTACCCCATGGGTATGTGGAGTTTCGTCAAAGACGCAGGCAAGTCGCTGTTCGGCAGCAAGGCAGAGGCCGCAACCATGCCGGAGGCCGAGGCACTGAAGGCCGAAATGAAAGACCTGGGTCTGGATACCACAGGCGTTGACATCAAGGTGGAAGGCGACTCGGTCAAGGTTGAAGGCAAGGCTGTCTCGGCGGAAATGAAGGAAAAGATCATTCTGGCTGTTGGCAACGTGGCCGGTGTTGCACAGGTCGAGGCCGATGATGACGGCGCAGAACCGCGCTTTCACACCGTCAAAAAAGGTGAAAACCTGTCGGTGATCGCCAAGGCGACCTTGGGCAATGCCAACCGTTACATGGAAATTTTCGAGGCCAACAAGCCGATGCTGAAACATCCGGACAAGATCTATCCCGGTCAGATGCTGCGCATTCCGGAATAAGTCTTGGGACATCGTCACGGCGAAAGGCGGCCCGGTGGGTCGCCTTTCGCATATCCGGTATGTGCTTTCTGACGTTGCGTTGTGCCCCCGATCCCCGACTTGGCAAAGCCCGGTTTTGCCGACATGCTGTAGGGCAGGGATAAAAGGCCCCCCATCAACGGGGCCAAAAGGGAGGATACCATGGGGAATTTCGTCACTCGGGCGGATGTTGTGGCTGTCGAGTCGGAAATGTCTTGGGGTCAACGGCCCGTCGCGCGCACGATGTATGAATTCATCTCGGGCGCAAAGGCGGCCCATGGGGCCCGCCCGGCGGTCAGCTATCAGTTGCTGTCAGGCCCCGACACAAAGCGTGAAACCCTGTCATGGACGGATCTTCACAAGCAGGTCACGCAGGCCGCGAACCTGTTTCGCAGCCTTGGTGTGGGCGAAAAGGATGTGGTGGCCTATGTGCTGCCCAACAGTCTGGAAACCGTGATCACGCTGATCGGGGGCGCGGTTGCGGGGATCGTCAACCCGATCAACCCGCTGCTGGAACCCGAACAGATCAGCGCCATCCTGCGCGAAACCAAGGCCAAGGTCGTGGTCACGCTGAAGGCGTTCCCCAAGACCGACCTGCCGCAAAAGGTGGCCGAAGCCGTGCGCCATGCGCCAAGCGTCAAGACGGTGCTTGAGGTCGATCTTGTGCGCTATCTGTCGGGGGCAAAGAAATTCATCGTGCCGCTGATCCGGCCCAAGAACCCGGTGCACCACAGCGCTAATATCAAGAATTTCATGGGCGAGATGTCGCGCCAGCCCTCGGACCGGCTGAGTTTTGCCGACATGCCTGCCGACCGCGTTGCCGCCTATTTCCACACGGGCGGCACGACAGGGATGCCAAAGGTCGCCCAGCACAAGGTGTCGGGCATGGTCTATAACGGCTGGCTTGGTCAGCAACTGCTGTTCAAACCCGATGATGTTGTGATGTGCCCCTTGCCCCTGTTCCACGTCTTCGCGGCCTATCCGATCCTGATGAGCATGATCGCATCCGGGTCGCATGTCGTGTTCCCCACGCCAGCCGGATACCGGGGTGACGGCGTGTTCGACAATTTCTGGAAGTTGATCGCGCGCTACAAGTGCACCTATATGATCACCGTTCCCACGGCACTGTCAGCCTTGATGCAGCGCCCGATTGATGCGGATGTGTCCAGCCTCAAGAATGCGTTTTCCGGCTCGTCGCCCTTGCCGATCGAGCTCTACAACCGATTCAAGAAAGAAACCGGGATCGAGATCATCGAAGGGTATGGTCTGACCGAATGCACCTGCCTTGTGTCGATCAACCCGCCGGATGGGGTCAAGAAGATCGGATCGGTCGGACTGACCTTTCCCTACACCCACGTCCGAATTCTTCACAAGAATGGCGATGGTTTTCGCGAATGTGGCGTGGACGAGGTGGGCGAGATCTGCGTGGCCAACCCCGGTGTCTTTGAAGGTTCAACCTATACCGAGGTGGACAAGAACAAGGATCTGTTTGCCGAAGGCCGCTTTCTGCGCACGGGCGATCTGGGCCGGATTGATGCGGACGGCTATCTGTTCATCACCGGCCGGGCCAAGGATCTGATCATCCGGGGCGGTCACAACATCGACCCTGCGATCATCGAAGAGGCGCTGATGGGGCACGCGGCGGTTGCCGTCGTTGGTGCCATTGGCCAACCCGACGCGCATGCTGGCGAATTGCCGGCGGCCTATGTCGAACTGGTCAAAGGGGCCTCTGCAACCGTCGCTGACCTGTTGGATTATGCGAACAAGCATATCCATGAACGCGCGGCCTTGCCAAAGCATATCGAGATCCTGCCCGAAGTGCCCAAGACCGCTGTCGGCAAGGTGTTCAAACCCGATCTGCGGCGCATGGCGATCACCCGCGTCTATGATGCGGCACTGGCCGAAGCAGGTATCGAGGCCCGTGTGGCCATGGTGGCCGAAGACAAGAAACGTGGTCTGGTGGCCAAACTGTCAAAAACCGGCGATGTGGACGACGCCAAAGTGACGCAAGTCCTTGGCAGCTTCACCAACCCCTGGGACTGGGCGGCGTAACCGGCGCAACAGGCGCGTCACCGTTCAGGCGATGGAACAGGTGGGTAAAGGTGGCCGCGCCAAGCACGGGGATGAACAGGTTCATCAGCGGCACCGACAACGGTGCCGCCATCAACGTGCCCGCGATCCAGATCTTTCCAGAATGGCGGGCACGCAGAGCCTTGGCACCCGCGCGCCCCAAGCGTCGCATAGCCACCAATGTGAAATATTCCCGCCCCAGCAGGAAGCCGTTCACCAACCAGAACACCACTGGAATGAACGGGCCGGCAAAGGCGTAAAGAATTAGCGCAAGGGCGTTGACCGCGATCAGCAAGGCAAAGAAATTTGCGCTGTCGATCAGTGTGTCCATCAGTTTCATCTTCGGGGCCGGGGGCAGGGCGGGATAGTGCCTGTCCTCGACCGCCTGTGCCACATCCTCCAGAAACAGTCCGGTAAAGGCCGAGGCGACCGGCATCATCAGAAAAACTGACAACCCGATCATCAACACCCCTGATCCCCAGGACAGCAGGGTGCCCAAGCCCCCCACGGGGCCGACGAAGGGAATGTCGATCGTGTCGGGCGTGAAGGTCTGGATCAGCACCAGAAACCCGGCATAGACCGCCACCAGCAAGGCCAGTGACAGGAATACCCCGATCAGCAGCACGCGCCGGAACGGGCGGTCGGCCATCTGCAAAACCGCCTTGAGGAAATCACCAAGGATCATGTCAGGCCCAGATCACAAGTTTTGACAGATCCGGGCGGGGGCGATCCGGTGCCATTGGGCCTGGCGTTGCGATATGGATGATGCCTGCCACGCTTTCATGGGCGGCACAGCCAAAGGCCTGCGTGCGAAACACGTCGTCATGGGCCGGCCATCCGGTCAGCCAGCACGCCCCCCAGCCGAAGGCCGTGGCCGCGTGCAGAATGTTCATGCACAGCGCCCCGGCCGACAACAGCTGTTCGATCTGCGGCACCTTGTCCGCTGGCTTGGGGGACGAAATGACCACAACGGCAAGCTGACCCCGGTCAAATTGCCCGCGCCCCCTTTCGATGCGCTCGGCGTCACCCCCAAGGGCTTCGGCCCGCGCTTGTGCAAGATCGGCCAATCTGGCCATGGCGGCGCGGTCCAGAACGATTAGCCGCCACGGCTCCAGCTTGCCATGATCGGGCACGCGGGCGGCGAGGGTCAGGATACCCATCACCTCGGCGTGCGACGGCACCGGGCCGGTGAAGGTTTTTGCGCTGGGCGAGCGGCGGGTGGACAGGTGGTCCAGCATGGCGGTATTGGGATTGGTCATCGGCGACTCCGGTCACGGTTGCGCGTAAGGTAAGCTGCGGCGGTCCGGATTGCCAGACGGTGCCCAACCGGCCATTCGTGCGTGGCGGTGCCATTTCGGGCCAAAAGGGGACGGGCATGACAAAGGGCGCATGGGCAGACCTGGCCATCACTGGGGCAGAATTTCATGTCCGCGCCACCCCTCGTGCACGAAAACCCGGTGTATCCTTGCAAGACGGTGTCTTTCGCATCAGCGTGACAGCCCCGGCTGACGATGGTCGCGCCAATGCGGCGGTCACCGAGGCTTTGGCCCATGCGCTTGGCGTGGCAAAGACACGTTTGACCCTTGTGCGGGGGGCCACGGCGCGCGACAAAACGTTTCGTCTGGTTTGATGTTTCGCAAAAGGGTCCGTTCATGTCGCAGCTTCCCGCCATTCTGGCCATCCTTCTGGGCGGCATTGCCATCGCCGTGCAAGCCCCGGTGAACGGTGGCTTGGGGCGTAGCCTTGGCGCGGTGTTGCCGGCCGCCACGGTTTCGTTCGGTATCGGGTTCGTGCTGCTGCTGGGATTGAGCCTGATCAACAACGGAAGTGCCTATGCCCGTCTTGCCGCTGTGCCGCTGTGGCAATTGTTGGGCGGGGTCGTGGGTGCATATTACGTCTGGTCGGTTGCCTGGGGCGTGTCATCGATTGGCGTAGTCACCGCCATGGCAGCACTGATCCTTGGCCAGATGTGCGGGGCTTTGGTTC
>JBKBOF010000009.1:0-1187 GCA_046294955.1 Paracoccaceae bacterium
GCCCTGCGCATGGGCGGCCCGGCTCGGCACCGCACGTGGGTCCACGGCAAAAAGGTTGCGCCCGGTTGGCAGCACATCGACCCTGCCCCGCGCGGGCGACCCCGATGGCCCCGGCGCCACACGCCGCCCGTCCAGCGCGGCCAGCATCCCGTCGCGTTCGGCATCGCCACACGCCCCCCGGCCAAGAATGTGCAGCCCTTCGCCATACTGGCTTTCCTTGATGTCACAGACAAAGCGGTCGATCCGGGTGATGGCCTCGGCCATGCTGGCACCGGCGGACAACCCAAGATCATCCTCCAGTCCAGACACCTGCGCCTCGCCGCGGATTTCGGTCATCAACCGGTTGCGGCGCGCGGGGTCCAGCCCATCGGCGGTGGAGTATTCGTCCAGCAACCGCTCCAACCGCGTCATGCTTTCGGGCAATATCGTTTGCGCCAAAGGCGGGGGAAGGTGGCCAAGCGTCAACGCACCAATGCGGCGCTTGGCCTGTGCGGCTTCGCCCGGATCATTGACTATGAAGGGATAGATCACCGGCAGCGCCCCGATCAGTGCCTCGGGCCAGCAGGCATTCGACAATGCCACGGACTTGCCCGGCAACCATTCCAGCGTGCCATGCGCACCCATATGGATCAGAGCATGCAGACCCTGCGCCCGCAACCACAAATAGAACGCGACATAGGCATGGCGGGGCGTGCGCGACAGGTCATGATAGTCGCCGTCGCGGCTGACGACGTCGCCCCGTTCGGGTTGCAGCGCGACCAAGGCATGCCCCTGACGCCGCGCCGCAAAATGGAACATCCCATCGCGGCAAGCCGGATCGGCGTCCGGCGCGCCCCATGCGGCATGGAGGGACGCGCGGAGCGGTTCGGCAAGCTGGCCAAGTGCTGCAAGATAGTCGGCCAAGGGCCATGTCAGCCGCTCGGTCATCAATGCGGGGCCAAGGGTTTCACCCGGCTGCACCGCATATCCAGCGCCACCAATGTCGCGCAAAAGCGCCTCAGTTGACGCCAAGGCATCCAAACCGACCGCATGAGCAAGTTGATGCGCCCGGCCCGGATAGGTGGACAGCACCACCCCCACCTGACGATCGGCAGCGGGCGTGGTGGCGAGCCGGTGCCAAGCCTGCACCTTGCGCACCACCCGGTCCACACTGTCCGCGTCGGCCCGGTGACAAAAGCGCGCGAATT
>JBKBOF010000009.1:1197-39845 GCA_046294955.1 Paracoccaceae bacterium
GCTGTGGACAAAGCCACCTGAAACACCGGGCAACCAGCCGCGTCAAACGGCGTGGATCCATCGTCCGACCGGGCGGAAAACGCGGTGGCATTGACGATGGCCACCGGGGGGCAGGACTCAAGCCGTTCACGCAGCCAATCGGTAAAGCCGGGCACTTTCAAGGAAGGGGCAAACACGCCGCAAGCGGCAAACCCAGCTGCCCGCAAGGCAAGGATCAGCGCATCGACAGGCGCAGTGTCGGCCGAGGTCAGATAGCTGCGATAAAAGCTCACCAAAACCAAAGGACCATCCGGCGGCGCGGCGATCACGCCTTTGGCCGGATCGTAAAACCCGATCTCAGGCACCCGCTTGTCCCCCGGCACCGGTCCGGCATACAGGCCGGCAGCAAGGCACAGTTGCGCCAGCGCCGCCTGTGCGGCCACCGCACCCCCGGCATCACACAATTCTTGCAACCGCCGCATGGTCGAAACCGGCAAGGTCGAAGCCGCATCCAACGCCGGATCCGGCCGCCCGTCGGCGGGCAGAACCGCCAAGGCAATTCCCTTGCGCCGCGCCAGATCCTGCACCGACGCAAGGCCATAGGGCCAATACGCCTCGCCGCCAATCAGGCGGATCAGAATGGCTTTGGCACCGCTCAGCGTGCGTTCGACGTAGGTATCGACCGAAACAGGATGCTTCAACGCAATCAGATTCTGCAGCCGCACCTCGGGCAGCGCCTGCCCGTTCCCACCGGACCGCGCCCGGTGCCAACCCGCCGCGAAAGCCCCAAGGTCACTGTCGGAAAACGACAGCACCACGAGTTCGGCCGGGTCTTGCCCGGGGTCGAACGGTGTTTCGGCCTCTTCCAGACCATGGGATTCGCGAAAGACGACATGCATGACGCGACTCAGGCCCCCAGAACAAGGCGGATAGCCGCTTCATCAATATCATGGTGTTCGGCGATCACCACCAGACGCGACTGGCGTGGGCTGTGCCCCCACGGACGGTCAAATTGATGCCGTACCCGCTCGCCTACCGCCTGCAACAACAACCGCATCGGCTTTCCGGCAACGGCGACATAGCCCTTTACCCGCAGGATATCCTGCTCCCGCGCCAGCCGCTGCACACGCGCCACCAGATCGTCGATGTCTGTCACTTCGGGAAGATCAATTACCAACGACTCGAAATCGTCGTGTTCGTGGTCGTCATGGCCGTCATGGTGACTGGGGCGGGCCGCCAGATCATCCTCGGCGGCCGCATTCAATCCCAGCAGAACTCGGGGATCAATGATGCCATCGGTCATTGCAAGGATAGGCAACTTGCGCGGCGCTTCGGCTTCGATGATCGCGCGGGCCGCAGCCAAGCCAGCCTCGCCCGCCAGATCGGCCTTGGACAGAAGCACGATGTCGGCGCAAGCAATCTGATCTTCGAACACTTCGGACAGCGGGGTTTCGTGATCAATACTGTCGTCTGCAGCCCGTTGCGCATCGACCGCCGCCACATCGGGGGCGAACCGGCCAGCCGCAACCGCCTCGGCATCGGCAAGGGCAATGACACCATCAACGGTGATCCTTGACCGGATCGCCGGCCAGTCAAATGCCTTCAGCAATGGCTTGGGCAGCGCCAGACCCGAGGTTTCGATCAAGATGTGATCGGGGCGCTGCGGCAGCGCCATCAGGGCTTCGATGGTCGGGATGAAATCGTCAGCCACCGTGCAGCAGATGCAGCCATTTGCCAATTCCACGATGTTCTCTGCCGGGCAATTGTCATCGGCGCAGGATTTCAGGATATCACCATCCACCCCCATGGTGCCGAATTCATTCACCAGAATGGCCAACCGCTTACCCTGCGGATTCTGCATCAGGTGGCGGATCAGGGTGGTCTTCCCCGCCCCCAGAAAACCGGTGATCACGGTGACGGGAATTTTTGTCAGATCTGTCATGTCAGGGCTCCATCGGAGAATTGGGACGGTCGGACTCAACGGGGGGAACCCGGGCAAGGCATTGCTTGCGAAAAATGACCGGGCGATCGCGCCAGGGAACGAGGCCATCCACTGTTGCCGCGAAAAGCGCAGCCCCCCGCAGGATTTCCGGCGCGTCTTCCTCGGTCAGTCGACCGTAAACATAGGACCATGCGCCAGGCTTGCTCAACGCGACACTGCACCCGTGATCGCAGGCAGACAAACACTCCACCGGACGGATTTTGAGACCGTCCGGCATCTCTGCCGCCGAAAGCACGTCATACAGTCGCCTGCCGGGGCAGACCGCACCCTCTGCCACCGGCTGACCCGCGCGACAGGTCATGCAAACATGTAAAACGACCGTCATATCACCCCTCGTTCCGACAAACAGGGGGGCGCCAACGGGGCGGATGCCAAGCACCCGTATCCGAAGGTCACGGAACACCCCGTCCGCGCTTTTTCGTTCAGGCACTGGCAGGTCTCCCGGCTTGCGGATATCGGGGTTGGGCCTCACGGCACCTTTCCCCGGCGCTCTGCCCGCCTTCCCGATCCTTTCGGCCAGTGGCATGGGCAGACCTTTCCGGTCACGGTCGCGGGGGCGGCTGCGCTTCGGTTCTGTGACCTTTGGGCTCACAAAACCTGTCGCATTCCCTTTTGGCCTGCCGTAGGACAGGCACCAGCGCTCTCTCGCACTTCCTTTGCCACACGGAAGGCCAGAGTCAAGGGAAAGGACCGGCACGATGACAGATGTAAACGACACGCCCGAAGACACTTCAGGTGCCGATCTTGCCCGCCACGCAACGAAAATGGCCAAGAAGAAGGCGGCTCGCGACCGGATGATGGCTGGGAAAGAAGGCGAAAAGGGCCTGATCATCGTCCATACCGGTGCAGGAAAGGGAAAATCGTCGTCCGGCTTCGGCATGATCCTGCGCTGCGTGGCGCACGGAATGCCGTGCGCCGTTGTCCAGTTCATCAAAGGCGCATGGGACACCGGCGAACGACGCCTGATTGAAAGTCATTTTTCAAACCTGTGCCAGTTTCACGCAATGGGAGAAGGGTTCACCTGGGAAACCCAAGACCGGTCCCGTGACATCGCAGCCGCGCGCAACGGCTGGGAGATGGCGAAGGATCTGATCCGCGACCCGGCAATCCGCTTTATCTTGCTGGATGAGATCAATATCGCGCTGCGGTATGACTACCTCGACCTGGACGAGGTTCTCGCTTTTCTGCGCGACGAAAAGCCGCCCCTCACCCATGTTTGCCTGACCGGGCGCAATGCGAAGGAAGCCCTGATCGATGCGGCAGACCTTGTTACAGAAATGACCCTGATCAAGCACCCGTTCCGGTCGGGGATCAAGGGACAGCCGGGGGTAGAATTCTGATGCGGTTTCGGCAGACAACTGGCCCCGGGGCGCTGCCCCGGACCCCGGGATACTTATACCAAGATAAAGGCAACGGATCTTTAACCTATTTCGCCGATTTTTGGTATGCGGAACAGGGAGGGATCCCGATGGCCGTCCAAGGTAAAGGCGCCGCGTCTCCCCCGTGCAAACGGCCCGAGGCGCGGCTGCCAACCATAGGCAACGTGAAAGCCTTTATCTTGGCCACAAATATCCCCGCCGGAGGCTCCCTTGGGTGCAGCTTTGCATTGATTGAGAGATTTCAATGAGCGCACTGATGGTTCAGGGCTGCGGGTCGAATGTTGGCAAGTCTGTTTTGGTGGCCGGTCTATGCCGTGTAGCGCGACGGCGGGGACTTTCGGTTGCGCCGTTCAAGCCCCAGAACATGTCGAACAATGCCGCTGTGACAATGGATGGGGGCGAGATCGGGCGGGCTCAGGCCTTGCAGGCGATGGCCTGCGGGCTGGATCCGATAACGGACATGAACCCGGTGTTGCTGAAGCCGGAAACAGAAGTCGGATCCCAGCTTATTGTCCAGGGTCGCCGCGTGGCGACCGTCAGGGCCCGCGACTATGCGGCGTTCAAACCATCGCTTATTGCGCCTGTGCTCGAGAGTTTCGGGCGGCTTCGGGATGCCTATGATCTGGTGATCGTCGAAGGTGCCGGCAGTCCTGCAGAAGTCAATCTGCGGGCCGGTGACATTGCCAACATGGGTTTTGCCCGTGCTGCTGATGTGCCGGTGGTGCTGGTGGGCGATATCGACCGGGGCGGCGTGATTGCGCAACTTGTCGGCACGCAAGTGGTGATGGACCCTGATGACAGGGCCATGGTGGCTGGCTTTCTGATCAACAAGTTCCGCGGTGATCCACGGCTTTTTGACGACGGCTACCGATTGGTAGAGGCACAAACCGGCTGGCGCGGGTTTGGTGTCGTGCCGTGGTTCGACAAGGCTTATCAGTTGCCGGCGGAGGATGCGTTGGATATTGTCGGCCTTCACAGGACGGAAGGCGTCACGATCGCCTGTCTGACCCTGTCGCGGATTGCAAATTTTGACGATCTCGATCCCCTGAAGGCCGAACCGGGTGTCAATCTTGTCATGGTGCGGCCCGGACAACCCATTCCTGCCGAGGCGCGACTGGTGATCGTTCCGGGGTCCAAATCGACCCGCGGCGATCTGGCCTTTGTTCGCGCGCAGGGATGGGACATTGACCTTGCCGCCCACATCCGTAGGGGCGGCCATGTCTTGGGCATTTGCGGCGGCTATCAGATGCTGGGTCGCGGAATCGACGACGCACGTGGCATAGAAGGAGCACCCGGAATCTCGGCAGGTCTGGGACATTTGGATGTGGTGACGACCATGACGCCCGACAAGCGCTTGGCACGGGTTCGGGCTGTCCATGCGACGACTGGACTGGAGGTAGAGGGCTATGAGATCCACATCGGCCGGACCACTGGTGCGGATTGCGTGCGCCCCTTTGCCCATGTCGATGGACGGGCCGAAGGCGCCATAAGCGCGGATGGAAGGATCATGGGAAGCTACCTGCACGGGATGTTCGCCTCTGACGCCTTCAGGGTCAAATTTTTGGCACAGCTCGGCATCGCCGCCGCGACCCGGTCGCACGGCCAAACGATTGAGGCCGCATTGGATGCGCTTGCCGATCATGTCGAGGCGCATCTTGATGTGTCGGGACTGTTGGCGTTGGCTCGCTAGCAGTCTGGTGTCAATGCTGCGGCGAGTCTGGCCCATTCCTCTTCCGTGCCGGGCAGCCCCAAACGTAGCCAGTGTCGGGAATACGGGAAAATACGGCTCCAGATCCGGCGTTCAGCCAACCTGTCCTGCGCTGCCTGTGCATCTGGCATATGGTAGAGACGAAACAGCGATGTGCCACCAACCAACCCCCAGCCCATTCCCGACGCAAGCGTATCGGCACGCATTGCATCGGCAGTCAATTGACCGCGCATCACGTCAGCCCAGGTGTCATCTGCCAAAGCTGTGCAACCCAGATGGATGGCCGGCCCTGAAACAGGCCAAGGGCCAGCCAGATTCTCCAACTGCCTCACAACAGGTTCGGAGCCGAAGACAAAGCCAAGCCGCAAACCCGCCAGACCGTAGAATTTGCCAAAAGACCTCAACACAAGCGTGTTGTCCGGCGTTTCCAGTGGCAAAAGTGACAGGTCGGGCAGAACATCGGCAAAGCTTTCATCCACCACCAGATGACCCACGTCGGACGCCAGCTTCAGCAGACGGTCTGGTGACCAACTGCGCCCGTCCGGATTGTTCGGGTTGACGACGATCGCCAGATCAGTCCCGCGGAGCGCGTCAAGGTCTGCGCCATCCCGCACATCCCATCCCTGTGCCCGCAAGCTGCCCCCATGTTCATTGTACGTTGGTCCCAGCACTGCGGCCCGGCCGGTCGGAAACAGGTGGGGCACCAGTTGGATCGCCGCCTGCGCACCACACAGACCCAGCCCCGCCTTGCCCCCGGCCACGCGCCACGCGCGCATCGCAGTTTCAACCAGACGCGCCTGATCAACTTGCGTCGGCAGCGCCGTCCAACTGGTGTCCGGCGGCATCGTCACCGGATAGGGGCGCCGGTTGATGCCGGTTGACAGATCAATCCAGTCGCCCTCGCCAAAGCGTTGCACCGCCGCATCCATATTTCCGCCGTGATCGCGCATCCGCCCGGTCCTCAACCCACTAAGGGCCCCCGGTAGCGGCCAAGCGCACGCCGCGCAAGCCTGCTTCTCGCACAGCCTCAATACAATGGGGGGGAAGGGTTCCCGGCGCGAAGATCAGTACCCGCGCGGCCCCTGAATGGGACATGGCCCAGCCCAAGGCACCCAGAGACCGGGACAGTTGCGGGGTAGGATCATCTGCGGGCCCACGCCGGCCAAGGCAGCGTGCGGCGCTTTCGCTGGCCAGTGCCGCACAATCCGCCACCCCGCGCTCGCGCCCCCAGCCGGCCACCAGATCAGCGATATCGTCATAAGCTTGATCGGTGGCCCGCGTCAGCAGCGGCGGCCCCCAAAACCCGGCGACCAGATGTGCGCGCGGCACAGCCGGCATGTGCGCCAGTATGCGTCCCTGCCGCGAGGCCCAGAGCAAGCGGTCCGGTCGGGCAAACATTAACGGATCGCTGGCCCCTTCGACGGCAATGCAGGCCCGCGCCAAGACACTGGGTTCCCCCCGGAAGCCAGCCAACCGCGCGGCGGCGATCAGGCTAGCCGTGCTGATCCCGGTGCCGAGCCCCGGCGCAAAGGGCGGGCGCAAAACAAAGCGTCCGCGACAGGGAATATCCAGCTTGCGCAAGAACGGGCGCAGCAGCCGCGTAGAAATGGCCCCCGGCGTGCTTGCCAGACCAAAACCGGCGGAGGGCAGGCGCAGCGCATTCAGTCGAATGCCGTCAGGCACCAATGTGACCAAGGCAACCGGTCCGTCCGGACCAAGGCGGCCTTGCAGCCATTCCCCGAAATGACAGATCTGACTGACACGGTCTGGAATGGGCCGGATGCCGGGCCGGTGGATCACGGTGCATCCACCGTTGGTGCCGACTGATCG
Organism: Paracoccaceae bacterium; assembly: GCA_046294955.1. Taxonomy (GTDB): domain Bacteria; phylum Pseudomonadota; class Alphaproteobacteria; order Rhodobacterales; family Rhodobacteraceae; genus Pseudotabrizicola. Next base: position 8,096 of record JBKBOF010000009.1, read on the forward strand.
GGCCAGCGATCCTGAAACACCAGATCGGCCAGATCCAGCCGCTGACGCCAGCCTTTTACCTGCAGTTCCGGTTTGTCATACAAGGTGTCCATATGCCCTAGACATAGATAGGCCACAGGCACGACCGGACCGGGCAAGCCAAGGATCGCGCGCAGGTCGGCGTCACGAAAGATACTGACCCAGCCCACCCCGATGCCTTCTGCCCGGGCTGCCAGCCACAGGTTCTGCACGGCACAGACGGTTGAATACAGGTCCATGTCGCGATTGTGGGTGCGCCCCAGAACCACTTCGCCGCCCCGGCTGCGATCACAGGTGATGCACAGATTGACCGGGGCATCAGTGATACCTTCCAGTTTCAATTCAGAATACAAGGGACGGCGATCTTCGGCAAACATCGCCGCTGCCTCGGCATTCGCACGGTCGAACGCAGAACGGATCTGCGTTCTGACCGTTTTGCTGCGGATCACGATGAAATTCCAAGGCTGCATGAAGCCGACCGAGGGCGCGTGATGCGCTGCGGTCAGAAGACGGGTCAACACCGCATCATCAACCGGGCGATCGGTGAACTGGCTGCGCACATCGCGGCGGCTGAAGATCGCATGATAGACGGCCGCACGGTCGGCGTCGTCAAACGGCGCGGCCGGGTGCAGGTGGCGGGATGGCTCAGACATGACAAGACCCCTGTCAAAAGAAACAAGGCCCCGCTGACCAACGGTTCCTCCGTTTCGTCTGGCCGGTCTTCTGACTTGGCTTCATCCGGACCTGCGCCTTCCCGGCCCGAAAGCCAGTGGCATCTGCAGGCCCGTCCACCTTACAGCGTTGGGCACGTTGCGGAGTTTCACCACATTCCCGATTATCCGGGGCGCAAGACCCCGACACCAGACAATCTCTGCGTATAGATTTCAACCGTGCTGCGCAACCACGGCCCAGACCACAGATCGCCATGTGCATCGCCAGAGGGGTGCAGTGATGCGGCCTAGACTGATCGAAGCCTGCGGGCAGAAACCCAGCTTGCCGCTGCCATCACGCCGGCGGTAGCAAGACACAGCGGCAGGCCGCCGAACTGATAGCTGACGCCCGACAGAACTGTGCCTATCAACCGGCCCGCCGCATTGGCCATGTAGTAAAAGCCCACGTCCCGCGTGATGCGCTCGGCTGATCCGAATGCAAGAATCAGATAGGAATGGACCGAAGAGTTGACGGCAAAGACAAAGCCGAACAGCAGCAATCCGCCGACCAGCACGGCTGTCAGCCACGGGGCGGCACCGCCCGCAACCCATGCGGCAATGGCAAGAAGAAACGGGATCGGCACCAGAAGGCCCGCCCAAAGGATCGCCTTTTCGGTCGTTTCTCCCTCGGGCTGGCCTTTGGCGCCCAACAGACGCGGGGCAAAGGCCTGCACGGCACCATAGGCGATGATCCACAATGCCATGAACCCGCCGACCAGAAAGAACGCCTCTCGTCGGCCTTCGGCTGTGCCATCCGACAACACCGCCTGGAAATAGATCGGGATACCGACCACGAACCACACATCGCGCGCACCGAACAAGAACATCCGCGCAAGGCTCAGCCGGTTCACCCGCGGGTCTTTCGACCGCCAGCCACCCCAACCCCCGTCAGATTTCATCCGCCCCGGCAGACCCGCCGGCAGGAACAGCACCACGGCGATCAGGATGACTGCCAGAACTGCGGCCATGCCCCAGACTGCCGCCTGAAACCCGGCAAGCCCAAGCAGCGCCGCACCCAGAAAGAAGCCAAGTCCCTTCACCGCGTTCTTCGATCCGGTCAGATAGGCAACCCAGCGGAACAGACCACCGTCTTCCTTGGGTGCCAGCAGCTTGACGGCAGATTTTGATGACATCTTTGCCAGATCCTTGGCCACCCCCGATACGCCTTGCACCGCCATTACAAAGGAGACCGACGCCGCAATTCCCCATGTCGGATCAATCTGTGCCAAAGCCACCAGCGCCCCGATCTGCAGGGCAAGCCCAGCAAAAAGCGTGGCGGCAAGACCGAACCGCGCGGCCAGCCATCCGGCGGCCAGATTGGTGACGATGCCTGCAACCTCGTACAACAGAAACAGCCACGCCAGTTGCACCGGTGAAAAGCCCAAAGCGTTGAAATGCAACAAGACCAGCATCCGCAACGCGCCGTCCGACAACATGAAGGCCCAATAGGCCGCCGTCACCGCCCCATAGGCGCGCAAGGGGTTTGGATCGCTCACATCGTCCCCGCGACCATCCGGACAATATCGGCCAGGCGGCAGGAATACCCCCATTCGTTATCGTACCAAGCGTAGATTTTGACCTGGGTGCCGTTGATCACCATCGTTGATTGCGCATCCACGATCGACGACCGGGGGTCATTGGTGTAGTCGCTGGAAACCAACGGTCGTACCTCATATCCCAAAATGCCCTTCAGCGGGCCTTCGGCGGCGGCCTTGAACAAGCCGTTGACCTCTTCGACGGTGGAGGGGCGCTCGACCTCGAACACGCAATCGGTCAGCGACGCGTTCAACAGTGGCACCCGCACAGCGTGGCCGTTCAGACGGCCCTTGAGTTCGGGATAGATCAGAGTGATCGCTGTGGCACTGCCCGTCGTCGTCGGGATCAGGTTCATCAGCGCCGACCGCGCCCGGCGCATATCCTTGGCCGGACGGTCCACGATGGTTTGTGTGTTGGTGACATTGTGGAGCGTGGTGATCGACCCATGCCGGATGCCAAGATTTTCGTGGATCACCTTTACCACCGGCGCAAGGCAATTGGTGGTGCAAGAAGCCGCCGTTACCAGACTTTGGCTGCCGTCGTAAAGATGATGGTTCACCCCATAAACAAGGTTCAGTGCGCCGCCGTCTTTCACCGGGGCGCTGACAATCACCTTTTTCACTCCGGCAGAATAATAGGGTGCAATCTTTGCCGCCGTTTTGAACACGCCTGTGCAATCGATCACCAGATCAACGCCCAGAGCGGCCAGCGGCAGGGCCTCGATGGTTTTTTCATGCGTCAGGCAAATGGGTTGGCCATTCAGCACCAACGCACCCTTGTCATGGCCTACGGGCGTTTGCCAACGACCGTGGACCGAATCGAACTCCATCAAAAGCGCATGCTGCTCCGCGTCCCCCACCGGATCGTTCAACAAGACGATTTCCCCACCAGACCCTGTATCTATCAGGTCGCGCAAGACCAGCTTTCCAATCCGGCCAAGGCCGTTCAATGCGATACGGGTCATAGCGGTCAGCCTTTCGGGGCAATCTCTGCGTCAGTGCCGATGGCATCGACGCGGGCTTGCAAAGACATGCGGCTCAGGCTGTCGAAGGGCAGTTCCACGAAAGCCGCGATCCGGCGACGCAGCGCGGCATAGGTCTGCGCAAAGACCAGCGCCTTTTCGGCATCGGTGCCGCTTGCCTTTACCGGGTCGGGCAGGCCCCAGTGACCGGTGATCGGCTGGCCGGGCCAAGGGGGGCATTCCTCGGCCGCAGCGGTGTCGCAGACGGTAAAGACGAAATCCATGATCGGAGAGCCAGGCTGTTGAAATTCCGAAATGTGCTTTGCGCGCAAAGCAGTGGCATCATGCCCGTTTCGCTTCAGGACCTCGAGCGCAAACGCATTGAGTTGGGTGTTGGGACGGGTTCCGGCAGAAAATGCCTTGAACCGTCCATCGCCCAGATCGCGGAGCAGGGCTTCGGCTAAGATCGATCGAGCAGAGTTGCCCGAACAGATGAACAGAACATTGAAATCTGAGTGTTGCATGGCGGCGGTATCCTTGTGGGCGTAAAGGAGTGATGTGATGAGATCAGGGCGCGCGCGACCGACATCCAGTGCCAAATACCCGATCAGACCCTCGGTCGCATCAAGATCGACGGAATAGAGCAAAGACCGACCCTGCCGTTCAACTTGAACAAGTCCCGACGATGCCAGGTCCGCCAGATGATGCGAAAGCGTGTTCGGCTTAAGCCCAAGGGCCAGGGCAATTTCAGTTGGACGCACGCCACGGGGTGCAAAGCGTATCAGCAACCGGAACACATCAAGCCTGCCGGGATGACCCAACACGGCAAAGGCATGTGCAGCATGATTGATTTCCATTATTCCTGAATATTGGAATTGAATTGGTATGTCATGTGAAGAATTGACGACAATCGCCGCAGAACGGGTTGGCATCCAGCATTCCGGTCACGCCCGGCCATTCCCTTGTCGCCGGTTCCGTCATTTGTCATACATCGCAATGACAGACAGAACATCGCAGGCATTGACATGGCCCACCCTCGCAACGCTGGTCGCGGCACCAGAGAAGATGCTGTGATCGAAGCCGCTTGGCTTTATTTTCACGACCACTTGAACCAGAGCGACATTGCGATGCGGTTGGGAATATCGCGGGCGACGGTTGTCACCTATCTGCAAGAGGCCCGCGCCTCCGGACTTGTACGGATCTCGCTGGCAGAAGAACCCTTTACATGCCATCGGCTTGCCCGTGATCTGTGCAGTCGTTTTGGCTTGACCGCAGCTTTTGTCGCGCCGGTCGCCGTAGATGAGCACTGCACTTTGGGGCGGGTCGCGCGTGCGGCCGCCGACTGGTTGCCCACGTTGCTGCACCCTGGTGACCGCCTTGGCGTGGCCTGGGGGCAGACTGTATTCGAAACCGTCGAGGCGATGGGCCAGACCCACATCGACAACCTGAAAGTATTGCAACTGGTGGGGTCGGTCCCCAGCCCCTTTGGCTTTACTGCCGAGGCCTGTTCGACAAATATGGCCAGAAAACTGTCGGCGGACTGTATCAACCTGTTTGCCCCTGCGATCCTGTCGACAGTGGAAAACGCCCGGATCCTGATGGCAGAGCCGATCATTTCGGCACAGCTTGCTACCTTAGAAACCTGCACAAAGGCCATTTTTGCGGCCGGATCCTGTCTGCCCGACAGCCACGTTGTGGGCGCCGGGGTCGCAACTCTGGCCGATCTCGACTTCTACAAGGCTGCGGGCGCGACCGGCGTTTTGTGCGGGCGGTTCATCGACGCGACCGGCCACGCGTTGCCCGGACCCTTGGATGGGCGGATCATCGGTGTCACGATGGACAAATTGCGCGGATTGCAAATGGGATTGCTGGTATCGTGTGGCGAAGAAAAGGTTGCTCCGATGCATGCGGTTTTGGCCGGTGGCTACGCGACGCATGTTGCCACCGATGCCAAAACGGCCATCGCCTTGCTGGGCTGACATTCAAACCTTCATCACACCAGATCCGGGAACATAGCCGCCAATCCTTCCGCTGTGGCGGGTGCAACCCCGCGTTCGGTGATCAACCCGCTGATCAGCCGTGCGGGTGTGACGTCAAAGGCCGGATTGGCGCTGGGTGTGGCCTCGGGGCTGATCCGGATGCGGTCAATTCGCCCTGTGGCACCCTTGCCCTGCACAAAGGCCACCTCATCGCCGGCGCGTTCCTCGATCGGGATCTCGCGCACCCCATCCTGCACCCGCCAGTCGATGGTGGGCGACGGCAACGCAACATAGAACGGCACACCATTGTCATGCGCCGCCAGCGCCTTCAGGTAAGTGCCGATCTTGTTGCAAACATCACCCCGCGCGGTGGTGCGGTCGGTGCCGACGATCACCATGTCCACCTGCCCGTGCTGCATCAGATGGCCACCTGCATTGTCCACGATCAGATGATGGGAAATCCCATGGCCGGCCATTTCCCATGCGGTCAAATGTGCGCCCTGATTGCGCGGGCGTGTCTCGTCCACCCAGACATGGACATCGATCCCGCGTTCGACCGCGTGATAGATCGGCGAGGTGGCGGTTCCCCAGTCCACGGTCGCCAGCCAGCCGGCATTGCAATGGGTCAGAATATTGACGGGGCCAGACTTGCATGCAGCAATGGCCTCGATAAGGCCAACGCCATGTTCGCCGATGCGGCGGTTGATCTCGACGTCCTCGTCGCAGACCTGTGCCGCGCGGGTGCGGGCGGCTTCTGCACGCTCAGACGGGGCAAGGGGCGCAAGATGGCCGCGCATGTCTTCAAGCGCCCAGCGCAGGTTTACGGCCGTTGGCCGTGTGGCCAGCAGGTGATGAAACGCGCGGTCAACCCCCGCATCGGACGGATCTTCGGCCATCGCCAGCGCCATGCCCCAAGCCGCAGTCGCACCGATCAAAGGCGCCCCGCGCACCCACATGTCACGGATCGCCAGCGCCGCTTGATCTGTCGTTGTCAGATCGACCACCACAAACTCGTGCGGAAGGCGGGTCTGATCGATGATCTGCACCCGCCCCTCGGGCGTTGTCCATATCGAGCGATAGGGAACTCCGTTGACTTTCATGCCAAGTCCTCTGCTTCAATGCGTTCGGCCACGTCCAACAGTCCAGCCATGGTGATGCTGGAACGGTTCACCGCGACATGCCGACCTAAGGCAAGCGCCCGGCGCTCGGCAAGCAGGCGGCGGCCATCATCTGCAATACTTTCCAGATCCTCGACATGCGCAAGGCCAAGGATACGACGGTGCATTTCCACGCCACAAAAGCCCATGGCGTCAGACCAGATCCCCGACACTACGCCCTGCAACGCCTGTTCGGACGCCAGCGTGTCACCCTGATCTTCGAACAGGCTGCGCTGATACAGGATGCCCGAACGCTCGGTTCGCCAAAGACGGGTGAATTCGGCGGCAAAGACATCCCAAGTCTCGCGCACCACCGCAAGCAGCCAGTGGCGATAGTCTGCGCGCCCTCCGGGGGCGTGCTCGTGCCCCGATTGCGCGAAATATCCCAACAGGAAATTTGCCAGAAGCATCCCGATGTCAAAGCCGAAAGGTCCGTAGATGGCGAATTCGGGGTCGATCACCTGCGTATCGTCGGCTGTGACCATGATCGAGCCCGAATGCAAATCGCCATGCACCAGCGTTTCGGCCTTGCTGACAAACGCATGTTTCATCGCCTGTGCTGCCACCTTCATGTCACGGTCGGCACGCAGGCGGTCGATCCAAGGCTCCAGCCCCGGCGTGTGCCGGTTCATGGCTGCCGCAAAATAGGGGTCGGAAAACACAAGATTTTCAGTTATGTCGGCAAGCGCCACATTGTCGGCAAACATGGCCAGATCCGCCTTCGCCTCGGCCGCGGCCATCGACAGGTTGGACCCACGAAACAATGTGCGGGCCAGAAACAGACCCATATCTCCCGCAAGGTTCGGGTGCTGCTGCCCAGCGACAATGCTTTTGCGCAGGATCACATGAGGGCTGAGATAGCGCATGATCACCAACGCCTGCGCCTCATCGAAATAGTAAACGTCAGGCACACGACCCGGATCGCGGGCGGCCTGCCGGATCAGGGCATTGTATTCAAAGAACGACCGCTTCAACGGCAACGGCCAGCTGTCCCCCACCAGCCGGACATAGGGCAGCGCCTGTTTGACCACCAAGGCCCCTTTTGGCGCGGTGACGATGAACACAAGGTTCAGGTTGCCGTCGCCGACCTCGCGCACATCCCATTCGGACGTGTCGTGGCCAATCCTGTCAGTGACAGCCGCAACATGGCACAGCCGGTCGCGCAAGGTATCGACAGAAAAGGGGGAATAGACGGTCATGGTTGCCTCTTGCTATTCGCAGCGGGGCAGAGAGACAAGCGGCCTGCACGCAGCGTCCGCCCGTCTTTGTCCGCCCTCTGCCTCGCCCTGTCAAATCAAGCCATATTGCCGCGCCTTGCCGCGCAGGAACGGCAGGCCGTTGTCCATCACTTCTTCGAAGTCCTTGGCCACGGGGCGCCAGACCGCAAGGCCAAAAGCCACTTCGGGCGGCATGTTGATGAAGCTTTCCATGGCCAGCCCACCCTTGAAATTGATCGCGGCCAGGGTCGCATAGATCTCGTCCCAGTCACAGGTGCCCCAGCCCGGCGTGCCGCGGTCGGATTCGGACAGGTGGATATATTTGATATACTCCCGCGCATCCAGAATACCGTTGCCTGCGCCCTTTTCCTCGATGTTCATGTGATAGGTATCGAGATGGATGAACATGTTGTCTGCCCCGACCCGTTCGATCATCTCACGTGCCTGGCGTCCCGTGTTCAGCAGGTGATTTTCATAGCGGTTGACCGGCTCGATCCCGAACAGCAGGCCAAGGGATTTCGCGTGGCGTGCCGCCGCCGTCAATGCACGGGTGATGTTGTCGTATTCGGCTTGCGTGGGATACACGCCGGTGCGTTCGCCGATCCCACCATAGGTGACGCCGGTCAAGGCTTCGCACCCCATCTCGGCGGTCTTGTCGAGGGCGAATTTCAGATGTTCAATAGCCGCATCCGGATGGACCGAAGGCCACTTGCCCTGCGGCAAACCCAGCGAACAGACGCTGCGCAGGTTGTTCGACTCAAGCAAGGAACGGGTGTGCGGTGCATCCACCTGTTCGGGGGTCAGCAAAGCGATTTCGATGAAGTCCATCTTGTAGTGCACCGCACCGGCAATGGCACGCTCTGCGCCCTCTCGGTTCCAGTTCATCGTCCACATGCTGGTGTGAACGCCAAAGCCTTCCATGGGTTTTCCTTTCAGGACGGACGTTTCGATCAGAGCAGGTTCGGTCCACGCCCGCCGTCGAAAGCCAGTCGCAGACCCCAAAGCGGAGCAGGGTCAGGCAGGCCCCATTTGGAAGGCCTGCCCTTTATTTTACATCAGCGTTCCAGAGTGGCCCGGCCTGTGTAGCGGAAGGCTTCATTTGCCTTGGCCTCGACATCCTCAGGCGTGGACTTGCCCGACACGATATCAATTCGGCCAAGGAACACCATGGGGATGTCGGACGTGCGCCCTTCGATATCGGCGCGGATCGCTTCTGCCATCGCCACGCCCACGTCGTCGGACATGCGCATCGGCGTTGCCAGCAGCTCGCCGTTTTTCAGCGCGTCGATCTCGTCGCCGGTGCCACCCCAGGCCGTCACACCGACCTTGTCACCCAGCCCGGCCGCCTGCACGGCCGAGATCGCCCCCATCGCCATTGCGGTGTTGGCGTTGTGGATCAGAGTCACCTCGGGGTAGGCCGAGGTGATCAGCTGTGCGCCGTTGAAGCCGCCTTCACGCTGGAATTCGCCGTAGTGTTCATAGGCCATCGTCCAGTTCGACTTTTCCGCCAGGCAGTCGCGGAACCCGCCCGACCGCTGATCATCAATGCCGCCGACGATGCCGCGGATCATGGCATAGGTGCCTTCGGTCCCAAGGTTTTCGACCACCCAGTTGCAGATGTTCAGAGCGCCAAACAAATGGCTGAATGTGGTGTACATCATCGGCTGATTGTCACCCCATTCCTGAATGGGCGTGTCGTAGTTCAGCACGATTACCTTTTTGCCGGCATCCATCAGGTGCTTGATATCGTCCTGTTGGGCCTGCAATTCCGACGGCCCGAATATGACATATTCGAAATCCTCACGCGCAACCTGTTCCGCATAGGTGGACTGCAACAGGAAATCGCCCATGTTCGACGCATATTGCACCGCTTCGAACGGCAGGCCCATTTCCTGAAAACGGGCTTCCATAGACAGATAGCTGCGCAGCCAGAAGTCGGACACGTCCTGACTTGGATAGATCACCGCAATCTTGACCGGGGCTGCTGGCGGGCTGGCCATGGCGACGGCGGGCTGGCCGACGATGGCCTGCATGTTTGCCAGAACCTCATCGGTCTGCACCTGATGATACCACCAGAAATAGCGGTCCCCATCATCCGGCAGCGGCTTCAGCGGCAAAGTCTGGGCGGCAAGTGTGCCGGCCACTGCCATCCCGAAAGCAAGCGAGGATACGCCGGCGGCAAGCTTCAAAGGTCCGTAGGTCATGTCTTTTCCTCCCTGTTGGTGTTTTTACCGGTCTTGGCCGGGCCGCAAAGGCGGGCAAGGCTCCTCCCCTTTCCCGCATCAGTCATCCCCCTTGGCATCGGCGTTGCCCCGACGTTGCAGGTAGGAATAGAAGCCGATGGATGCGATGATGATGACCCCCGACGCGACAAGTTGCCAAAAGAACTGGAAGCGCAGCATCACCAAGGCGTTGGTCACCATCGACAGAAGCAACACGCCGACAAGGGTGCCGAACATCGTGCCGCGCCCGCCAAACAGGGCCGTGCCTCCGACGACGACTGCGGCAATCGTATGCAGCGCAAAGCCCATGCCAGCGGTGGCCTGTATGGCGTTCAACCTGCCGGTCAGCAGGATGCCCGCTATGGCGGCACAGGCGCCCATCAGCATGTAGTGATAGACCTTTTGACGCCGGATGTTGATTCCGGTCAGCACAGCCGCTTCGCGGTTGCCACCAATCGCGATGGCATAGCGGCCCAGCCAGGTATAGCGGTAGAGCACAAAGCCGATGGCAAGGAACACCAGCCCCACGATAGCAGCGGTCGGGATCAGATCGAACGCACGGCCCCTGCCAAGGAACGGGATTGGCTCGGGGAACCGTGCCAGCACGGCGCCTGCCGCCAGCACAAGGCCAATGCCGCGATAGATCTGGTCCATCGCCAGGGTTGCAAGCAGATCGGGAACGTTCAACCGGGTGATCACCAGTCCGTTGATCGTGCCACAGGCAAGTCCGATCACGACCGCCGCCAGCATTGCCGGATAGACGCCCCAACCCTGATCCTTGATCAGCATGGCCATGACGACAGCGGACAAGGCTGCCACGGCCCCGATCGACAGATCTATCCCCTTGCCAGTGATGACAATGGTCATGGCCATGCCCAGAACCATGAAGATCGCGGCATCCTGAAGGATGATCATGACATTCTGGAACTCGAAATAACGGCGCTCGAAGATCGCCATGGCGATGACCAACGCGATGATCATCACCAACGGACCGACAATGTTGATGTAGCGTTCGTACCAAGGCAGAGCGACCTTGCGGCCTGCATTCTTGTCGGTTGGAACGGTGGTCGCGGATGTCATGGTCATTCTCTCGTCCCTCGTCTCAGATATGCGCGTCTTCGTCGACATCCGAGCCGACAATCATCCCCAGCACGTCACGCCTCGTAGAGTTCGCCACGACGGCCAATCCGGCACGACGGCCACCGCGCATCACCTGAACGCGATCCGCGACTTTGAAAACATGGTCAAGATTGTGGGAAATCAGGATGATCGACGTGCCGCGATCCTTGACCGCGCGGATCAGATTAAGGGTGTTTCGCGTTTCTTCGGGCCCAAGCGCCGCCGTTGGCTCATCCATCACCAAGACCTTCAGATCGGCCGCATTGATCGCGCGGGCAATCGCCACCGCCTGCCGCTGTCCGCCCGAAAAGTTTCGCGTCGGCTCATCTACATTCGGCAAGGAGACCCCCACCCTGTCGCGCAGGATCTGGATGGTGCGTTCGCGCATGGCGCGATTGTCGATGAACGGCAACCCAAGAATGCGGCGGATCGGCTCTACACCCAGAAAGACGTTTTCTGGGGCGGGCAGACTGTCCACCAGACCAAGGTTCTGGTACACGGCTGCGATCCCGGCATCGATGCTGTCGCGGCGCGAACGAATCTGCACGGGCTTGCCCTCGATCCTGATCTCGCCCGTGTCGGCCTGATAGACGCCCGTCAGAACCTTGATCAGGGTGGATTTTCCCGCCCCGTTGTCCCCGACTATGGCAAGCACTTCGCCGCGATAAAGATCAAGATCGACATCCATCAGCGCCCGCAATCCACCAAAGGATTTCGAGATGCCCCTCATCTCTAGAATGGGGTCTCTGGTTGCGCCTGGGTTGTCCTCCGCCGCTCCATTTGCCATCTGCGATCCTTGCGTAACGATCTGGTCGGGATTTAGCGCAACCCGCTCAAAGCGCGGGCGCCCAGGGAATCTTTCGGTTCATACATTTGCCAATATCATTTAACTATTGTATAAATTTTGGGTCAATGCACATCTTCACTTTTGTGCAGACTGCGCACATTTTTGCGGTGCAGCATTGCAGGTGCAGCGACATTGGCAGGCTTGCATGCGGCAGTGGGCCGACACGATTGGCACTATCGCGGGCAGCGCGCGGGTGTGCTCTGGCCAACTGGTCGGCACCTCAAAAGGCTCCCGACTCCACCATCATAGTACGTGTGTCGACGGGGCCAGAACCCTCAGCGCCCGCCCGTTTCTTTGCGGTTCTGGATGCCGCGCGACGGGTCATAGCCCCACAGGGCTGCACCCGCAAAGATCACGAAGGCAATGCTGACCCAACCTGCTGCCATCAGGTTGACCTGACCGTAAAGCGCAAAACGGATCAGCTCAACCGCATGCGTAAACGGGTTGAGTTGGCACAAATCACGCAAACGGGGGCTGGATTCGGCCATTTTCCACAGCGGATAAAGCGCAGAGGACAAAAAGAACATCGGGAAGATCACGAAGTTCATCACACCGGCAAAATTTTCCAACTGCTTGATGAAGGACGAGAGCATCAAACCCAGCGCACCCAACATCAGACCACCAAGGGCAAAGGCCGGCACAGCCAGAAGGTAGCCAGTCAGCGGCATCCTTATGCCCCAGACGGACGCTATGGCAAGAAATGCGATGCACTGCAGAATCGACACGACCGTTCCCGCCAGCAGCTTTGAAAACAACAGCCACCAACGCGGCAAGGGTGCAGTCAGCAAGAGGCGCATCGACCCCATTTCGCGGTCGTAAACCAGCGAGAGCGAACTTTGCATGCCGTTGAACAGCAAAATCATCCCACACAGACCGGGGACGATGTAAATCTCATAGGTGATGTAGGTCTGATAGGGCGGCGTGATCGACAGGCCCAGGGCCGCCCGAAACCCGGCCGCAAAGACAAACAGCCAGACCAGCGGGCGAACCAGCGCCGCGATAAAGCGCGCGCGTTGACCGACAAAGCGCAGCGCCTCGCGGTGCAGGATGGCGCGCAGGGCGACAAGCCACATCATGCTTCGGCCCCTTTGGTCAGGCACAGAAAGGTGTCGCGCAAAGATGCCGGGCCGCGCAGCGCAGCGGCTGTATCATCAGCGATGATCGCGCCATTGTGCAACAAAACCACCCGATCGCTATCGCGCACCTCGTCTGTCAAATGGGTCGCCCAAAGCACACTCAAACCCTGATCCGCAAGGCTGTGAACATGGTCGGTGATCGCCACACGGGACGCGGCATCAAGGCCAACCGTGGGTTCGTCAAGCAGCAGAACCTGCGGCCGGTGGATCAGGGCCCGCGCAATTTCCATACGCCTTCGGTGGCCACCGTTCAGCGCACGCACCAATTCGCCCGCGCGTTCGGCCATGCCGAGTTGGGCAAGGGCGGCATCCGCGCGGCGGTTGGCTTCCGCTCCTGCGATCCCATGCAGCGCGGCAAAATACAGAAGATTGCGCCGGACGGTCAGGTCAAGGTCAAGCGTCGGCTGTTGAAACACAACACCCATGCGCGACAGGGCCATGCGCGGTCGACGCGCCAGATCGACACCTGCCACGGTTATCCGGCCTTCGCGGGTGGAAAACAGCGCCGTCAGAAGGTTGAACAGCGTGGATTTGCCCGCCCCGTTCGGACCAAGCAGCGCACAGAACTGACCCGTGGCCACAGAAAACGTGACATCCTTCAGCGCCTGTTTGGTGCCGTAGTTGTAGGACAGATCCGCAACCGTCAGCCCGTTTGTCACTCGATGGTAATCTCCACCCGCTGGCTGTCGCCACTGGTGCCGGGGATGCTGAGCGCATATCTACCGGGTTTGATGGCGATGAAAGACAGCTCGATCTTGCCCTCGTCGTCGAATTCGAAGGAATCCATTCCGAGCGGGCGAATTTCAATGTCGTTTATGACGACTTCATTGATCCAAATTGCCCGAAAGAACGCCGCCCCTTCCAAGGCCAGTTCGGCGCTGCCGTCGGCTTCGATCTCAAGAATATAGTAGGTGCCGGATTTCAGGGTCAGCGGTGCCTGCGATACCGGTTCACCCGAGGCAAGGGTAAGGGGGGGAAGCGTGACCCGATTGGCGCGTTCCAGTAGGCCGGCCGTTTGGGCGCCGGCCATCACAGGCAGCATCAGCGCAACGAGGGCAGCAAGGAAAGTGGTTTTCATCGGTCTGTCCTTTTTCAGTTTTTCGTCGGCCGCATGGCCGCGCCCCATGGGAACCGGCCGACCTTGATGGATTTCACGGCGGTTTGTGAGGCCACGTCGATCACCGTCACGTCGCCGGAAACCCCATTGGTGGTGAACAACTGGCTGTCATCGGGCGAAAAGGCCATGTGCCAGACGCGGCGCCCGACAAGGATGTAGTTTTCAACCTCAAGGCTGGTCGTATTCACCACCGCGATGTGATTTGCCGGGCCTAGGGCAACGAACGCTTTGGTGCCATCGGGGGTGAACTTGAAGCCGACGGGTTGCACAAGATCGCTGTTCACCCCGGTTATGGCAAAGCGCACTTTTCCGATTTCCGTCTGATCGGCCACATTGAATACCGTGATGGTGCCGCCAATTTCCGACGACACCCACAGCTTGCTGCCATCCGCCGTGAATTCCGCGTGGCGGGGGCGGCTGTCAACCAAGGTGTTTGCGAACAAGATGTGGCTCGTTGTGTCGATCCAATGCGCCATACTGGTGGTTTCCGACGTGGTGATGGCGATTTTGCCATCGGGCGACACGGCCATTCCTTCGGGCTCGATCCCAACGTTGATCTGCGCGACGACCTGACGGGTCTGGGTATCGACAATCGTCGTCACTGCGTCATTTTCGTTGGCGATATACAGGTGCCGGTCGTCCGGGTGCAGCACGAACTGTTCAGGGTCTTCGCCTGATGGCAGCTCGTGCAAGATTTCCCCGGTGTTGGGATCCATGACCTGCACCGTGTCACTGTCCGAAGCGCAAATATACAACCGGCTGAAATCCTTTGAGAACGTCACCCCGCGCGGGCGTTCGCCGGTCGGATAGGTTTTCACCACCTCAAGCTTGTCCACGTCGATCACCGACACGGTGTCATCCTTTTCGTTGGTGACCCAGATTTCGCCCCCATGGGCGGGCAGCGCAATGGTCAGCAGCAATATGGCCAGTCTGGTCATCGTCATCCCTCGAATTCGGTGCATTTGCTTTCGGGCTGGTCCAGCCCGAGACTGTCCGTTTCATTCCGCTGATGAAGAAAGCCCTCCACCGGGGCCAGCGACACCAAAGCACGACCGTTCGCCACGGCAATGGGCTGGCGCATCTGGCCGTTCCACGAACGAAAGCTGAGGGCGCGACCCTTGAAGCCATCAAGCTGAAAGGCATCCGACAGAAGGAAGCCACGCAGCGTGGCGGGATCAGCGGCATTGGTGCGGGTCACTGCCTCTCCAACCGCGCGAACCGCCAACCATGCGGCGTAGTCGCGGCTTTGCATCGGCCGCCCGGTATGGCCCTTGAAGCGGTTTTGCAGCTGAACCGCCCCCCATTGTTCCAGAACCGGCGTCCAGCCAAAACCCTCCAACCCCTCCGACCCCGCGATAGGCCGCGGCAGCCATGTGTTGTGTTCGACGTAGCGGCCAAAATCATCGGATTCATCCGCCACCAAAAGCACGTCGTGGTCTGGCAAGTCCTGCGTAAAGGGCGGCAATTCACTTGTCGCGGCACGGCGCAAGTCGGTGTCAAAAGTCCAGCTCTTTTCGCCTGCGATGGTCAGCCCGAATTTGCGGGCCGATGCGCGCAGGGCGTCAGCATAGATTTTATCACCGGGCTTCGGGCCGATGATCATCACAAGCCTGCGCCACTGCTTGGACTGCAACACCTGCATCAGCGCATCGGTGCGGGCCGAGTCCTCGGGTAGTGTATGAAGCAGGTTGGCGCGGCAATCGTCGGACCTCAGGCGTGCTTCGCCCGAGGCAACGTTGAAGATCAGCTTTCCCGCCGCCTCTGGCAAATCGGCCACAGTCAGGACGTCGGTTGCCGTGCCTTCGACCAGCACAAACGCGTTCGTCGGCAGGGCGGCCTTTGCTGCCCCGACAAGATCACCACCGGGTTCGACGGACACAACCTGCATCGTGTAGTCGTGCCCCAGAAAGCCACCCGTTGTCTGGTTGTCCTTCAGCGCCACTTCTGCTCCGGACAGGCCCAGATCCTTGGGCACCGGATCAAGGTTCGACAGAACCGGCGGCAGGTCCACCTCTTGCCGAAGATAGAGAATCGGCACGTCGAGCTTGCCTTGCTGCGCCGTTGCGGTATCGACCACGCCAAAGACGATGGTCGCGCCGATGGCGGCAATTGCGCGTTTGACAGTCATTGGCAGTGTCTCCCTGCGTCCACAGTCGGCAAAGGGCGGGAAATCACAAATGCGACCATGGTCGCAAATGCCGCCTGCCTGCCACGAAAGTCCAATATGCCCCATTGCCGCCTTTGCGTTAGCACCATCACATGCTCAAGGGAGGACAAGCCTGATGACCAAGCAGTTTCGCGGTATGGCCGCCTTTGCCGTTGCCTTTGGCATGGCAACAATGGCCTTTGCACATGGCGATGTGAACCCGCAACCGGTGAACACCGAAGCCTTGCCGGATGTGGGCGAAGAATGGCTGACCGAAAATCCCTACCGTGCCGACAAGGCCGGCGATGACGTGTGGTGGACCGCCGTCACCGTCGGCGACAGTGCCTATAACCAAAACTGCGCACGGTGCCACGGTTTGGGTGTTGTATCCGGCGGACTGGCCCCCGATCTGCGCTTTCTTGAAGCGGCAGAGTATGGTGACGAATGGTTTGTCGAGCGGTTCATGCATGGCTACACACAAGACGGCACCACAAAGATGCCCGCCTTTGGCGAGGTGTTGGGACAGAAGGCCGCCTGGGCCATCCGAACCTACATTGAAACGCGCCCCGAGGATGGCGCACTTGACGCCCATTCCGCCCGGCTTGTGGCTATCCGGGACGAACTGGCAGCCGGTGGCGGCGATCAGCCAGTGCTGAAAGAAGAACTGGCCGCCGTCGCATTGCAGGTGAAGACGGCCTCTGGTGCACCGATTGCCGACAGTGCGGCAAATCGGGCGGCACTGGCACTGGACGGCACGCCGACCGGGGCAAAACACGCGGCAGATGCGCTGACCATCGGACTGTCGGCGGCGCACTGACCATGCGCGCAAGGGCCCTTGCTCTGGCCTTGGGAACCGGCATCGTGGCCTTTGCCGCAGAGCCGGTGCTCGCGCGGTGTGAAAACGTGACACCCGGTGCACGGCCGCAGAACACCTCGCGCCAGTTCGTCGGGCAGTCGCTGGATGACATCGTGGAGCGCGGCACGCTCAACATCGCTGTGTACGAGGATTTTCCGCCCTATAGCTGGCTGGAAAATGATCAGCCCAAAGGCGTGGATATCGAGGTTGGCCGAATTCTGGCCGAGGGTCTGGGTGTCGAACCTGTCTTTCGCTTCGTTCAGGCGGGCGAAACGACGCAAACCGATCTGATGTCCTATGTCTGGCGCGGCACCGTGCAACAAGAGCCGGTGTCGAATGTCATGCTGCGCGTGCCCTACAACAGCGAGTTTACCTGTCTGGTCGAACAGGTGGTTTTCACCGGGCAATATGCCAAAGAGCAGATCGCCATCGCCTATCGCCTTGATGCCTATCCCGATGCCGTGCCATCTGACGCGCCAAGGCATGATGGCGGGCCGGTGCCTGCGTTCTTTCGGTTTGACACCGTGGCGGTCGAGAACGATTCAATCGCCGACTTTTACTTGACCGCCTTTCCCGGCGGACAGATCGGCCCCAACATCCGCCGCTTTCCGTCCATGGCCAAGGGCATGGAGGCCCTGGCAAACGGCGAGGTCATGGCGGCGATGGGGCCACTGGCGCAATTGCAGTTTGGCGCGCGCGACGGACTGGCCGTGCATCAGCCACCCTTGCCGAACTTTGGGCTGTCGGCCTGGACCGTCGGCATCGCCGTGCATCAAAGCCACCGAGATCTGGCCTATGCATTGGACGATGCGATTGTTGCCGCACTGGAAGACGGGCGCATGGCAGCAGCCTTTGCCACCTATGGCCTGACCTTCACCCCACCGGACCGCTGACGGTCAGACGGTTTCCAGATTGCCTGCCGCATCAACCAATGCCACCCTTCGCACCTGCGGCAGGGCGGCTTTCAAGGACGCAACCTGTGCGGCTGTGCTGAACACCAGCGCTGTGGAAAGACCATCGGCAAGGGCGGCGGTGTCAGCCTCGACCGCGACGGTGGACCAAAGCGCCGCAAGACCTTTCGGGTGCAGAATATGGGCCTGTCCGGCAAGTTCGGTGCCAAAAGGCGACGATACCGCAAGCGCACCCGACCTGACGTTCCATTGGGCCAGAAGTCCCGCCAAGGGATCAGCAACGCCAAGATGGAACGGTCCGCCCAAAGCCGCATATTCCCCGATGTTGATCAACGCATGATCGAACCCTTGCCGAGCAAGATGGTCCCGCACCAGATCGGTGGCAAAGCCTTGCGCGATGCCGTTGAACGTCAATGCCTGACCCCGGCCAAGGGTGATGTCCGGTGCAAGCTGAACCCGGTCCCATCCGACACACGCGCGCGCAGCCACAGGATCGCGACCCTCGGCAAGCGCCCGCCAAAGCGGCTGCACGCTGGGGTCAAAGGCGCCCTTGGTCAGATCATGCAACCTGTCTGACAGATCCACCACCTGACGCAACCATGCCGAGGGCGTTGCGCGCCCTCTGGCGTTGAGTGTCGTCAATTCGGACGGACGATACAGGCTGAATGTTGCCTCGATATCCTCCAACATGGACGCAAGTCCGATCAGGGCCGCCTGCGCCCTTTTGGACGGCCCCGCAAGGCGCAGCGTCGCATCGGCACCCAAGGCCACGCCTTGCCACACGGTTTCGGCCTGCACAGCCTGTGGCATCGCCATTGCGGCGGCCGTGACCTGAAGAAATCTGCGCCGCTTCATGCCCGCGATCCCTGCAATCCGCGCCCCTTGGCGGCCAGCACCAACGGCACACAACGTGCCTTGTCATTGTGGATACTGACACAATCAAGGCACTGGAAACATTCGGTATAATCGATCTTGCCACTTTGTTTGATCGCACCATAGCCGCAACGCACCTTGCACAACTGGCAGGGTGATCCGCATTCGGCCCGGCGGGCAATCCAGTCACGGCCCCGCAGCAAACCGCCAATCGCCATCAGCGCACCAAGAGGGCAGACGTAGCGGCAAAACCCCTTGAAGGTGAACATGCCAAGGATCAGCCAGAATGCCGCATAGGCCACGAACACCCATTCACGCAAGAAAAACGTTGTGATGGCGGTCTTGAACGGCTCCACCTCGACAGCGGTATCCACGCGATCCGGCGCGATGAAGACCGTGGCGACCAAGCCCGCCAGCAGGACATATTTGATGCCTTTCAGCCGCGTGTCCCATCGCACCCCCGCCTCAATCCGCGGCAGGCGCAACATTCGGCCAAGGTGATGCGCAAATTCCTGAAGCGCGCCAAAGGGACACATCCACCCACAGAACAACCCGCGCCCCCACAAGACAAAACCGACAATCGCCACCACCCAAATCAACAGCGATACTGGATCATACAAAAGATAGGCAAAACTGCCGCCATCCAGCGTCGTGCGCAGCACGGCCAACGGGGTGACGATCGACAACTGCGCCTGTGCCCACCAGCCGACATAGACCGTGACAAACGCAAGAACGCCAAGCCGGATCGGGGTGAAGTGCCGATGATCCGCAAGGCGGTTCATTCCCGGCCCAAGCGCCAGCATAAGGGCCGGCAGCGCCATCGCCAGCACGACCAGATCGACCGCCCGGTTGCGCAACGCTTCCAACCACGCGGGCAAGGGTTGCGCCACCACGGCGCGCGCATAGAACCGCTCGGGCGTGACATGCGGCAGGGTGAAACTGGCGAAGCCGATCTCAGGCTGGAACATGCCATGTGCGCGCTTGGCCTTGACCTCGAATGTCCAGTCTCGGGCGGGGTCAAAACCCAGCCGCCGGTCGGTCCGCAGGATCATGGCGGTGCCGTCCGGCACATCCGGCAGGGTCGAAAACATCAGATCAGCGTCGCGCAAGGCGACCGGCAGGCCATCTTGCGACGCCCCCAACAGATCGGGTGCTGTGTTGCGCACAAAATCTTCGCTGACCAGCCCGTGCCGCCCCGCGTCGATCACAAGAAACGGTTCATCAAAGGTTGAAACGGTCAGGAATCGCTGCAAATCGACTATGGCATCAGGCGGCAGAACGGCGCGGGCGATGGACTTCGGGCCAATATCCACAACCCACAGATCCAGATAAAGGCCATCTGGGTCCGCCACCGCCTCTGGGTCGTCATCGGCCCAGATCGTGCCGGCGAAGGCAGCATCCGCCTGCGCATTGGTGACACGCAGATTGCGCGCCAGCCCTTGGTCAACCAAGGTCGCCCAATCGAGTGGTTCATCATGGTCGGGGTCAGGATAAGCCGGCGGGGCAGATTGGATGCCTTGCATCTTTTCGCGAGCCACCTGAAGGGTCGCGGCCAGAATGGATTCATGCGCGATCCGCACCGACGCCGTCGCCTTCACGACCCCGTCCAGATAGACCAGTCCCCCATCGCCCCCAGCGTTGCCATAATTTGTGCCCACAACCATTGGGGTATTGATAGAGTGGCCCCGGTATTGCTCCATGAACCTGCGGAAAGGCGCTTCGCCAAGGCCAGACACGAAAATCGGCTCGTTGTGCGCAATCAGCCGCACGTCGATGAATTTGCCTTCCAGATCCAGCATGACCAGCATGTTGATGGGCGCACCCGAAAAACCAGGCAGCGGTGCCATCGTTGCCGTTTCGAACACATACCCCGCTTCGGCCCCGCCAGAATTGCGCAGACTCCACACTCCCTTGTCGTTCACGGGTTCGCCAAGGGCATAGGGCGGGATGATGAATGTCTCGATCTGATCACGGGTCAGCGTCTCGGCCAACAGGCCAAGGCTTTGCATCAACCAGAACAGAAGGACAATCAGCACACGCATGGCGCAACCCTAATCCTGTGCCCAATGCGCCTGCCATTGGACCAAGGTCGCAGCGGGAAGGCATCGTGACTTGCCTTATACTGCCTCTATGACTGACACCCGCGTCCTGCCCGACCGATTGATCTTTGTCCTGTCCGTGGCAGGCTTTGTTGTCTTTTGGTGGCTGCTGTCTTGGGCCAAGGCGGAGCCACGCATTTTGCCTGCCCCCTATGAAGTCCTGTCGGTGATGTGGGTCGAGGCAAAGTCGGGGCGTTTGTGGCACCACATGTCCGCGACACTGATCCGCGTGGCATTTTCTTTTGGCTTTGCCATGCTGCTTGGCACGGGTCTGGGAATTCTTCTGGGCCGGATGCCCCGGTTGAACCGCTGGCTGGATCCTTGGGTGACGATTTTTCTGAACCTGCCAGCGCTGGTGGTGATCGTGCTGTGCTATCTGTGGATCGGGCTGAACGAGGTGGCCGCGATTGCCGCCGTGACCATCAACAAGACAGCCATGGTGCTGGTCACGATGCGTGAAGGCGCACGCACCCTGCGCCCGGATCTGGCCGAGATGGCGCAGGTGTTCAGACTGACGCCCATGGCCCGCTTTCGCCACATCGTCTTGCCGCAACTGGCCCCGTTCTTTGCGACCAGCGCGCGGGTCGGACTGGCGATCATCTGGAAAATCGTTCTGGTAGTCGAATTCCTTGGCCGATCATCAGGGGTGGGTTTTCAGATCCACATGAAGTTCCAGATGTTCGAAATCGCGGCCGTCCTTGCCTATGCGCTTGGCTTCGTGGCCGTCATGCTGGCGGTCGATTACCTGATCATCCAGCCGATGGAACGGCGCGCAAACCGGTGGCGTGTACAGGCTTAGTCCGGAACCGCAGGATCAAAGACGCGCTGCCAGTCTTGCGCCCTGATCAATCGCGCGCTTGGCATCCAGTTCGGCGGCAACATCCGCGCCCCCGATGACATGCGCGGCAATGCCTTGTGCCGCAAGCGCATCGGCCAGACTGCGGTCCGGCACCTGTCCGGCGCAAAGGATCACGTCATCCACAGCCAACAAATCTTCGACACCGTCGCGCTCGATCGTCAGGCCGGCGGCAGAAATGGCCTTGTAGGTAACCCCCCCCATCATATTGACCTGCTTGGCTTGAAGCGCAGCACGGTGAATCCAGCCCGTCGTCTTGCCCAGACCACGACCCGGCTTTTCGGCCTTTCGTTGCAACAACCAAACATCACGCGCCGGGGCCTCGGGCTTTGGCGTGGTTAGACCACCCGGCGCTTGTGCGGGATCACCGACACCCCATTCCTGCCGCCACAGGGCAAAGTCCTCGGTCGGGCTTTCCCCGGAATGAACCAGAAATTCAGCAACATCGAACCCGATCCCTCCGGCGCCGATGATTGCAACGCGTTTGCCAACCTTGGCCCCACGCAGCACCTCCACATAGCCCAATGCCCGCTCTTGCCCTGGGATACCCGGATCGCGCGGCGCAACGCCGGTGGCAATCACCACCTCGTCAAATCCGGCAACGACCTCGGGCGTAACGTTCTCCGCAAGGCGCTGGTGCACCAATGATTGGTCCAACATGGTAGAAAACCATGCAATCAATCCGCGAAACTCTTCCTTGCCGGGCACTGCTGCTGCCAGATGAAGCTGGCCACCCACCCGGTTGGCCCGATCGAACAGCGTTACGTCATGCCCGCGCTGTGCGGCGACGATCGCCGTCATCATGCCGGCTGGCCCTGCCCCCACCACGGCAATGCGTTTGCACTGTTCGGCGGGTGCGTAGACCAATTCCGTCTCATGGCAGGCGCGCGGGTTCACCAGACAGCTGGTCAGCTTGCCGCTGAAGGTGTGGTCCAGACAGGCCTGATTGCAGGCGATGCAAGGCGCGATCTCGGCCGCGCGTCCTGCTGCCGCCTTGGCAACGAAATCGGCATCTGCAAGGAACGGCCGGGCCATCGACACCACGTCTGCCTGACCAGAGGCCAGCACATGCTCGCCCACATCAGGCGTGTTGATACGGTTCGAGGTGATGACAGGGATTCCAACTTCGGGGCGCAGGCGTGCGGTCAGCCAGGTAAAGGCCGCGCGGGGCACTGACGTGGCAATCGTCGGCACCCGTGCCTCGTGCCAACCGATGCCGGTGTTCAAGAGGGTGGCACCGGCCTGTTCGATCCGTTTCGCCAGTTGCACCACTTCGTCCCATGTCGATCCGTCTGGCACCAGATCGATCAGGCTGATGCGGTAGATCAGAATGAAATCCGGCCCCACCGCGTCACGCACACGGCGCACCACATCAACAGGCAGGCGCATGCGGTTTTCGTAAGTTCCCCCCCACCTGTCGGTGCGCTGGTTCGTGTGGCGCACAAGAAACTGGTTCAGGAAATACCCTTCCGACCCCATCACCTCGACCCCGTCATAGCCCGCTTCTTTGGCGCGAACGGCAGCGATGACGATATCGGCGATCTGTTTTTCGATCCCGTCCTCATCCAGCTCTTTCGGCACGAAAGGCGAGATCGGGGATTTGATCGCCGATGGGGCGACACATTCCTTACCATAGGCATAGCGTCCGGCATGCAGGATCTGCATCGCGATCAACCCGCCAGCGGCATGCACCGCGTCAGTCACACGGCGATGGTTGGCCAGATCGGCCTCCGCGAACAGACCCGCCGCACCCGGAAAAACGCCGCCTTCGCGGTTGGGTGCCATACCGCCGGTAACAATCAGCCCGACCCCACCTGCCGCTCGTGCGGCATAGAAAGCTGCGACCCGGGCCCAATCGCCGGTTTCTTCCAGACCGGTGTGCATCGAGCCCATCAGCACCCGGTTGCGCAAGGTAACATGGCCCAGATCAAGCGGGGCAAGCAGGTGCGGGAAAAGTGTCATGGGATCCTCCGGTCGTGTGCCGGGCAGAATGGGGGGCGGCCGTACGCTTGTCACCCGCAACGCCGCGTCACGCCGGATTTAGCCGCCGGTAAGCCCATTCACGACTTCCGTGGCCTTGCGCATCAACCCATCCACTGCCAAGCGCAGGGAATCGACCACCGAGACATAGGACGACATGGCATCCGCGGCCCCCGGAATCTGGGCCGAGATCTGCGGCGCCATCAGGTACAGAACCACCGCCAGTGCCGCAAGGACCAGGACCAGCACAAAGCCAGATCGAAACCCTGAACCAGATGTCTCGCTTTTGACGGTGCTGGCATTGTCCAGACTGGCCGCAGCCGTGTTGGGACGCAGCGAAGAATTGATTTCCTCGATATCGGGCAACAAATCACGGCGGGCAGCGGGGCGCGATTGTGGCACAGGTTCGCCCTTCAGGGCAGCGATCCGTTTGTCCATATCCGACACTTCGGCAGCGGCGGCCGCTGCCGCCGATCCGACCGCGACCGACACGGGCGGCGGCAGACCAAGGTCACCTTGCATTTCGATGCCGATGGCTTCGGCCTTGCGGGCCGCGACCTCGCGCTCGGCCTCTTCGCGCAGGACAGAAAGCACGCTGTCATCCAAGGTCCGCTGGACCGGCAACGGTGACGACACAGGGGGAAGATCGTCATCGTCGTCGCCCTCCGGCTCGACATCTGTCTGCGCGATGGCGTCCGGCACGTCAGATGTTTCTTCAGGCTCCGGCTCGCGATACAGATCGTCCGTCAGATCTTCGACCTGCGCCTCGCGGATCTGAAACCATGCGTGGCCACAGTTGGAACATTGCACATCCCGCCCGGTTTCGGGAATGGCGCTGTCGTCGACTTCGTATTGGGCGTCACAGTTCGGACAGATCAGGCGCATTCAGCGGAACCTTTCCCGGTTCTCATGGATTTTCATCGAACTCTAGCAACGATACCAGCCAACGCCAAGAGTATGTAGCTATTTTCGCAACACCAGACTGTTGGGTGTGATTGTATCCGCCGCAGCTTTGCGCAATTCTGCCCGCGTGCCAAAGGGGGCGGGCGTGTGATCGCGTTTGAGAATGTGGCCTATAATTACGGCGGGGGTGAACTGCTCTCGGATGTGTCATTGCGTTTGGCACCGGGATCGTTTCATTTCCTGACCGGTCCATCCGGTGCCGGAAAATCGACCGTCCTGAAACTGGCCTATGCCGAATTGCAGCCGACAGCGGGCCAGGTGACTCTGTTTGACCGCGATGTGCGTGCTATGTCGCGCGACGATGTGGCCGTGAGCCGCAGACGCATTGGTGTTGTGCATCAGGACTGCCAGTTTCTGGATCACTTGCCTTTGGCTACCAATGTCACTCTGCCCCTGACCGTATCAGGCCGTCCCGGTGACGCGAAGGATCTGACGGCGCTTCTGGATTGGGTTGGTCTTGGAAAGCTGGCCGATGCCCTGCCGCCGTCTTTGTCGGGCGGCGAACGCCAGCGCGCCGCATTGGCCCGCGCCATCATCATGAGCCCTGATGTCGTTCTTGCCGACGAACCAACTGGCAATCTTGATTGGGACATGTCGCTG
Organism: Paracoccaceae bacterium; assembly: GCA_046294955.1. Classification (GTDB taxonomy): domain Bacteria; phylum Pseudomonadota; class Alphaproteobacteria; order Rhodobacterales; family Rhodobacteraceae; genus Pseudotabrizicola. Next base: position 33,399 of record JBKBOF010000009.1, read on the forward strand.
CGCCTGCTGACGCTGCTGGTCGAACTGAACCGGATGGGCAAGACCATCCTTGTGGCAACGCATGACATGAACCTGATCCGGCAGGCAAAATCGCATCTGGCGGCCCGCGTGCTGCGAATTCAGAGCCGCCGCATACAGCTTGCGGGGGCAGATCTGTGAAAACGGCTTTCACCGCTTTTTTTGCCCCTGACCGCCAGGCTGACCGGGTGGTGCCGCCATCGGGGTTTACCGCCCAACTGACCGTCTTCACGGCAGGGGCCATGGCGTTTCTGGCCGTCTTTGCGCTTGCCTTGTCGCTGGCTTCGGGCCGCTTGGCCGATCGCTGGGCGTCGGCCTTGGCAGGCACGGCGACCATCCGGATTTCAGCCCCGCCCGAACAGCTTGATACTCAGGTGGCAGCGGTTCTGGCGCTTTTGGCCACAACACCCGGTATCGCATCGGCCCGCGCCTTGGACGCCGCCGAACAGAGGGCGCTTCTGGAACCGTGGTTTGGTCCAGACCTGCCCGTGGACGCCTTGCCGTTGCCGCGCCTTGTGGAAGTGACCGAAGGGTATCCGGGGTATGACAGCGAAGGCTTGCGCCAACGTCTTGCGGCGGAAGCACCCGGAGCGGTTCTCGACGATCATACCCGCTGGCGCAAGCCGATGGCTTTGGCCGCGGACAGGTTACGGCTTTTGGGAGTGTTGTCCCTGATCCTGATCGCCGGGGCGACGGCGGCGATGATCACGCTTGCGGCCAATGCCGCCCTGTCCGCCAATCTGCAGGTGATCCGCGTGCTGCGTCTGGTCGGGGCAAAGGACAATTATATCGTGCGCGCCTTCGTGCGGCGCTTTACGCTGCGCGCCTTGACCGGGGCTGGCGTCGGAACGTTTTTGGCCATGATTGCGGTGGCCCTGCTGCCCCGCGCGGATGAGGCTGGCGGGTTTCTGACGGGTCTGGGGTTTCAAGGGGCCGGATGGCTGCTGCCGCTGAGCTTGCCCGTCCTTGCCGCAATCGTAGCTTTCGCTGCAACCCGCTATGCTGCCTTCCGCACCTTGAAAGGGCTTACCTGATGATCGCCGTGCGTTGGATCCTTTCGGTTCTGTTCAACATCCAGATGTATCTGGCCATGGCGATCATAGCCGTCGTCTTTGCCCCTTGGGCGCTGTTTTCGCGCGAGGGGGCTTTTGCGGCCTGTCACACCTATTGCCGCTGGGTGATCTTTACGGCCCGCATCATGCTGGGCCTGAGGGTCGAGGTGCGCGGTACGCCACCCACAGACGAGGTTGTGGTCGCAGCCAAGCATCAAAGTTTTTTCGACATTCTGGTGATCTTCGACGCAATCCCGCGCGGCAAGTTCATCATGAAACGCGAACTGATTTATACGCCGTTCCTTGGCCAATATGCGATGCGCATCGGCTGTGTGTTCGTGGATCGGGGCAAGCGCGGCGCAGCCATCGCAAAGATGAAGGCCGATGTGGCCAAAAGTGCCGCCGATCCGGGCCAGTTGGTGATTTATCCGCAGGGAACCCGCGTGGCGCCGGGGGTGATCAAGCCCTACAAGGTCGGCTCTGGCTTGCTGTATGAACAACTTGGGCAACCTTGCGTCCCCGTGGCGACCAATATCGGCGTGTTCTGGCCAAAGCGCAGCATCCTGCGCAAACCCGGCACCTGCGTTGTCGATTTCCTGCCCCGGATCGAACCCGGTCTTCCGGTTGCTGACTTCATGAAAAGGCTGGAAGAAGACATCGAAACCGCATCGGATGCTTTGCTGGTGGAAGCGGGCTTTCGTCGCTGAGCCATCATGGCACGACGCGTCAGCGCCGGGCCTTAAAAGATTGGGTCAGGCCACTTTCAGCGCGACAATTCCTGCCAGAATCAGCGCAATACCGATCACCCGCACGGTATTCACTGGTTCGCCAAACAGAATCACGGCCAAAATAGCGGTTCCCATCGTACCGATCCCGACCCACACCGCATAAGCGGTTCCAACCGGCAGATCCTTCATCGCCAACGACAAAAGCCAGAAACTGACAAGCGCACCAAGGATGGTCAATGCCGTTGGAACCGGACGCGTAAAGCCGTCAGAATATTTCAACCCGATCGCCCAGCCGGTTTCAAAAAGCCCTGCGACCAACACCAAAAGCCAAGGACTCACGCAGCAAGACCCTTTGATCCCATTTCGATGAATTTCGACCGGCGATCCTTGATCAGGGCGTCGGGCTTCTTGCCGGACAATTCTTTCAGCATCGCCTCGATTCCCTTGCCAACAGCCTCGATCGCTTCTCTGCGACCACGCTGCGCACCACCCAACGGTTCCTTGATGATCCGGTCGATCACGCCCAGCTTTTGCAGGTCTTGCGCCGTCAGGCGCAATGCCTCGGCCGCTTCGCGCATCTTTTCGGCGTCTTTCCACAGGATAGATGCGCAGCCTTCGGGGCTGATCACCGAGTAAACCGAGTGTTCCAGCATCGCGACCCGGTTTGCCGTTGCAAAGGCGACCGCGCCACCCGATCCGCCTTCGCCGATCACGACCGACACCAGCGGTACGCCGATTTCAAGGCATTTCTGGGTGCTGCGCGCAATGGCTTCGGCCTGACCACGTTCTTCGGCTCCCTTGCCGGGATAAGCGCCGGGGGTATCGACCAGCGTCACAACCGGCAGACCAAAGCGATGCGCCAAATCCATCAGCCGAATCGCTTTGCGGTAACCCTCGGGCCGTGCCATGCCGAAGTTGCGTTCGATCCGGCTTTTGGTGTCATTGCCCTTTTCATGGCCGATGACCACGACGGCCACATCGTTGAACCGCGCCAAACCGCCCATTACCGCATGGTCGTCGGCAAAATTCCGGTCCCCGGCGAGGGGTGTATATTCGGAAAACAGTGCCTCGATATATTCCTTGCAATGCGGGCGGTCGGGATGCCGTGCCACCTGACATTTGCGCCATGGCGAAAGATCCTTGTACAGATCCTTCAGCATCGTCTCGGCCTTCTTGTCCAACGCCTCGGCTTCCTTGGCAATATCCATACCCGGATTGCCGCGCCCCATCGCCCGCAACTCTTCGGCTTTGCCTTCGATCTCGGCGAGGGGTTTTTCGAACTCAAGATAATTCATCGCGAACTCCGGTCTGGACTGCCGATATATGCCCCTCAGACCTTGGTTTTGCAACCAAGCCGCTTGGCTTTGTGCCGCCTTGATCTTGCCAGACTGGCACGGCAGCATCCGCCGCATGTTCCGCCGCCCCAACAAACCTCCGCCGCCCCTGTGGCAAGATGTGCTGGCCTCACTTGGCCGGGCGGTGCGGCTGCTCGCCTTACTGACTGTTCTCGGCGTGCCACTGCTGGCGCTCGGCTACTGCAAGCTGGCCGTCCCGGCAGAGCAAGCCCGGCACGAAGCGGCCGAGGCCACACGACTGGCAACCTGCCAGAATCATAGGATGGTTCAGGTCAAGCTCGGCAATCATCTGCTGACAGTTCCGGCCAATGGCGCTGCGCGTCTGGGGCTGATCGCGGAGGTTTCACCTACGTATATATTCAACGAGACGGGGCTGACTGGCCAGGCTGATGCACCGCATTTTTTCTGCATCCCGCCCGAACTGGGCCAGCCGCCCTTTGCCGCGATGTCTGTCCGTTTCCAGTCGGACAGAAATCCAAACGCCACCCCGGCCCGCGCCGATCTGCGCGTCGTTCATGCGATGGACACACAGGATAACATTGGTGCCATGTTCTTCCTCACCCATCGCCCAGACTGGGACAGCATCGCCGGAGCAAAACATCTGGTAAGCGCGCAGCCTTCGCAGCCATCAGGCAGCATGACCACCGCGGTTGCACTTGACGCGCGCCAGCCGCCATTCAAAGCCCATGAACGCATGATTGCCCGCACAGCCAATCCCGACCCTGACGGCTTTCGCTATGCTGCAAGCTGCATCAGGCCTGATACGGTGACATTTTCGTCCTGCACGCTATTGATTGCAGACCGGCAAAGCGGACTGACCTATCGTCTGGATCTCGTGCGCTTGTCAGAGAACGTTTTTGACTGGCAACCCATCCAGCCCGTGCCCGGTGTCTTTGTCGAAGCCGCCCGGATGATGCGGCGTGTGCTGGGCGAGATGAAAGACGCCATGCTGACCCCCTGACCCCCGGAAACAGCAGCGCCCCGAACCGCTGGTTCGGGGCGTGCATCCTCCCGGGTTGCCACGCGGGGCCTCCTCTCCCCTGATGCGTGGCGCGGGTATTGTTTTCAAACTGCCGATATTTCAGGCGTTGATTGGCGACCATTGAACCGACTGTGACACTTTGTCAACGATTCCGACATTACGCGACGTCAACCTGCGATCATTTCCGCCTGCCGTACCACAACCTCTGCCTGTTTGATGCTGGCGATGTCCACCAGACGGCCTTTGTACACGGTTGCGCCCTCGCCGCGCGATTTGGCCGCCTCCATCGCAGCCAGAATCTCGCGCGCCTCGGTCACTGCCGCCTCGGATGGGGTAAACACCTCATTGGCCAGCGCCACCTGCTTGGGGTGGATCGCCCATTTGCCCACCATGCCCAGCGTGGCCGACCGCCACGCCTGCGCGCGAAAGCCCTCATCATCGGAGAAATCACCAAACGGCCCGTCCACCGGCAAGATCCCATGCGTCCGGCAGGCCGCCACAATCACCGCCTGCGCCCAGTGCCACGGGTCGGACCAGTGCCTGACCCCTTCGCGCAGCATGTAATAATTCTCTTGCGTGCCACCGATGCCGGTGGTCTGCATCCCCATGCTGGCGGCAAAATCCGCAGCCCCCAGGCTCATCGCTTGCAAGCGCGGGCTGCTGGCCGCAATCTCCTCGACATGGGCGATCCCGGCCGCACTCTCGATGATCACCTCAAAACTGATCGGCCTCGAGCGCCCCTTCGCCCGTTCCACCGCTGTCACCAGCGCATCCACGGCATAGACATCCGCCGCACACCCCACCTTGGGAATCATGATCTGGTCCAGCCGGTCGCCCGCCTGTTCCAGCAGATCGACCACATCGCGATACCAGAACGGTGTATCAAGGCCATTGATCCGCACCGACAGGGTTTTCGTGCCCCAGTCAACTGTATTGATTGCGTTGATGATATTCGACCGGGCCTGATCCTTGTCGGCAGGAGCAACAGAATCTTCCAGATCCAGATTGATCACATCCGCCGCCGTTGCCGCCATCTTCTCGAACAAGGCCGGGCGAGAGCCGGGGCCGAACAGCTGACAGCGGTTCGGGCGGGCGGGCGGTGTGGGTTGGATACGAAAGCTCATCGGGTGCCTCGGTAAGTTAATTGCACGACTATGCGCCGCAGCGATAGATTATTGCGCACTCAACTGCAATCCCCTCTTTGCAGGTGCAGCATTCCGATCCCGTCTTGCGCCGCCGCCACACCCGCGCGATGAAAAGCCAAATGGCTTGCAGAGCACCCCCATGATCACCGTCACCACCGACACTTTCCCTCTTGCCCGCACCTTCACCATCTCGCGCGGGTCCAGAACCACCGCTCATGTGGTCACCGCCACAATCACCCGCGATGGCCATAAGGGTCGCGGCGAGGCTGTGCCCTATGCCCGTTATGGCGAAACCGTCGCTGGAGTGATGGCTCTGATCGCCGCCGCCCCGCCATGGATCACCCGCGAAACCCTTGCCCGCGACATGCCACCCGGTGCCGCCCGCAACGCGCTCGATTGCGCGCTTTGGGATCTGGAAGCGAAAGCGCGGGGCAAACGGGTGTGGGATCTGCTGCACCTTCCCGCCCCGCGCGCCATGATCACCGCGTTTACCCTGTCGCTCGACACGCCAGAGGCGATGCGCGCGCAAGCCACGCAGAACGCCCACCGCCCGTTTCTGAAAATCAAACTCGGCACCCCGGAGGATATGCCAAGGCTGGAGGCGGTGCGCGCAGGTGCCCCGAAAGCCACCCTGATCATCGACGCCAACGAAGGCTGGACGCCCGAGATCTATGCCGACCTCGCCCCCCGCCTCGTCGCCATGGGGGTCGCGCTGGTCGAACAACCCCTGCCCGCCGGGGCCGATGACATGCTGGCCGAAATCGCAAGGCCATTGCCGGTCTGCGCCGACGAATCCTGCCACGACCGCACCAGCCTGTCCGCGCTGATGGGCAAATACGATGTCATCAACATCAAACTCGACAAGACCGGCGGCCTGACCGAGGCCCTCGCGCTGAAAGCCCAAGCGGAACAGATGGGCTTTGGCATCATGGTCGGCTGCATGGTCGGCAGCAGCCTTGCGATGGCCCCCGCCACCATTCTTGCCCAGGGTGCGGCCTTCACAGACCTTGACGGGCCGCTTCTGCTGGCCCAAGACCGCGACAATCCGCTGTTGTTCGATGAACACGGCATCCACCCGCCCGACCCGGCCCTATGGGGATAGCACCATGACCCGCACCGTCTATGTCAACGGCCAGTATGTGCCCGAGCACGAGGCCACCGTCTCCA
>JBKBOF010000010.1:0-36017 GCA_046294955.1 Paracoccaceae bacterium
CTTGGTGTCTTCATAATCGCGGCCCCAGGTCGCCATCAAATGAATCCCGACGCAAATACCCATGAAGGGCCGGGCCTGGCGGGTAACGGCGTCTTCGATTGCCTCGAACAAGCCGCCAAAGTCGCCCAAGGCGCGGCGACAGGCCGGAAACGCACCGTCCCCCGGCAACACGATCCGGTCGGCGCGCGCCACATCCTCGGGGCGCGACGAGACAAGGATCTGGCCGCTATCGGTTTCGGCGGCCATTCTTTGGAATGCCTTTTCGGCAGAGTGCAGATTGCCGCTATCGTAGTCGACGAGGACGGTCAGCATGGAATTGCCCCTTGCGCCCGACCACAGCGCAGGACGCCATGGGCGGGAGTGTCTTGAGAACGGAGAAGGTCAGAGCTTGCCTTTGGTGGATGGAAGCTGCCCCATCATGCGGGGGTCGGTTTCGACGGCCATGCGCAGGGCACGGGCGACGGATTTGAATGTCGCCTCGGCGATGTGGTGGCTGTTGAACCCGTGTGTGCGGTCCACATGCAGGGTGATGCCGCCATGGGTTGCAAGGGCCTGAAAGAATTCGCGTACCAGTTCGGTATCGAAGGTTCCGATCTTCGGTGTGGGAAAATCAACATTCCAGACCAGAAAAGGACGCGCAGACAGATCAAGCGCGCAGGCGATTTGCGTGTCATCCATGGCAAGATTGAAATGGCCATAACGCCGGATGCCAGTCTTGTCGCCCACGGCGCGTGCGAGAGCCTGACCAAGGGCGATGCCGCAGTCCTCGACCGTGTGATGATCGTCGATATGCAGATCGCCTTTGGCACGCATTGTGATGTCGATCAGGGAATGGCGGGCGAGCTGATCCATCATGTGATCAAAAAAGCCAACGCCGGTTTTCACATCATAGGCCCCGGTGCCATCAAGGTTTACGGTCACGCTGATCTCGGTTTCAGCGGTCTTGCGGATGATCTCGGCGGTGCGCATCGGCTTTGCCCTCGTTTGGCTTCGCGACCTTATAGGCCCGCATGCAGGCGATTGGAAGCAGTCAGCGCCATCGCGGTGCCTGGTACCATATTGGCGCGACGGTCACGACTTCGATCAGCACCACCGACGAACGTACCGCAGCCAAAGCCCATGCCCGATGAAAATTCCGTTGCTGGAGTTAATCAACAGCAACGATGCCAAAATACCTGGCAGAACTACATGACACATTGCGGCGCCAAGCGCGGCGCTTCGGGTCGGCATCTTGTCTCGCCATGCAAGACAGAAACAGTCCCGCACGCAGGATATGCGACTTATTCGCAACCTTTGTGATCACGGTCACGGCATCAAAATCGCTCTGCGGTCGTAGTCCATGCGGTCTTCGCTGCCGTCATCATAGACCACCACCACAGAGACGGTTTCCGTCATGCCAAGCGGTAAGACGATATAGGGCAAATGTCCGTCCAACGTCAGCGCATTGGGCTGCGCCGTGCCATCATAGCAAGGCTCCATCTCGCGCGTCTTCGTGGCAGCGGTGGAGTTAACCGAAAACCGCACCTCGGAAAGCCCGCAGCGCCAGCTTTCCAGATGGGTGAAATAAAGAAGGTCCTTGCCATCATATTCCCGCAAGGCAACCCAGTTTGCGCGGGTGGCCTGCAGGATCGGCTTCACCTCGGCCGCTGTTGTAAAGGGTTGCGCAAAGGCGGGCATTGCCAGAGCGCTACAAAGCAGAAATGTGGCGTGCAGTTTCATCGTGGACTCCTTTTTCGGATCGTGAAAACCCGCTACAGCAAGAACAGTCCGTCAACGGAAAGAATGATGCCCGACCAACGCACCACTCGGCAAGACTTTACGGTGATGGCCATTGGTCAACAGGGCCGCCTGCAATACGAAGCGATCCTGCTGGCGGGGTCTTTGCGATTGACCAACCCGGACTACTGTGGCCGCCTTGTGATATGCGAACCGCAACCTGGACCCTTGTGGAAAAGCGATCCGCGGATGGTCCCGCAGGCGCGCGACGTGCTGGAAAGCCTTGGGGCGACCATTGTGCCGTTCGAATCGAAAGTGTTCGGGCAAAGCTACCCCTACGGCAACAAGATCGAGGCTTTGGCCGCCCTGCCCGACGCGCCGTTCCTGTTTCTCGACACCGACACGCTGATCACCGGTGATCTGTCCAGCCTTGCGCTGGATTTCACCCGTCCGTCGGCCAGCATGCGCAGGCACGGAACCTGGCCCCAGATCGAACTTTACGGACCCGGCTACGGGGCAATCTGGAAGTCGCTCTATGACCGGTTCGGGTTGGATTTTGCGTCGTCTCTGGATTTCACTCAACCCGACGAATACTGGGGTCGATATCTTTATTTCAACGCTGGCTGGTTTTTTCACGAAAGCCCCCGCCGTTTTGGTGCGCGTTTTCTGTCTTATGCGCGGTCGATCCGCGATGACCGTCCACCGGAACTTGTGCTGCAAGAACTTGACCCATGGCTGGATCAGGTGGCGCTGCCATTGGTGATCCATTCCTTTGGCGGCCAGCGCCCCGGCCCCGGTCTGGCAGGCCTTGATGGCGACGTCACCTGCCATTATCGCACTCTGCCCCTGCTCTATGCCCGTGAGTCCGACCGAGCGGTCGAGGTGCTTGAGGCGGCGGCCAAGGATCAACCCTTGCGCAAGGTGCTGCGCGACCATGCTCCGGTCAAGGTGATGGTCTATCAGAATCAGGGTCGCCGGGCGCGCAGCCTGTTTGACAGGGCTGACTTGCCACATCGTGAACAGGTGATCCGCAACACCCTGAAGCGCGAAGGCTTGTGGCTGCGCTAAAGCCGAAGCACTGGCCAAAGCGACGCGACCAGCAAGATCGCCATGGTCCAGTTGAACGCCTGAAGCCGGCGGTTCGTGGTCAGCCAGCGCCGCACCTGCTGACCCGCGGCTGTCCAGACCGACACCGACGGCAGGTTCACCATGGCAAAGACCGTCGCCACAGTCAGCATTGCCAGCCACCCGTCGCCACCCGCGTAGACCGTGACCGCCGTCAAGGCCATCGCCCACGCTTTGGGGTTCACCCATTGAAAGGCGGCGGCCTGCACGAAGGTGAACGGATGGCCGGCCACCGCCCCTTCTTGAGGGGCTGCGGCATGCGCGATCTTCCATGCCAGCCACACCATATAGGCGACCGAGGCGAGTTTCAGCGCCACCCCAAGCAGCGGCATCGAATGAAAAACCTGTGCCAGCCCCATCCCGACCATAAACACCATCAGCGCATGACCAAGACTGATGCCCAGCATATGCGGAACGCTGCGGCGGAACCCGAAATTCGCCCCGGATGCCAGAAGCATCATATTGTTTGGCCCCGGCGTGACCGAGGTGGCAAAGGCGAAGCCCATCAGCGCAAGAAGTAGATCATAGGTCATGGCCTGCCGTTTTTGACACACGACCCGCCGCATGAGGTTGCAAAATATCGCGTAAATTGCCAATGTTCACAACAAATGATCAAGATTGACGAGACAGACCAAAAGATATTGCGTGAATTGCAGCGTGATGGCAGGCAGTCCAATCTGGATCTGGCCGCGCGCATTGGGTTGTCGCCCTCCGCGACCCTGCGTCGGGTGCAGGAGTTGGAGCGGCGCAGCGTGATCCGGGGCTATCGTGCCGTGCTGAACCCGGTAGCGATGGGGATCGGCTTTGTCGCCTATGTTACGGTGGGCCTGAACACCCACACCAAGACCGCGCAAGAGGCGTTCGAACGCGCGGTCGCCCGCGCACCACAGGTTACGGAATGTCACAACATTACCGGAACCGTCGAATATCTGCTGCGGGTCGAGGCTGCCACGCTGGCTGACTACAAGCATTGGCATACCGATGTGCTGGGGGTGCTTCCGCAGGTGCAGTCGATCACAACCTTCGTGGTCATGGGCAGCCCGAAGGATCTGCGTGCCTGAACCTTGGGTGTGACACGCGCTTTTGTCCGGTCGATGATCTCCAGACAGGTGCCGGGCGATGGTTGCCGCCGGGTATGATCCCCGCTAGCGTCTGGTCAGAGTTTTCACGGGGGGACACCATGACCGACACACCAACTTACGGCTTCGATACGCTTGCCATTCACGCAGGCACCGCACCCGACCCAGCCACCGGCGCACGGCAGGTGCCGATCTACCAGACCACGGCCTATGTGTTTCGCGATGCGGACCATGCCGCTAAATTGTTCAACCTTCAGGAAGTCGGATATATCTATTCGCGCCTGACCAACCCCACCGTTTCGGCGCTGGCAAACCGGGTTTGCGCGCTTGAGGGCGGCGCGGGTGCCGTCTGCTGTTCATCGGGCCACGCGGCACAGATCATGGCGCTGTTTCCGCTTATGGGGCCAGGGCTGAACATCATCGCATCGACGCGCCTTTACGGGGGCACGCTGACCCAGTTCAGCCAGACCATCAAACGGTTCGGCTGGTCTGCCAAGTTCATCGATTTTGATGATCTGGCGGCAGTAGAGGCTGCCGTGGACGACAACACGCGCGCGATTTTCTGCGAAACCATCGCCAACCCCGGCGGGTACATCACCGATCTGGACGCGATTGCGGCCATTGCAAACCGTGTGGGGCTGCCGCTTATCGTCGATAACACTACGGCAACCCCCTATCTGTGCAAACCGATTGAACATGGGGCAACGCTGGTCGTTCATTCGGCCACGAAATACCTGACCGGCAATGGCACGGTCACAGGCGGTGTCGTGGTCGATTCGGGCAAGTTCGACTGGTCGGCCAGCGGCAAATTTCCGTCGTTGTCCGAACCGGAACCCGCCTATCACGGTCTGGCGTTCCATCCTGCGCTGGGGGCCATGGCCTTTACCTTCCATTCCATCGCGGTCGGTCTGCGCGATCTGGGCATGACGATGAACCCGCAAGGCGCACATTACACGCTGATGGGAATCGAAACGCTGTCCCTGCGGATGCAACGGCATGTGGAAAATGCCATGGCGGTGGCAAAATGGCTTGAGGCCGACCCGCAGGTCGAGATGGTGACATACGCCGGGCTGGACAGCAGCCCCTACAAGGACCGCATTTCGCGGATCTGCCCAAAGGGTGCCGGGGCTTTGTTCACCTTTGGCCTGAAAGGCGGCTATGATGCCTGCGTCAAGCTGATCGATAACATGAAACTATTCAGCCATGTCGCCAATCTGGGCGACACACGCAGCTTGATCATCCACTCGGCGTCAACCACCCATCGGCAGTTGACTGAGGAACAGCAGATCAAGGCCGGGGCAGCGCCGAATGTGGTGCGGGTGTCCATCGGGATCGAGGATCTTGCCGACATCATCGCCGATCTGGATCAGGCGATGGACAAAGCCATTGCCTGACCTGATGGCTTTCATCGGGCGCTCCGGGAAAGGGCGCCCGATGTACGCTTCGTTATTGCGCTATTTCAAAGACGATCGTCACGTTGGCGGTCGTTGCCACCTCTCCGGCAGCCACCGGCACCGCACTGGCTTCATCGGCAGCCTGACGGTACATCGGCATGGGCTGCGTGTATCCGCCACCTTCGCTGATCGACACAATCGGGCCCAAATTGGCGCCTGCCGCTTCGACCAATAGCGTGGCCCGCGCACGCGCGTCTTGCACAGCGGCCTTGCGGGCGGCGTCCATGGCAGGGCGCGGCTCAGACAACCCAAAGCTCAACCCATTCAATGTGTTGGCCCCATCCTGAATGGCGGCATCCAGCACCGCACCAAGGCCGTCCAGCGCCCTGATCCGCACCGTCAACTGGTTCGAGGCAGTGTAGCCGTCGATGCGTTGGCGCGCGCCGCTGTCGTAGCCGGTCCAGTTCGGGTTGATCGACAGATTGGTGGTCTGCATGTCGCGATCCGCAATGCCGGCCGCCTTCAGGCGGGCCATGACGGCCATCAGGGCTTCGGTGTTGGCGGCCATCGCGGCGGCAGCGGTGTCACCTGTGGTCGTCACGCCAAGGGACAGCGTGGCGATGTCGGGAACACCTTCCACCACGCCTTCGCCTGTCACTGTGATCTGTGGCGCCGGAAGGGTCTGCGCCTGCGCTGTCGTCAGCGCGGTGGCCGACAGCAGGCTGGCAATCAGGGCGGCGTGCAATACTCGCATGGCTTGATCTCCAAAGGGTAGTTTCAGTTTCCAGACATGGAACGCAGCCGGCAAGCCGTTCCTTGGGGATCACAGGTGTTTTTCTTTCATTCGGCGGAAAGCTGCTGTAGGAAAGGCAAAGCCCGAAAGGAGCGGTTTCCGCACCTTGTTTCCTTATGCTAGATCCCAGATATGAAACCGAGTTTTGCCCTAAATTTGACTGACGACGGCATCACGCTTCTGCACCGGACAAAGCGGGGCTGGATGGATGTCGGTTCTGTTGCCTTCAGCGATCCCGATCTGGGTGCCGCGCTTGACTACCTGCGCTCTACTGCGCTTGGTCTTTCGCCCAAAGGTGTAGCGACCAAGGTCATCATCCCTGAATCGCAAATCCTGCATCTGCAGGTGGATGCGCCGGGTCCGGACGATGCGAGCCGAAGAGCGCAGATCGAAGCGGCCCTTGACGGGCGCACGCCGTATTCCCTGGACGAGCTGGTGTATGATTGGTGTGCCAGCGGGCCCAACCTTACGGTAGCCGTTGTGGCGCGAGAAACCCTTGATGAAGCCGAGGGCTTTGCGGTCGCGCATCGGTTCAATCCGGTGTCGTTTGCCGCCCGGCCCGTCGCGGGCTTTGACAAAGAGCCATTCTTTGGCGCATCGGGGATTTCCCAGACCCTATTGAAGGCCGGCGAACAGGTCGAGCCGGACGTTGCGCCCATTGTAATCATCCCTCGGGATGCCCCTCGTGCGGAATCTGCATCGCCTCAACTTGCGGCGGATGATGCCAAGACCGCTGAGGCGACAGTTGAACCGGAACCCCGGCCACCCGAACCCAGTCAGCCGGAACCCGATCAACCGAAGCCAGAACCGGAGCCACCTTCGGCTCCGGATCTACCGGCCCCCGACCTGCCACCGCACGACATCCCTGACCCGGCAGCGCCGCAGCCCGCGCCTGAACCCGTGGGCGTTCCCCCTGTGGGTCCGATGCCCGGTCCCGGTCCGATCGACCCTCCTTCCCCGTCGCCGGATCTGCCAGCCCAAGACCCGTTTCCTCCACCGATGACCATGGCGCCCTCTGCGCTGTCGTCGGGCGACGAAGTCGAGGCCGAGGCGCCGATGGCGGTCGATGTTCCGCAGAACGATGTGCCTGACGATCTGCCCCCGCCTTCGTCGTCTTCATCGCCACCATCCCGGGAACCCCGCTCGGCATCGGTTCTGGCAACGCAATCGCCGCCTGCGGATGAACTGCCCCCCCCACCTTCGTCCGCAGCCATGATGGCCTTTGCAAGCCGTCGTGCCGACGAAGGGACGTCGCGTCCAGTGGGTGCAGCGGGATCACCTGTTTCGACCACGGGTTCACCCTCTACTGCGCCCGAACTTGGTGCTGCGCGCCCGGCGTCTTCCCCCATGAGTCGCCCTACTGGGGCAAAGCCTTTTGTCGAACGCCCGGCGGGTGCTCGCCCTCCTCCGAAGTTCAGCTACGATGATCCTGTTCCGCCACCTCAACGGTTGCCAGGCGATCCGCCACTTGCGCCAGCATCGGTGATCGGCAAGACCAGCAAGGGGTTGCGGTCGCTGGGAACGATGGTCACGGCCACCAGTATTCCTGGAACCCGACCGAAGAAGGCTATCGTGCCGCCGACCCCGGCTGGTGCGGCCATGACACCCAAGAGATCCGCACCCGACTCGACCCTCACCGCGCCGGTGGACCTGTCACCTTCGGTCGCCAACATGAAGGCCGCAGCTCAATCCTTGGCGCGGACCAAGCCACCTGCACCAGATGCAATTGCCAAGGGGTTGAGCGCACGCACGATGCCGCAGCGGGGAAAGCCGCGCTATCTGGGTCTGATCCTGACTGGAATTCTGCTACTGATTCTTGCAATCGTCGCTGCATGGTCGTCATTCTATCTGACACGGGCCGACGATCCCGCAGCCGAGGTACAGACCGCTGATTTGGCGGCCGGAGTTGACGACGAAGCCATCGCCGATGGTCAGATCCCCGGCGCCGACGATGAAATGCTGGCGGACCTGCAAGACCCGGCAGGACTGTTGAACGAAGATGACCTGACGACCCCGCTGGCCGACGCCGAAATCGACACGCCGGTTGCGATCATCCCTGAATTGGCAGCGGCACCTGAACCAGCCGTCATGGCGGAAGAAACGGTCGCAGAGGCATCAGTGCCGCCTGCGGTGCCGGAGCCTGCACCGGAAACCGGCGTTCAGGATGTGGCAGCCGCCACCGCGCAGCCAAATCTTGTCACCCAGGACGAGATCTTTCTGGCCGGTATGGACACGCCACCTGTGCTGAGCGATCCGCTGGTATTGCCGCAGCCTGCCACAAGCGGGGACGCGCCGCCCGCAGCCCAAATGCCACCCCCGCCGTTTGGCACAGTGTATCAGTTCGACGAGAACGGTCGCATCAAACCCACAGCCGAAGGAATCGTCACGCCCGAGGGCGTGACACTTGTTTCCGGCAAACCGCCTGTGGTTCCACCGAAACGATCAGCCGCCGTGATCGCGGCTGCGGCCGCGCCGGTCACCCCAGCGCCTGCCGCTGATACAGCACCTGAAGCTGCCGGGGCCGCCGAAGGTTGGTTACTCCCTTCCGATACCTTTGCCGCAGACCCTGCCCTGTCGAAAGCGCGTCCCCGCGTCCGGCCTGTCGGCCTTGCGCCCGAAGCTGCGGCGAACGATGACGACGCATCCTTGGCTCCGGCCGAGGACAGCCGGTTTGCCAGCCTGCGCCCGCGCGTTCGCCCGCAAGCGATACTTGCGGCGGGTGAAGCCGCACGCAAAGCGTCCGAGGCAGCATCCCTGGCATCACAGGCTGCGGTGAACGCGGCGGTGGCAAGTGCTGTTGACACAAACCTGAGCCCTCTTGCCGTATCGGTGTCGCGTGTGCCGGCCCCGCGTCCCCGTGATCTGAGCCGTGCCGTCGAGGCCGCTGTTGCGGCTGCAACGCGTCAGCCAGAAGCCCGCCGCTCGGTGGAGCCGGACCCCGTGCCTGCGGCGGAGCCCAAGGCGAAGGTGACCACAAAAGCCGAAGAAGAAGCCGAC
This sequence comes from Paracoccaceae bacterium, assembly GCA_046294955.1. Classification (GTDB taxonomy): domain Bacteria; phylum Pseudomonadota; class Alphaproteobacteria; order Rhodobacterales; family Rhodobacteraceae; genus Pseudotabrizicola. The sequence goes on from JBKBOF010000010.1 coordinate 9,105, forward strand.
GACGAACCCGAGGTCGTGGCGAAATCGGCAGCGCCACGGATTCCGACCAAAGCGAACGTTGCCAAGCAGGCCACCTTCGTCAATGCGATCAATTTGTCCAAGATTAACCTGATCGGCGTATATGGCACACAGTCCAAACGCTATGCCTTGGTGCGGCAGGCCAATGGCCGGTACCGAAAAGTCCAGGTTGGTGACAGCATAGACGGCGGTCGGGTGCAGGCGATCACGGCGTCAGAAGTGCGCTATCAAAAGGGCGGGCGCATGCTGACGCTGGCGATGCCAAAAGGCTAAGGCCTGGATGGATGGACAGTGCCGCCCAGCCAACCTAGGCTGACGTGTAATCCCTTTGACGGAATCACCCGATGGAAAGCATTTTGCTGCAGGCCAGTGTCTATCTGGGTGCAGCCGTGATCGTTGTCCCTCTCTGCGTCAGGCTGGGACTTGGGTCAGTGCTTGGATATCTGGGGGCAGGCATCCTTGTAGGTCCGGTACTGGGTCTTGCGGGTGCTGAGACGGCGGATCTTCAGCACTATGCCGAATTCGGTGTTGTGCTTATGTTGTTCCTGATCGGGCTGGAACTGGAGCCCCGCGCCTTGTGGGACATGCGCCACCGCCTTGTTGGCCTTGGCGGTGCGCAAGTGGCGCTGACATCGGCCGCGATTTGCATCGCACTGACTGGGTTGAATGTTGAATGGCGGATTGCGCTGGCAATCGGCTTGACCCTGTCGCTGTCGTCAACAGCCATCGTTCTGCAGACGCTGACCGAAAAGAACCTGATGCGCAGCCCCGGTGGTCGCGGGACATTTGCGGTTTTGCTGACGCAGGATATTGCCGTTGTGCCGATGCTGGCGCTGCTTCCCCTGTTGGCACCTGCGGGCGCAGTCAGCACCGAGAAGATGCCTGACGACACCGGGGCTGCAGCGCCCTTGCTGACGCTAGTGGACAGCCTGCCGGCGTGGGCTGTCACCGGTCTGACCTTGGCGATTGTGGCCGCAATCATTTTGGGCGGCCATTTTCTGACCCGGCCAGTCTTTCGCTTTATCCATGCATCCCGGCTCCCAGAGATGTCCACCTTCATCTCTTTGCTTTTAGTCCTTGGTATTGCCTTTCTGATGATGCTTGTCGGCCTGTCTCCGGCTCTTGGCACGTTTGTTGCCGGGGTGGTGCTGGCAAACTCGGAGTTCCGGCATCAGCTTGAGGCGGATCTGAAGCCGTTCAAGGGGCTGCTGCTGGGTCTGTTTTTCATGACGGTCGGTGTGGGCATCGACACCCGCATCCTTGCCATGCAGCCCTTTCAGGTGATTGGCCTGACATTGGGCCTGATTGCATTGAAGGCCGCTGTGCTGTTCGGTCTGGCGCTGGCTTTTCGGCTGCGCGGGCGTGACCAGCTGTTGTTTACGCTTGGCCTTGCCCAAGCCGGAGAGTTCGGTTTTCTGCTGGTCAGTTTTGCCCGACAACAAGGTATTCTGGGTGACGGCGACAGCCAGATGACCTTGATGGTAATCTCTTTGTCGATGCTGTTGACACCACTGCTGTTCATCGCGGCCGAAGCGTTAGGGCGGCGCCTTACCCAAGCCGCCCCAGATGTGCCCCCCGATGCAATCGACGAAAAGGGCCGCGTGATCATCGCCGGTATCGGTCGGTTCGGGCAGGTGGTCAACCGGCTTGTGCGGATGTCGGGACTGTCCACCGTGGTGCTGGACGCGGACATGGCAACGATCGAAACCTTGCGACGCTTTGGCGTGAAGGGATTTTTTGGCGATCCGTCGCGGCCTGAAATGCTGGCGGCGGCTGGGTTGAGCGAGGCATCAGTGCTGGTGGTGGCAGTGGATAACCGCGACTCTGCACTGCGGATTGTGCGCCATGCACGACAGGCCCGGCCTGATCTGCATATCGTGGCACGCGCACGCGACAGGGTGCATGTCTATGAACTGTATCAGGCCGGCGCAAACGACATCGTGCGCGAAACATTTGACTCGTCGATCCGTGCCGGCCGGTACGTTTTGGAAAACATGGGTTTCACTGATTACGAGGCTGCCCAGATGTCGAAGACCTATTTCAAGCTGGATCGTGCCTCCTTGCGCGACATGGCGGAGCTTTGGGTGCCGGGCCAGCCCGTTCATCTGAACGACGCCTATGTGACCCGGTCAAAACAGCTTGAAACCGATATGGAGGTGGCCCTGATCGACGCCTTGGAGGAAACACGGTCGCAGGCCAAATAAACTATCGGGGTTTAGCTGCCACTAACACCGGCTTCGGCAAAGGTGGCCATGCCGGAATGGCAGGCCACAGCGCCCTGCACAACACCCAACGCAAGTGCTGCACCCGACCCTTCGCCCAAGCGCAGGCCGAGGTTCAGAAGCGGTTCTTTGCCCAAAGCGGCCAGCAGCCGACCATGCGCGGCTTCCGCGCTGACGTGGCCGGCAAGGCAGTGATCCAAGGCGCCATCCTGGGCATGGGCCAGTACCAAGGCCGCTGCGCAGCAGATGAACCCGTCCAGAACCACCGCCATGCGTTCGGCCCGTGCCCGCGCAATGGCGCCTGCCATCGCAGCAATCTCGCGCCCTCCAAGGCAGCGCAACACTTCCAGAGGGTTGGTCAAGGAGGTGGCGTGGGTGGCAAGTCCTGCACGCACCACATCGGCCTTGCGCTGAAGTCCATGATCGTCCACGCCGGTGCCGCGCCCGACCCAATCTTCGGGCGCTCCACCCAAAAGGGCGCAGGCGATGGCAGCGGCCGACGTGGTGTTGCCGATCCCCATTTCGCCTGTCACCAGAAGGTCGGCGGCGGGATCGACCGCCATCCAGCCAGTCGCCAAGGCGGACACGACCTCGGCCTCTGTCATCGCCGGGTTTTGGGTAAAATCAGCTGTGGGCTGGTCCAGATCCAGCGCATGAACCGTCATCTTCGCCCCAAAGCTGCGTGACAACTGGTTGATCGCGGCCCCGCCATGTTGGAAATTCGCCACCATCTGAACGGTGACTTCGGGCGGAAAGGCCGACACGCCCCGTGCAGCGACCCCATGGTTTCCGGCAAAGATCACTACCTGCGGCGCGTCCGCCTTTGGTTTGTCGCGCCCTTGCCAGCCAGCCAGCCAGATCGCCAGATCCTCCAATCGCCCCAGCGCACCCGGTGGCTTGGTCAACTGGACGTTCCGTGCCGTCGCGGCCGCCTGTGCCGCCCGGTCAGGGCCGGGCTGTTTGGCAAGCACGGTGCGAAAGGAGTCAAGCGAAGAGAAGGGCGTCGTCATGGGTTATCCTGCGTTGCAAGCCGTCAGTGCCTTGGCTACAGACTGCTCAGCACAAATGCCAGATGGTAAGGGACGCAATGACCCCCGAACGCGACACCGCGACGCGGCTGCTGGATGACGTGGCATCTGCCTTCGGTCTTCTCAGCCGCCTGCCCGCCCCCAAAACCGACCATCACCGCCCACATGCAGCCTGGGCCTGGCCCTTGGTCGGATCCGTTGTTGGCACAATCGCGGCCGGGACAGGATGGGCGGCGTTGGCGATCGGTTTGCCCGCCGGGGTGGCTGCGGCGCTGGTGCTGACTGTCGGGGCCTTGGCAACCGGCGCGTTGCATGAAGACGGCTTGGCCGATACGGCCGATGGGCTTTTTGGCGGTTGGACCCGCGAGCGTTGTCTCGAAATCATGAAGGACAGTCAAATCGGCAGCTATGGCACATTGGCCCTGCTTTTTGTGACGCTGGCAAAATGGTCGGCGCTTGGTGTCCTGTTGCCAGCCAACAGCCATGGTGCAGTGGTTGCGGCTGCGGTCCTGTCCCGGGCACCGATGGCGATGATCATGGCGCGGATGTCAAATGCGCGGGGAGGCGGCCTGTCAGAGTCAGTGGGTCGCCCGCCTGTTGGGGCAGCCGTGGTGGCGGCGGGCCTTGCGTTGGCTATTGCGTCACCGTTGGGTTTGACAGCAGGTGTTATGGCGGTAGCGGCAGCCCTGGCCGCACTAGCGGTCGCAATGGTCGCACAGTCACGGATCGGCGGCCAAACCGGCGATATCCTCGGCGCAAGTCAGCAACTGGCCGAAGTGGCGGCACTCTGCGCCGCCGCAGCCCTAGTGCCATGAAAAACGGCGGCCCCGAAGGACCGCCGTTTTCCAATTTTCCGCAATTCAGGCTGCGCGGCTGACCAATACGTCATCAACCGTTTTCGCGGCCGACCCGGCATCGACACCCGACACAGCGGCAACTTCGCGCGTCAGACGCTCCAGAGCCGCTTCATAAAGCTGGCGTTCGGAATAGGATTGTTCGCGCTGCTCATCGTTGCGGTGCAGATCGCGCACCACTTCGGCAATGGCCATCAAGTCACCGGAATTGATCTTTTGTTCATATTCCTGCGCCCGACGCGACCACATGGCCCGCTTGACCTTGGCTTTGCCTTTCAGCGTTTCCAGCGCCTTCGACACGACATCGGGAGCCGACAGCGGCCGCATGCCAATTTCGGTCGCCTTGTGGGTGGGAACCCGCAATGTCATCTTGTCTTTCTCGAAGGTGATAACGAACAGTTCCAGCTTGAAGCCGGCGATTTCCTGCTCCTCGATGGACATGATTTTGCCCACGCCATGAGCAGGATACACGACGAACTCATTCGGACGGAACTCGGGCTTCTTGGTCTTGGTCATTCAGACGTTTCCTAACAGCGCAAGCCCTCTGGCGACAAATAACCGCCCCGACCCCGAAAGGCCCGGCGATGCGATGGCAGATGTCGCAAGAAAAACCAGCCCAAGCGAGCAGCGCTGAGCCGGTGTCAGGCTTCCATGATTATTTATGACATTTGTATATCACAAAAATCGCATGATTCCAACTGCCGCGATCACGGCGTAGCCTGCAATCAGGCATTGAAATCATTGAATTTTCAAAAGCCATGCCGAATCAGCATGGCAGATCTTCCAAAACGGGCGTTAAGAAGCCGTTAGTTGCCTTCGCCAGCCGCTTCCGAGAAATACTTCGTGAGCTTGTCTTTTTCGCCGTCGCGGGCTTCTGCCTCGGACAAAGGGTCCTTGCGCACCGTGATCACTGGCCACATCACGGAATACTTGCGGTTGAACGTCACCCAGGCATCCATATCCGGTTCAGTATCCGGCCGGATCGCATCTGCGGGACATTCGGGTTCGCAAACGCCGCAATCGATGCATTCATCCGGATGGATGACCAGCATGTTTTCGCCTTCGTAAAAGCAGTCCACCGGGCAAACTTCCACGCAATCCGTGTATTTGCAGGCGATGCAGTTGTCGGTCACGACATAGGTCATCGGATCAGGCCCTTAGATTCACCGCGACAGTAGCTAGAGCAACCGTTGGGATCATTCAAGCGCATCCGGTGCCGCAGTAGGGTCGAGATCCAGATAAAGTCGCTGGGCTTCTGATGCAGCACCACGGCGCAGGCCAAGCGCCTGAATTCGAATCACCCGGATGCGCGCACCCTGTGCAAAGGTGAGAACATCACCAACGCAGATGCCGTAGCCGGCCTTGCCGGTGCGATTGCCATTCACCCGGCAATGACCGCTTTCGATAATCTCTGTGGCCAAGCTGCGCGTTTTGAAAAAGCGCGCCTGCCACAACCATTTGTCCAGCCGCAGACGCGGCTGGATGCCGGAAGCGGGCTTTGCGCCCGGCCCCGCCAAGCCTCAGACCTTGCCCTTCAAGGCGAGCAGCGCCGCAAACGGATTGTCCGGATCAATTGGCCTTTCGGCACGCTGCGGCCGCGCCTCGAACTGCCGGGGCTTGTCGCTGCGATCCGGGCGATCGCCTTTACCTTTTGGCTTACCAGTGTGCGGCTTGCCATCACCCTGCGGTCGGTCGCGCCGTTCGCCCTGCGGCCGGTCGCCTTTTGGACGGTCGCCTTGCGGACGATCCGCCTTTGGCTTGTCACCCTGCGGATGGTCGCGCCGGTCACCCTGCGGCCGTGCACTACGCTCCGGGCGCGCGTTGCGCGGCTTGGGCGCCCATGTGAAGGTGTAGAACGCCTCCATTTCCGGTGCCACGTCAGCGACGGGCTCTTCCGGGATCGGGGCTAGAATGGAGACTTCTTCGGGAATCGGATTCACCGTCGCGTCGGCGTCCACGACCGGCACCACCACGGGCCCGACCGGTTTGATCTTCGCGCGCTCTGCCTTTTCGGCCTTGTAACCCAGCCCCGTCATCAAATCGGCGAACTGATCCAACGTCATCCCGGTGATCGACAGCATGTCGGGCGTGGCCTCGAAGCCCGCGCGGCTGTCTTTCTGGCGCAGGATGTCAGCCAGGCGTTCCAGCATGTCGATGCGGATCGCACGGCTGCCCGCCGGATGGTAACCTGCCAGAGTGTAATGCGATTTCGGCACTTCGGTCACGTTTGGAATGGTGACAAGGCCAGGCGGAGGGCTTTCGGGAAATTCGTCAAGACCGTTCCACAGCGACCATAGCACCAACCGCAACCGGGTGGGCGCGGGCTTCAGCAACAATGGCAGGAAGACCGTGAACTGGCCAAACCGAACACCATGCTTGCGCAAGGCGCCACGTGCCTCTTGGTCCAGATCCTTCACCTCGGCCGCCACCACGTCGCGCGGCAGGACACCCAAGCCCTCTACCATCCGGAAAGCGAAGCCACGGGCAAGGCCGGTCAATGTCTCGTCGCGGCTCATGGCGGCAAGCGGCTCGAACAGAGCGGCAACTTTGCGGTCAATAAAATGCTGCAGGCGACGACGGACCTTTTCGGCGACCTCAACCCCGGCCTCGTCATCGACGAAGGCTTCGACCGATGGGCGCAGCGCCTCTGCCCCCTTGACCAGTTTGCCGACTGCGGTGGTGCCCCACATCAGGCCCCCCTGCTCGGTGAAATCCATCTCGGTGTCGGGCGCGTTGTAAAACCGATCCGCCCGCAAATGGAATTCGGGTCGCAGCGCCAGCACGGCGGCCTGCGCCATCACCTTTGCCTCGTCGGGCGAGGTGCTGGCATCCTGCCGAAACCGGAAACCCTCCAGCTTGCCGACGAACTCGCCTTCGACTGTCACTTCGCCTTTGTCATTCACCTCGGCCACGAGGGTCTCCTTCTGTTTCAACCGGCGAAGCAGCACGCTTGTCCGCCGGTCTACAAATCTCTGCGTCAGTCGTGCGTGTAACGCATCTGACAGCCGGTCTTCTACAGCGCGCGTCTCGTCCCGCCAATGGCTTTCGTCATCGACCCAGCCTTTGCGCTGCGCAACATACGTCCATGTGCGAATATACGCCAATCGTTTGGATAAGGCATCAATATCGCCATCCGTGCGGTCGATGCGCGCCACCGCTTTGCCAATCCAGTCCGATGGCACCCTGCCTCCGCCCAGACCCCGGCCACAGAGGTACTCGAAAATCCGTGCCAGCAAAGAGACATGATCACTGTCCGAGGCACCCCGGAAATCGGGAATTCGGCAGACATCCCACAGAAGTTGCACCCGTTTCGGTCCGGTCAAGCGCTCGCGCACCTCTGGCATTTCGACCAGGGCTTTCAGCGACAGCACGTCATCGGCATCGCGCGCGCGCGTCAGCCATTCGTTTGACGTATGCTCTTCAAGGCTGCGGATCAGACGGTCGGCAGTGCCAAAATCAAGGGCATGGTTGCGCCACATCAGCTTTCGCACGGGCGCAAACTGATGGTTTTCGATAGCGTCGATGATTTCGTCGTCAAAAGGCCGCGCCTCGCCGGTCACGCCAAAGGTGCCGTTTTCAGTATGCCGCCCGGCCCGGCCGGCGATTTGCGCCAGTTCCTGAGGATATAGCCCGCGCATCCGGCGACCATCGAATTTCGCGGTGGCGGAAAAGGCAATGTGTTTGATATCGAGATTGAGTCCCATGCCGATGGCATCGGTGGCGACTAGATAATCGACATCGCCATTCTGATACAGCGCCACCTGCGCGTTGCGGGTGCGCGGCGAAAGTGCGCCCATCACGACCGCGCAGCCGCCCTTTTGCCTGCGGATCAGTTCGGCGATGGCATAGACGTTTTCAACCGAAAAACCCACAATGGCGCTGCGTGGCGGCATCCGGCTTATCTTTTTCGAACCGGTATAAGTCAACTGGCTGAACCGCTCACGCTTCATGAAGGTGACGCCCTGCACCAGCCCGGCAATGGCCGGGCGCATGGTTTCGGCCCCCAGAAACAGCGTCTCATGCAGGCCGCGCGCGCGCAGCAGGCGGTCGGTAAAGACATGGCCGCGGTCCGGGTCGGCGCACAACTGGATTTCGTCAATCGCGACAAAGTCTGCGCCGATCTCCAGCGGCATGGCTTCGACCGTGCAAACCCAATACTGGGTGCGGTCAGGCACGATGCGTTCTTCGCCGGTGATGAGCGCCACAACCGACGGGCCGCGCAGGGCAACGATGCGATCGTAGACCTCGCGCGCCAGCAGGCGCAGCGGCAGACCAATGACCCCGGTGCGATGGCCCAGCATCCGGTCAATGGCATAGTGCGTTTTGCCCGTGTTGGTCGGCCCAAGAACCGCCGTGACCCGGCCCGTGGTCGCGCGCATCAGTTTGCCCCTAAAGGTCGGTCCCTGCGACCTTTGCTTCCAGCCGCTTTACGGACTCTGATACGCCGGCCAGATTGGGATGTATAGCCAGCGCGGCACGATAGACCTGCAACGCCTTGTCTGGTCGTTGCAATTCCTCATAGATCGCTCCAAGGCCCGCCAGCGCCCCGAAATGGCGTGGGTTCAACGTTAGCGTCTGGCCAATGTCCGAGATCGAAGGGCCGAATTGCCGCGCCTGATAATAGGCTGTCGCGCGCGCGTTCCAGCCTTCGGCAAAATCCGGGGCATGATCGGTCAGCGCGGTCAGATGATCGATGGCTTGCGCGGTATCGCCTGACGCCATCGCATCGCGCCCGCGCTGCAACAGCAGATCCATTGCCGGTGACCCGCTTTTCGACCACTCATTCCATATTTCCCGCTCCAACCGCGACGCGGCACGGGCATCCGCACTTTTCAGCCTGTCGAAAAGACCGTCCAGGGGTTCATCGCCCCACGCAACCCCTGTCAGCAGAAAAACTGCCGAAAGTGCCGCAACGATACGATTGAGAAAACCGTGATGAACTTTCATATCCCACATGGTAGCGCATCGGCGCAGGAAAACCATATGCAAGCCGTCACAAGGCAGAGAGGAATTTTACATGAGCAACGTGGTGAACGAGGCCGTGGAGGTGTTGTCGAAAAAGCTTTCCGGTGGCTTTGACGGAATCGCCAAATTCGTGATCGAAGGCGAAGGCGCGATCATGATGGACAGCGACGGCGTGCGGGCCGGTGACGATCCGGCAGATGTGACTTTGACGGCCAGCGCAGATGTGTTCAAATCCATTCTCGATGGCGATCTGAATCCGACCATGGCTTTCATGTCGGGCAAGCTTTCTGTGGATGGCAACATGGGGTTGGCGATGAAGCTTGGGTCGGTTCTGGGGTGAAGCACACGTCCTATTTGACAGCCCCGCTGTATGCGGATCTTGCACTTGGGCCCGAAGGTGGCGAAGCGTTCTGGCTGACCACCTCGGACGGTATCCGGATCCGGGCCGGTGTCTGGCCGGTTGGAGCAAACGGAACGGTTCTGCTGTTCCCCGGTCGCACCGAATATGTCGAGAAATACGGCATGGCGGCCGGTGATTTGCAGTCCCGAGGCTTTGCGACTGTTGTGATCGATTGGCGCGGGCAAGGCCTTGCCGACCGACTGTTGCCCGATCGGATGATGGGGCACGTTGCATCGTTTCAAGACTATCAGCACGACGTTCAGGCCGTGCTGGGTCTGGCCCAGGGGCTGGGACTTCCTGAACCCTATTACCTCATGTCACACTCCATGGGGGGAGCGATTGCCCTTCGCGCCCTGATCCGGGGCTTGCCGGTCAAGGCAGCGGTGTTTTCGGCGCCTATGTGGGGCATACTGATAGCGGCATGGATGCGCCCCTTTGCGCAGCCACTGGCTCAGGTGGCAAGCTGGCTTGGTCAGGCACACCGCTTTGCCCCCAGTACTTCGGACAAAAGCTATGTGGCCGAGGCCGAATTCGGTGGCAATGTGCTGACCTCTGACCCCGAGATGTGGCGCTATATGAAGCGTCAGGTTGTAGAGCGGCCAGAACTGGCGTTGGCTGGGCCCAGCATGGCGTGGCTGCAAACTGCCCTGATCGAATGTCATGCGCTCTCCCTTGCCCCGGCCCCCGCGTACCCGGCACTGACGGCGCTTGGCACGGCAGAAAAGGTGGTTGATCCGGGGCCGATCCACATCCGCATGGCGGGATGGCGCGATGGAAGACTGGAGATGTTCCAAAGTGCAGAACACGAAGTGCCGATGGAAACCCCCGCGCATCGCGCGCGGTTTTTCGACCTGTCGGCCGACCTGTTCCGATCCCACCCCTAAGGTAGAATTGGGGTCGCAGCGTCCGACGCCACGGTTGCTCAGACTTCGATCTGGGTGAATCCGTCCCGCAAGGCCCGCGACCATGCTTCGCTCATGGCGCGGAACGATTCGTCCCCTGCCTCGATCCGGCGCAGCATCGAGGTGCGGCAATCGTCGCGCTCGATCACGCACAGGTCCAGCGGCATACCCACAGACAGGTTGGACCGCAGCGTCGAATCCATGGACAACAGCACGGCCTTTTGCGCATCCGCCAAGGATGTTGCAGGCGTGACCACGCGATCCAGAATCGGTTTGCCGTATTTATGCTCGCCGATCTGCAGGAAGGGTGTGTCTTCGGTGGCTTCGATGAAATTCCCTTCAGGATAGATCAGGAACATCCGCATGGCCCCAGCCTTGCGCTGTCCAGCCACAATCATGGTCGCACTCGCGCCCTGCGACATGGACAGCTTTTCGTCGATGTCACGGCGTACCTGAGCCAGCACATTGCCGACAATCTCGGCCACCTTCAGCATGGTCGGGGCCAACATGACCGAGGTATCCGGCGTCGCATCAGAATCTTCCACCGCTTCACGCAATCGCGCGATGGTGGTTTGTGTCACCGACAGGCTTCCTGCCGCCACAATCGTGATGATCCGCTCACCAGCGTCTTCAAAGTGGTACATTTTGCGGTAGGTGGCGATATTGTCCAGCCCCGCGTTGGTGCGCGTGTCCGACAACAGGACCATTCCGTCGTTCAAAAGCAGGCCGACGCAGTAGGTCATTCGAATATCCCCGAAATTCAGACAGCGATGCTATCGCCCACGCGTCGGGATGAAAAGGGGCCTTGATGAACGACGCCTTGCGGCAAATCCGCCATTACAAGCTGACAATCGCCTGAAGCGCCGGACCGTTTGCCAGTTGCGCGATGCCCACCAGCAACCAGACGACCAAAACCAACTTGAAATGGCGATGCTGGCGAAACTGGTGCCACATGGCAAGTTTTCCGACGGGTTCGGCGTCGCCTTGTGCGGTCGTCGTGTCAAACACCGGCGGCATGATCGGCGTTCTGGATAGTGTACTGTCACCGCTTGCGCCCCGATGATCGTGCAAGACGGCATTGCGCAAGGCTCTATCGGACGGACCGTCGAACGGTTCGGATCGTGCAAGCTCGGCAAGAAAGTCATCCAGACAAAATCGGTCGCGATTGTCGAGACCATCTTCGGGCTGCGACAACGCAAACCGGGCCGCATTTTCTGTCAGGCGGCAGATGATCGACATCCGCGCTGCTTCGTCCTTGGCCGGATAGCGGCCCGCAGGGGCGCCCGACTGATAGGTGTTGAATCCAAATCCTGACGCGAGGAAATAGTTGCGCAGCGCAGGTGATGCGTTGCGCAAGGCTTCGGCGGTCTGCGGATCACGAAACAAGGCAACCGACCCCGGATCTGTGTTCGGCTTGAAACCGATTTCCTTCAGAAAAACGTCGAGTTGTGGATCAGACGCGTCGTCTTCCGGGATCACGTCCAGGATATCGAAGTCATAGGCCAAAGTCACGGCACACCCCCTGCGCATTCAACGCTTTTGATACGCTGCGTAACTTATGTGGCGATTGCAGGGCAAAAATGCGGAACTTCCGCCATGTTTGGCCTTATTGCTGGGATTGCGAACTTGTTTGGGACGCCTGCACCGACACAGAAACATCAAGGCTTTCCTCGCCGTGACCGCGTGCAATGCCACGGATCATGGCAGCATCACGCGCATCTAACCCCGACCCAAGGCGGATATAGCGCGCATCCGGGCAACAGCGATTTGCCGGGTCGAAGCCGACCCAACCAAGCCCGGCAATGAACACCTCGGCCCAGGCGTGCGACGCCTCGTGCGGGGCGCCATCTTCCCCGACCAGCAGATAGCCCGAGACATACCGCGCAGGCAGCCCGATATGACGGGCCACCGCAATCATGGCGTGCGAATGGTCCTGACAAACCCCTTCGCCCTGCGCCAAAGCCTCGGCTGCTGTGGTATGGGCGTGGGTCGTTCCCGGCTGGTAGGCAATCGCATCGGACACGCGGGCGGAAATTTCGTGCGATGCCGCCAGTGCGTCTTGGGCAGGCAGCAACCCGTCGCCCAAGGCCGACAGGGCGATGTCGGCTTCGGTCGGATGAGTAGCGCGCAGATAACATTCCGGCGGCGTGGTTTCCTTGTGACCACGCAATACGCCCGCAAGATCCACCGTTTCGATCTCTCCTGTCACATGCACCGTGATTTCGCTGACCGGACCGAGCACCGTCCAGCTCTGCACCCAATCACCTGCGCCATCGCGAAAGCCACCCCCCATCTGGCCGTCGCTGACGCTGACCTTCCAGTGGAGCATCCTTTGACCATCGCAGATCGAGGGCATCAGCCTATGGCTTTGGACCACGCCACGGACGGGTTGGTCATAGAAATAGCGGGTCACATGATCGACTGTCAGCAGCATCAGCGCACATCCCCGTTCAGATAGCAGTCATGAATGATGGAACCGGCCAAGGCCATGTCACCAATGAACCGGCTCAGAAATTCATGCAGGCCCTCGTCGAAAATATCCTCGACCCGCATCTCGGCCAGTTCGGCCTGTATCCCGCGCGCCTTGTCCTGCGCCCGTGTCTTGCGGTGATAGCTGCGTGACAGCCGGTCCAGATGGCTTGTCATGCCTTCGACACAGGTGATCAAACTGCGCGGGCACTGCGGATTGAGGATCAGGAAATGTGCGATCTTTGCCGCTGTCACCTCGCCGCCATAGGCCCAATGGAACGCCCGATGCGACGACATCGCCCGCAGCAAGGTTGTCCACTGGTAGTTGTCCAGACCCGAACCGACCAATTCAAGACGCGGAAGCAGCACATAGTATTTCACATCCATCAGGCGCGCGGTGTTGTCGGCGCGTTCCAGATAATAGCCAAGGTTCAGGAAATCCCAGCCATCATTGCGCAACAGCGTGGCGTCGATCGACCCGCGCACAAGGGCGGTGTGCCGCATGGTCCAGTCGGTCAACAGCGACAGGTCCAATTCGCTGCGCGGACGCCGCTCCAACTGGCGCAATTCCTGAAAGCCAGTGTTCAGCGCGTCCCAGACCTGCGTTGTCAGTGCAGTGCGCACGATACGCCCGTTTTCACGCGCGGCCGTGATGCACGACGCCACCGATGACGAATTATCCGGGTCGAAAAAGAACCAGCTTTCCAGATTGCGCTGCACCGCATCTCCGTACTTTTTCGCAAAGCCGTCGGCCGTGCCGCTGGCATGCAGCAGAGATTCCCATTCGTTGCGATACCCGGCGGCAGAGGGCATCAGCGCGATACGCGCGCCGACCTCCAAAAGTCGGGCCGAGGTTTCGGCCCGTTCCATGTAGCGTGCCAGCCAATATAGGTTGTCAGCGGTTCTGCTCAGCATGTCCGTTACTCCGCCAGCACCCAGGTATCCTTGACGCCCCCGCCCTGTGACGAGTTCACCACCAGCGATCCTTCGGTCAGCGCGACCCGCGTCAACCCGCCGGGCACAAGCTCGATCCGTTCGCCCACAAGGCAATAGGGGCGCAGGTCCACATGGCGCGGCGCGATGCCTTCAGCGACAAAGGTTGGTGTGGTGGACAGTGCAAGCGTCGGCTGCGCAATGTAATTGCCAGGATGTGCCACGATCCGGGCGCGGAACGCTTCGATCTGGTCAGGCGTCGCTTTTGGCCCCACCAACATGCCGTATCCACCCGAGCCGTGGACTTCCTTGACCACCAGTTCAGCCAGATGCGACAGGACATATTTCAGATCTTCGGCCTTGCTGCATTGCCATGTCGGCACATTCTGCAAGATCGGTTCTTCGCCCAGATAGAATCGGATCATCTCGGGCACATAGGTATAGACCGCCTTGTCGTCGGCCACCCCTGCCCCCGGCGCCGAACAGATGTTGACCCCGCCCGAACGATAGACGTCCATCAATCCCGGCACCCCAAGCAGACTGTCAGGGCGAAAACACAGCGGGTCGACATAGGCGTCGTCAAGCCGGCGATAGATCACGTCAACCCGGCGCGGACCTTCCGTCGTGCGCATGAAGACAAACTCACCTTCCACGAAAAGATCCTGTCCTTCCACCAGCTCCACGCCCATCAGATCGGCCAGAAAGCTGTGTTCATAATAGGCGCTGTTGAAATGGCCGGGGGTCAGAATGACCACGGTCGGCTCGCGGTCGCATTTGATCGGGGCCACCGAAGCCAGCGTCCGGCGCAGGATCTCGGGGTAACGATCCACCGGCTCGATCCGGTTGCCCCGGAACAGGTCAGGGAACATCCGCATCATGATCTCGCGGTTTTCAAGCATGTAGGACACACCCGACGGTGTGCGGCAGTTGTCCTCCAGCACGAAAAAATCGTCAGGGCCGGTGCGCACAAGATCGATGCCGACGATATGCGAATACACGCCCTTGGACGGCACAAAGCCCACAACGGCTTTTTCGTAGGCTTCGTTCAAATAGACAAGCCGCCCCGGAATACGGCCCGCGCGCACGAATTCGCCCCGGCCATAAACATCGACAAGAAAGGCATTCAAGGCCCGCGCGCGTTGTTTGATCCCCCGTTCCAGTCGCGCCCATTCAGCCCCCGAAAACACGCGGGGGAACATATCGAACGGGATCAGCCGGTCAGGATCGCCGCCTTCACCGTAAACCGCAAAGGTGATCCCGATGCGACGAAACAAAGCTTCGGCCTCGGCCTGCTTCATCTGGCGCAATTCGGCCGGCATGGCCTGCATCCAGTCTTCAAGCTGGGCATAGGGCGCGCGCACCGCAGCGCCGTGATACATCTCGTTGAAATAGTTGGTCACAAATGGCCCCCGTTTCCCGGTCGTTGACAGCCAGTTAATCAGCCCACTTGGAAACGGGAAAGAGCAAGTTCACTTATTTGGCCGATTGCTGACAAATCCGCACATATTTTGGGCATCCGCACCACGGCACCAAGCCTTCCCCCCCTGCTGTGCCGTGCTATCATACTGAAATGGCTATCCCGTTGCTCAGTTTCACAGATCACGGCATCTATTGCGCCAAAGGTGGGTTCTACATCGACCCATGGCGCCCGGTGGACCGGGCGCTGATCACCCATGGCCACAGCGACCATGCGCGGTGGGGTCACGCATCCTATCTGTGCACACATCAGGCGCTTCCCGTCATTCGCCACCGGCTTGGCCAGATCGATGTCGAAGGGATTGCCTACGGCGAAACGCTCCAGATCGGCGCAGTGCGGGTCAGCTTTCACCCAGCCGGACATGTGCCGGGATCGGCGCAGATCCGGGTCGAACACGGCGGCGAAGTCTGGGTCGTTTCCGGCGATTACAAGGTCGAGGACGATGGGTTGTCCGAAGCTTTTGCGCCGGTCCGTTGCCACACCTTTATCAGTGAATGTACCTTTGGTCTGCCGCTGTTCCGGTGGGCGCCACAGGCGGATGTGGCGGCGCAGATTGCGGCATGGTGGCAGGCCAATGCCAGCGAAGGTCGGGTTTCGATCCTTGCGGCCTACGGCTTGGGCAAGGCGCAGCGGCTGATGTCCATGCTGCCCGACGTTGGCCCGATTCTGACCCACGGCGCGGTCGAAGAAACCACCCGTATTCTGCGCGATCAGGGCTACATCCTGCCGCCGACCACCCGCGTTGTGCAAGGGGTGGATGGCACAAACCACCCCGGCGCATTGGTGATCGCGCCCCCGGCAGCGCTTGGCACGCCATGGGCCGGGCGTTTCGGAGCCTATGCAGAAGCCTTTGCCAGCGGCTGGATGGCCTTGCGCGGCATCCGTCGACGCAGGGGGCTGGGAACAGGGTTTGTGATCTCGGACCACGCGGACTGGCCCGGACTGAATACCGCCATCCGGGACACCGGGGCGGAGCGGGTCTTTGTCACCCACGGCTACACCGTCCCGTTCCGACGCTGGCTGGAGGATCAAGGCTATGACGCCGGAATCGTGAAAACTGAATTCGGGGGCGATGAGGCGGCGGACCTAACCGAAGCCGACGAGGTCGTATGAAGCGCTTTGCAGCCTTGTTCAACGCATTGGACGCCACCACCAAAACCGGGGCCAAAACGGCGGCATTGGCCGCCTATTTCCGCACCGCGCCCGAAGCTGACCGGGTCTGGACCATTGCACTGTTGTCTGGTCGCAGGCCAAAGCGGGCGGTAAACGCCACCGAACTGCGGTCTTGGGCGGCCGAGGCCGCCAGCATACCGCTGTGGCTGTTCGAGGAAAGCTATGCCGTCGCCGGGGATCTTGCCGAAACCATCGCCCGCCTGTTGCCCCGACCCGAAACAGAAGCTGATCCCGGCCTTGACGCCACCTTGCGCGCCCTGATCGCGCTGACCGGCCTGCCCGAGCCGGTGCGCCGCACCCATGTGACGGCAGCGTGGGCAACACTTGGGCATGATGAGCGGTTTGTATTCAACAAGCTTCTGACCGGCGGGTTTCGCATGGGGGTCAGCCAAGGGCTGATGACCCGCGCTTTAGCGCAGGCCACGGGTGTGGATGACGCGGTGATGGCGCATCGTCTGATGGGCGACTGGGATCCGGCGCGCACCAGCTTTGCCACGCTGACACGCGACGGCGGATCCGATGGGGCGGCCCGTCCCTATCCCTTTGCGCTTGCAAGCCCGCTCGAGTCGGATCCGGACAGCCTTGGTACCGCGCAAGACTGGCTGGCCGAATGGAAATGGGACGGCATCCGTGGCCAGATCATCAACCGCGCAGCCGCTTTTGCGGTCTGGAGCCGGGGCGAAGACCTGATCACCGACCGCTTTCCCGAATTCGCGCCCCTCCAAGACCACCTGCCCCCCGGCACCGTGATCGACGCAGAAATTGTGGCATGGGGTGGTTCGGCCCCCCTACCCTTCGCCGATCTGCAAAAACGCCTTGGCCGCAAGACCGTGCCCAAAAGGCTTATGGCTGAGGCTCCGGCGCATCTTCTGGCTTATGATCTGCTGGAAGAGGACGGCAAGGATCTGCGCGACCAGCCCCTGTCCCACCGCCGGGCACGGCTGGAGACACTGATAGACGCGCTTCCCGCCGGGCTGCCCTTGTCGGCCTCGCCCATCGTAACGGGCGATTGGGAGATGCGCACCGGGATGCGCGCCACGGCGCGGGCTCGAATGGCCGAAGGCCTGATGCTCAAACGCCTGTCCTCGGCCTATCATGCAGGTCGCAAGCGCGGGGACTGGTGGAAATGGAAGCTGGACCCCTATTCGGTCGATGCGGTGATGATCTACGCACAGGCAGGCCATGGGCGACGGGCCAACCTGTACACTGATTTCACCTTTGCGGTGACAGACGGCAATGATCTGGTGCCCTTTTCCAAGGCCTATTCCGGCCTGACAGATGCAGAATTTGCCGAGATCACCCGCTGGGTCGGCAAGCACACGCTTGAACGTTTTGGTCCGGTGCGGCGCGTGGTGCCGCAACTGGTGTTCGAGATCGGCTTTGAGGGCATTCAGGAAAGCCCGCGCCACAAATCCGGTATCGCGTTGCGCTTTCCCCGCATGCTGCGCTGGCGGCGCGACAAGGGTGTAGCAGACATTGATACGCTGGAAGTCTTGCGTGCCCTGTTGCGTCAAGCCGCAAATCCGGGGTCTTTTCCGACACCGCCCAAGGATATTTAGCGACCGAAAAAAGGGGCTTGGCCTTGCAGCCGGGGGGCCAGCCGCCCTAGATGAAGCCCAAACCACGAAAGGTATGACCATGACCCTGCCGATGCCCCGCCCTGTGTTTGACGCCAACGCCGCCTCGGGCGGGTTCGGGAACCTGCCGGACTGGGATCTGACCGATCTTTACCCAGCGCCGGAGTCAAACGAATTCGCGGCCGATATGGCATGGCTGGAAACGGCCTGCGCGGAATTCGCGGCAACCTATGAAGGCAAGCTGGCCGGGTTGGATGCAGCGGGACTTCTGGATTGCGTGCTGGCCTATGAAAAGATCGACATCGTGGCGGGACGGCTGATGTCCTTTGCCGGCCTGCGTTACTATCAGAACACCATGGACAGCGACCGCGCCAAGTTCATGGCCGATGCGCAAGACAAGATTACCACCTTCACCACGCCTCTGGTGTTCTTCAGTCTGGAATTCAACCGGCTGGAAGATGCACATCTGGATGCACAGGTCGCGGCCAATGCCGACCTTGCCCGCTACAAACCAGTGTTTGACCGGATGCGGGCGATGCGCCCGCACCAGTTGTCGGACGAGCTGGAAAAGTTCTTGCATGACGAATCTGTTGTCGGCGCCAGCGCATGGAACAAGCTGTTCGATGAAACCATGGCCGGATTGATGTTCTCGGTCGCCGGTGAAGAAGACGAGCTGAACCTTGAAGCCACGCTGAACCTGCTGACCGATCCGGACCGTGCAAAGCGCGAGGCGGCGGCGCGGGCGCTTGCGGCGGTGTTTGACAGGAATATCAAAGTGTTCGCCCGCGTTCACAACACGCTGGCCAAGGAAAAGGAAATCCACGACCGCTGGCGCAAGATGCCCACGCCGCAGCACGGCCGGCATCTGTCGAACCATGTGGAGCCCGAGGTGGTCGAAGCCCTGCGCAATGCCGTTGTCGCGGCCTATCCCAAGCTAAGCCACCGCTACTACCGGCTGAAGGCAAAGTGGATGGGCCTTGAGACGTTGCAGGTCTGGGACCGGAATGCGCCCTTGGCTTTGGAAACCCCGAAAGTCGTCGGCTGGGACGAGGCCACCAAAACCGTGCTGGACGCTTACGGCAGTTTTGCACCGGAAATGGCCGATATCGCCAAACCGTTCTTTGAAAAGGGTTGGATCGACGCGGGTGTGAAACCCGGCAAGGCACCGGGGGCATTTGCGCATCCGACCGTGTCGACCGTGCACCCCTATGTGATGTTGAACTATCTGGGCAAGCCGCGCGACGTGATGACTTTGGCGCACGAGTTGGGCCACGGCGTGCATCAGGTCCTGGCCGCAGGTCAGGGCGAATTGCTGTCATCCACCCCCCTGACGCTGGCGGAAACCGCGTCGGTATTTGGCGAGATGCTCACCTTCCGCAAGTTGCTGGACGGGGCCAAGACCCAAGCCGAGCGCAAAACCCTGCTGGCGGGCAAGGTCGAGGACATGATCAACACCGTCGTGCGTCAGATCGCGTTCTATGACTTTGAATGCAAGCTTCATGCCGCGCGGGCCGAGGGCGAGTTGACCCCGGATGACATCAACGCGTTGTGGATGAGCATTCAGGCGGAATCGTTGGGCGATGCCTTTGAATTCATGGACGGGTACGAAACATTCTGGGCTTACATCCCGCATTTCGTTCATTCGCCGTTCTACGTCTATGCCTATGCCTTTGGTGACGGGTTGGTGAATGCGCTTTATGCCGCCTATGCCGATGGGTTGCCGGACTTTCAGGCCAAGTATTTCGACATGCTCAAAGCGGGTGGATCAAAGCACCACAAAGAACTTTTGGCCCCCTTCGGCCTTGACGCGTCGGATCCGAAGTTCTGGGACAAGGGCCTGTCAATGATTGCCGGATTCATTGATGAACTGGAAGCGATGGAGGCGTAAGCCCCATCGTTTTCGATGGTCAGATGCGGTTGGAACGACGATCAACAAGATCCGCCAGACGGGCCAACATCAGGCGCTCGGCCTCATCGGCCGAGTTTGCCACCGCATCGGCTCCGGTCAACGCCAGAAGATCCGGCTCCTGCATAGTGATGGCGCCACCGATCATGACCCAGACACCCGGAATATGTGCGCGCAGTGCAACCACAAGCCGTGCCAATGGCAGGGTCATTTCGGCAGTTGACGCCCCAAGCGCCACGCTGATTGGCCATCGCTGCTCGATCTGCCCGATCAGATTGTCATGATCGTCGCTTGACACAATCTCGATTTCCCAACCGCGGCGACGCAGATCATCGGCGGTCATGGTAAGGCCGATCATATGGGTTTCTTTCGGACAGGGTGCAAACACCGCATGCTGTCCAGGCTTGCGGTCTGAAATCCGCACGAAAACATCCCGCAGATCATTCATGATGCGCCACACGCGATGCGACGTCCGCAGCATGTCGGGCATCGCAACATCATCCCGCGCCCAAGCCAGACCAACTTGCTGCACCGCGCCCGCCAGCAGTCCGTAATAGAGCGTGTCAGCCGTCATTCCGCCCAAACGCGCATCCCGCACAAACCCAATGGCGGCCTGATCATCTGCGCTCAGCAGCGCTTGGGAAAGTTGGGCAATTTTCGGGGTCGTCGCATCCATCTTGTCACGGCGCGCCTGTGCGGCAACACGCAGGATAACCTCTTCAGCGAAAGAATGAACAATAGCTGTCCCAGTACCCGTGATAAAGCTTTCTGGGCGATAACCCTGCGCTGTGTCAGCGGAAAGCGCCGAACGACGTGTTGCCATGTCAGGTCTTCTTCGATTTTGGGCCGCGCGTGAATTGGGCTTGGTGGCCGTTCAACGCGGGGCACTGCTCCCCCGGACGATTCCCGCCCTTACGCAAGTGTTGAGCGAAACCGTGGGGCCTGTCTAGGACCGATTTTCTCAAACATGCCGCCATCGGTTCCGGCGCTAACATGACAGGCTGACGCCAGGTATTCGTCACAGCGATACTTCCACCGCCGCATCCAGTGCACGGTCCATCATCGCTTGCGTTCCACGCACGAATTCCAGCGGGCAAGGGTAAGCCGCCCCGGTGCGGATGCTGCGGCCAAAGGCTTCGACCTGAAGCTTGTAGTGATTTGCCGCAGGAAAGCGGTCGGTGATCACGCGCTGCCCCGGCTGGTGCAATTCAACCTCGGCCACATCATGCACATTGGCGTTGAACGGGGCCGATCCCACCCGGATCATCCCGTTGTCGCCCTGAAACACCACTTCTTGGCGGTTCGAAAGCCGCATTGAGGTCATCGAGCCATAGGTGAAACGTCCGGTCGGGCCCTGCATCATCGCCGTTACATGGGCAAAAACCTCGACCTCGGCCTCCATAATGACACGGGCGGCCACATCCACAGGTTCAGCGCCAGTCACAAAGCGCATCGACCCAAGGGTATAGACACCGATATCGCGCAACGATCCGCCGCCGGTATCCGGACGGTTTCGGATATTTCCCGGCTCGGCCGCGTTGTTATAGCTGAAGGCCGCATCCACATGACGCAATTGGCCGATCTCGCCCGCGCCCAGCCATTCCTTCGCGCGGCCCCATTGCGGGTGGTGCACGATCATGAAGGCCTCGGCCGCCAGCAGACCACTGGCGTCGCGGGCGGTGATGATCCGGTCGATGTCATCGGCCCGCAAAGCAATGGGTTTTTCGGTCAGCACATGCTTGCCCGCCGCCAATGCCTTCAACGTCCACTCTACATGCAGGTGATTGGGCAAAGGGACATAGACTGCATCAATCGTCGGGTCAGCCAGCAGCGCATCGTAACTGGTGTGCACCTGCAAAGCGGGGCAAAAGGCCCGGAATCCTTCGGCCTTGGCAGGATTGGACGTCGCCAGCGCTGTCAGTTCGGCCCCCTCGGCCGCATGAATGGCAGGTGCCATATGCTCGCGTGCGAATTTAGCAGCGCCCAAAACGCCCCATCTGACCGGTTTCATCTGCCATTCCTCCCTGTTAGCGCAACCACGCTATCGCGGGACGGCCACGGATGAAAGGTCAGTCTTTACGAAACCTCATCAGTGTCATCATGCCAAAGGGGGGCAGCGCGGCTTCTTCGATCAGCATCAGGCCTTGGGTTTGCGTGACCGCGTCGCGTGAAAAATCAGAGTGCCAGCCCAAGCGGTTGGCAAAGGGCGCAAAAACGCGCTCCAGCCAGGGTAGCGCACCTTTGTCCGTGGCATCACGCGCAAAGTGGTTGACCATTACAATGGTTCCTCCCGGACGCAACACCCGCGCCATTTCCGACATCACACGCTCTGGGTCGGGCACCACCGACATGATATGCAGTGCGCTGATATGGTCAAAACTATTGTCGGCAAATTCTAACGCGCGGGCATCCATCAACCGAAGCGCCTCGACATTGCCCAATCCCAGTTCGGCCACCTTTTCGCGCGCCTTGTCCAGCATCTCGGCACTGGCATCAATGCCCGTGACCGACACTTCGGGACGATATGCCGGCAGCGACAGCCCGGTGCCGACCCCGACCTCCAGCACCCGTCCGCCAAGGCCGTTCAACACCGATACCGCCCGCCGCCTTCCGACCCGCGTGATGACTCCGAAGGTTGCATCATAGATGGGTGCCCAACGGGCATAGGACTTGAGGACAGCGTGGATATCCATGTCAAACAACACTCCTTAAAGACCGCGCACTTTTGCGCCACAGAAAAAGGATGGCGACAAGATAGACGACATCCAGCAACAACAGCGTGACCCAAGGATAGGTCAGCAAGGCCGCAATCAGGGCGACCGACCCCACCAAAATGAACCGCGCATTTTCAGCATAGATCCGAACGCCCTTGAACGATGGCGTTGGCATTCGTGAAATCATCAATGCGCCGACGAAGACCATCCACACCGCCACCGCCCATGCGGGCAAACGGAGCGTATTTTCGAACGCATAGGCAAGATAGATCGGCAACAGGGCAAGCATGGCCCCTGCGGGGGATGGCACACCGACAAATCCTTTGGGCTTTTCTTCAGCCTCGGCCACACGGTTGCCCACGTTGAACCGCGCAAGGCGCAACATGCAGCAAACCGCATAGATCAACACCGCGATCCAGCCGAGCGACGTATCAGCCCGCATACCCCAATAATACAGCACCAGCGCAGGTGTGACGCCAAAGTTTACCAGATCGCAGAGGGAGTCGAGTTCGGCCCCGATGGCGCTTTCGGATTTCAACATCCGCGCCAGCCGCCCATCGATCCCGTCAAGGGCTGCCGCAAGGCCGATCAGCGCAACCGCCCAGCCGAAGCGCCCTTCAACGGCCATGCGGATCGCCGTCAGTCCAGCGCACAGCGCCAGAATGGAAATCAGGTTCGGCAACAGATTCAGGATCGGCATCCTGCGCCGGGGCGGAAGCGATGGTTCGTCGGTCATTCCATGCGGCCCACGGCTTGCGGCAGATCACGGCCCAGTACGGCAAGCACGGTTTCCCCCGCCACCATGGACTGACCCAGCGCCACCTGCGGCGTGACACCCTCGGGAAGATAGACATCGACGCGGCTGCCAAAGCGGATCAGGCCAAACCGTTCACCTGTGCGCATCCCCTGCCCTTCGCCGACCCACCACATGATGCGGCGCGCGACCAGACCGGCGATCTGAACCACCGCGATCTGGCGACCATCCGTCAGATCAATCCGAAGCGAGTTGCGTTCGTTGTCTACCGACGCCTTGTCCAGCGACGCATTGAGGAACTTGCCGGGACGATAGCTCATCGCACCGACGGTGCCGGCGATGGGCGCGCGGTTTACATGACAGTTGAAGACGTTCATGAACACCGAAACGCGCACCAGAGCCTCTGGCCCCATACCCAATTCTTCCGGCGGCACCGCGCGTTCGATCAGCGAAATCACCCCATCGGCCGGTGACACAAGGATACCGGCACCTTGCGGCACCACCCGCTTGGGATCGCGAAAAAAGTAATAGCACCAGACCGTCAAACCGACGCCGATCCAACCCAAGGGTTCCCACAGCCAGAACAACACAAGGGTGATTGCGGCAAAGATCGCCACGAATTTGTACCCCTCGGGGTGCATCGGCTTTAGAAATGTGCCCAGCATCGTCATGGTGTGACCGGTCCTTTCAACCTTAGGCCGAGGGCGTATCCTGCCCGCCCGTCGGGGGCAAACAAAAACGACGCATCAGCCATCAAAAACGTCAAATTCTCGGCGGACAGCCGCCGTATGTGCAAGCTGTCGTATCCGTCCGCCGCGCCAAGGCCAAGGCCTGCCGTAAATGCGAAAAAGGCGGCCCCTACCGGGGCCGCCTTGCGCCAAACGGGCATGATCATTTCAGCCCGGCACAACCATGCCTTTGCCTTTGGCCAATTCCCGCATCTTGGCTTGCAGCTTTTCAAACGCGCGCACTTCGATCTGGCGAATGCGTTCGCGGCTGACCGCATGCTTTTCGGACAGTGCTTCCAGAGTGACAGGCTCTTCCGACAGGCGCCGCTGCATCAGGATTTCCTTTTCGCGGTCGTTCAGAACCGACATGGCTTTCACCAGCAGTCGGCGACGAATGTCCAACTCATCATTTTCAGCATAGGCTTCGGCCTGATTGCTGTTTTCATCTTCCAGCCAGTCCTGCCACTGCGCCCCGCCATCTTCCGATCCGACCGTCGCATTCAACGACGCATCCGCCCCGGACATTCGGCGGTTCATATCCACCACTTCGGCTTCGGTCACCGACAGATCCTTGGCGATACGGGCCACATTTTCGGGCCGCAGGTCGCCCTCTTCCAAGGCACCCAGTTTGGCCTTGGCTTTGCGCAGATTGAAGAACAGCTTTTTCTGCGCGCTGGTGGTGCCCAGTTTCACAAGGCTCCATGACCGAAGGATATATTCCTGAATACTGGCCCTGATCCACCACATCGCATAAGTGGCCAGACGGAAGCCGCGTTCAGGGTCAAAACGTTTGACAGCCTGCATCAGGCCGACGTTTGCTTCGGAAATAACCTCGGCCTGCGGCAGGCCATAGCCACGGTAGCCCATGGCGATCTTGGCGGCCAGACGCAGGTGCGACGTCACCAGTTTGTGCGCCGATGCGCTGTCTTGCCGATCCACCCATGCCTTGGCAAGCATGTATTCTTCTTCCGGTTCCAGTAGCGGAAACTTTCGGATTTCCTGCATATACCGATTCAAGCCCTGTTCTGGGCTTGGTGCGGGTAAGTTGGTATAGGTGCTCATCTCATGCCCCCTGTTATCCCCGGTGCCATCAGCCCCCGAAGAGCCGACAGACTTAAGGTCTGTGCGCCGCCCGTTCAAGTGGGCGACGTACCATCCCTGTGTTAACGTAGAATGAAGGGGGATTCGTTCCCGCAGGAAGGGTTTGTGACGACATTCTCACGCGAATGTCACTCTTTCGGTGTGCGCAGTGCCCGCAGCAGCCCCGCCATGTCCGCCGGCAAAGGCGATGTGAACTCCAGCCACTCATCCGTCACCGGATGGCTAAATCCCAATGTGGCCGCATGCAGCGCCTGCCGGGGAAACCCGTTGCCCTGTTCTGCCGCCATCGGAGCCAGCGCGCGTGGCGACAGTTTGCGCTTTCCCCCATAGGTCTGATCCCCCAGAAGACCGTGCCCGGCATAGGCCATATGCACCCTGATCTGATGCGTGCGACCGGTTTCCAGCCAGCATTCCACCAATGCGGCCTGATCGGCAAAAGCCTCCAGCACCCGGACCCGAGTAACCGCATGGCGGCCGTCGTGCCAAACCACGGTTTGACGCTGACGATCGGTCTTGTGGCGGGCCAGCAGCGTGGCAATCTTGATGATACCGCCGGTTTCAAAGCTGATCCCCTTTATCCCGCGCAAACGCGGATCGGCTGCACTGGGCACGGCATGGACCAGCGCCAGATAGCGGCGGTTGACGTCGTGCTTTTCAAACTGCGCCGCCAGACCGTGATGCGCCTTGTCTGATTTCGCCACGACCAAAAGACCAGTGGTGTCCTTGTCGATCCGGTGCACGATCCCAGGACGCCGCTCGCCGCCGATGCCTGACAATGTATCACCACAATGGGCCAGCAAGGCGTTGACAAGCGTGCCTGACGGTGTGCCGGGGGCCGGATGCACCACCATCCCCACCGGCTTGTCCACCACAATCAGGTGGTCATCCTCAAACACCACGGACAGCGGGATATCCTCGGCCAAAGTCTCGACGTTCACCGGCGGTTCCAGCAACAGGGTGATCACCTCACCATCTTCAACGCGGGTCTTGGGGTCTGTCAGTGCCACACCTGCGCGCCAGACCGCCCCGTCACCGATCATCTTCATCAGACGCGTGCGGGACAACGCGGCTTCCTCTGGCACCGACCGCGCAAGCGCCTTATCAAGACGGTCAGCGCAGCCATCGGCAATAGTCACGTTCAGCGTGGCATCGTCGCCATCGGACGCATCGGCAAAAGGCACTGACATGAACAACACTCCTGAACCCGAAGCGCTTCCGCCTTCGCTGAGACTTCTGAAATGGCTGGTGATCATTCTCACCGCCACGATGATTGTGGGTGTCATAACCGTGGTTGGCCTGCTTGTCACCCGGATGCCCGATGGCACTGCCCCGGTTGCGATGCCAGAAAATCTTATACTGCCCGAGGGAAGCCAACCTGCGGCTCTGACCATGGGCCGCGATTTCATTGCCGTGGTGACAAAGGACGACCGAATTCTGATCTTCGGGCGCGACGGACTGTTTCGGCAGGAAATCCGGGTTGCACCAGCGACACAACCCTAAGCGTCAGGTCCGCTTCAGCCGGATAACCACATCGACACGCGATATCTCAGTGCCTTCCGGTGCCACAGGCAGACCGCTGATTTCCAACTGGTCTTTCGGTGCGTCGGTCAGTTCGGCGGTGTCTTCCCAATAAAAATGCGGGTGATCGTCCATCCGGGTGTCGAAATAGCTTTTTGATCCGTCCACCACCAC